>JAFIGC010000077.1 GCA_020831635.1 Verrucomicrobiota bacterium | reverse complement strand
AATGCACCCGCCTGCATTTTGGTATTGACCAAAATGCAGGTGTATGCATAATGGTCGCATGAAGCGGCTTTATGAAACTCTCCTGTCAAAACATCTGGAAACCTATCGACAGATGGCCTTTGTCAGTGGTCCGCGTCAGGTTGGGAAAACCACGACCTGCCGGAAGTTGGCAGACCACTATCTCTCTTGGGACGTGGAGGAACACCGTCTGGACGGATCTCGGTCTCGGGGATTTTGAACTGCGGTATCTCCGCGACAAGCAGCAGCGTGAAGTGGATTTCCTGGTGGTCCGCGATGGCGAGCCTTGGTTTTTGGTGGAGGCAAAACACCAGAATACCCGATTAAGCGGTGCCCTCGATCACTTTCAACGCCAAACCCAAGCCGCCCACGCCTTTCAAGTCGTGGAAACGCTCCCCTTTGTTCACGCGGACCCCTATGCCCATTCCACGCCGCGGGTTGTTCCCGCCCGAACACTTCTCTCCCAGTGGCTTTGAGGATTGGTTTCTGTATTTCCGGGAGGGGTTTTATCCCTAAAAATTCGATTGATCTTCCTTCCACGGATTGATGAGGTCCACGCCGAGCCCTATGAAATCCTTGGTGTTTCGGGTGGCGATTGGGAAACCTCCCGTTTTTGCCGTGGCGGCGATCAAACCATCCCGGAACGGGAGGGTGCGCTGGGTTTGAAGCAGGGCGGTCATCTCCGCAGTGGCCAAATCCACCGGCAACACCCGGTGCCGAAAGGCGGGTTTGAGTTTGTTTTCATACCATTCTTGCAACAAAATTCCAAAATCCGGATTTTTCCGCAGGGCCGCGTAAACGCCGGTACGGATTTCCATCATGCAAATCACGCTGGTGTACAGTTGCTCGGGAGACCATTTCCCCGCCCACTGGCGAACATGAGGATCCGCTTTCCGACCTTTCCGCAGTTCCGAAAGCACGTTGCTGTCGAGCAGGATACCGGGTTTCACCATTCGATCTCCCGCGTCAGTTCACGGGAAGGCTCGAAATCAAAGGGAATGTCGGCAAGCTTCTCATCACCCAATTGGGTGAGAATGTCCGTCTCCGGCGCATCGGGGTCGAGGCCCACTTCACGCTCAATCAATTTGGCCATCCAAGCGGACAACGACAAACCTTGATCCACCGCACGGTGTCGGGCGGATTTCAACAAAGGATCTTTGATTTTCAGAGTTACATTCATCATTTGCACGATAGCACGGAAACACGAAAACGTCAACATCTCATCGATTGACATTTTCCCATTGAAGTGGTTTATGTTAACCATGAAGCCGATTCATATTCAGCCTGTTTTGCTCGCCCTCTTCCTCCTCTTGCCCGGCCTGGCATGTCCGGAAACCAATGGATTCACGGAGTGGACCCGGTTGTCGAATATGGTTGGATCGCTGATTGAAACCGAGGGGCGACCGGATGACTCCACGCTTCGAGAGGCTTTCGAAAATCCCGAACCTATTCCGGGCGAGATCGCGGAGTATCTTCGGGATGCCGCTCCCGTTTTCGATCAGCTTGACTTGCTGGCCGACACAACCAAATGGACGCCCATTGATCCCGAGACGATCACGCACGAATACGTCATCCCCTTTGAGACCAAAAATATTTTTTATGCAGTTCTACTTGTGAATCTCAAGGCCCGCACCCTTTTTGAAAACGAAGACGCCGATGAGGCCTGGGCGTTGATTCACTCCTTGCATAACAGCCTGCGATATCTGGATGAAAATGGGAATTTGTTCACACAAATCGTGTCAACGGCAGTCCGACAACTGGTTTTTAGGCACCAGCACCGCTTGATCTCCGCGCTTTCGGATGAGGCGCTGAATCAAGCCATCGCCCAACAACGGCAATCTCTCGAAGATTGGGTCTCCACGGAGGTTCGTACCCGGGGCGAATTTTATTTTCTATTCAATTCGATCGATTACATTTTCGATCAGATTGTAGAAGCTGAAAAACTCCAGGAACATCGGGACAATTTTCTGAAGGAATTGCGGAAGACGGAGAAAGGGCGGGCCTTGGCCGAACAGGTTGTAGAACGGGAGTTGCTTTCATTCGAGCCTTGGCGATTGCAGGTCCGCGAAGCGAGGTTGCGCATGCGGGAATTTGAGTTGGAAAGCTTCTCGCAAGTGCCACCCCGCCCCATCGAGGAATTTTATGCCTTTCAGGAGAGCCTGATAGGGGACGAACAGGAGGAAGACGCGGCAGATTCTTCAGTCGAGCTTATACGTATTTTGGAAAACATGGACCCTGAAACCATCCATTTGAAAGACATTCAACAACTAGACGAAACCGTCGGACAAAGCATCGCGCAAATGGTATTACGGACAATTTTACCCATTCATTCAGGAGCTGATCTAAGTTTCCGAAAAGATATTGCCCTGCAAAGCAAATTGATGGTGTATCTTGCCGCCGAAGCGTATTTCCGATCCAACGACAAAATGCCGGATTCATTGGAAGCGCTTCTGGAAAATGAACCCCGTCTGGCCCCGGATCACATCCAGGATCCTTTTGTGCCCCACCCCCTCCGCATCAACCGGGATGACGGCCACTGGCGGCTGTACAGCGTGGGAGAAAATCTTGAAGACCATGGCGGCAAAGAAGTGCCCGGGCAACGGAAACAAGACGATTGGTTTCTGTATTTTCGGGAGGGGTTTTATCCGTAACAGGGTCTGGAAACCACCGCAGGGAGGAAAATCGACGAAGCTCCCGCCAAAGCTCGGGACAAATGCCCCCCCTGCGCCCCTGCCGATGCGGCGATCGGCGCTCCTGTCACGCGGCGCTCTCCCTCTCTATTTCTGACCTCTCTCCTTCCCTCCCTGACCTCTGCCCTCTTCACCCCCGGTGATACGGCAAGTTGGCTTTGAGGGTGTGGATGCGGTAGAGCTGTTCCAGCCAGACGAGGAGGGCGAGTTCGTGCATGAGGGTGAAGTCGCCGAGGCGCAGGGTGAGATCTACCTCCGGGCGGATATCGCAGCCGAATCCGTCCGCGCCGCCAATCCAAACCGCGATTTCCTTGGGACCATCGGCCTCCCATTCGATCAGTTTTTGATACAGCCCCAGGGTGTCGAGGCGTTGTCCTTTTTCATCGAGGGCAATGCGGTAGGCGGAGTCGGAGGCTTTTTGATAGGCCTCGGGGGTGGCCCCGTTTTTGAGGTGGGTGAGGCGCACGGGGGCAAAGCGTTGCAGGCGGGTGAGGTACATGTCGCATCCGTCCCTGGACCAGGGAAAGGAGGGTTTTCCGGTGGTGATGACGTGCCATTTCATGTGGCGAAGTCGCAGAGGGTTTCCACGGCGGCGGCGGACCCGTCGCGCACCCAGCCGTCGAGCTGGGCGGGTTCTTTGAGTTGCTGACCCCGCATACGGGGCACTTGCACGAAGCCGCAGGGCAGTTCGGGCAGGGTGGTCATGTCGCTCCACAGTTTTTCGTATTGGGAGACGGGGAACACGTCCTCCTGTCCGTGTCCCCAACGCTTTTTCACGTCTTTGAGGGTAATGTAGGTGGGCAGCCGATGCCCCAAGGCGCGGATGGCGGAGGCGACTTTGGCGGTGTCGCGCAAATCTTCGCGGCGCAGCCCAAAGGCGGTCAGCAATCCGTCGAGGTGAATCCAGGTGGTCATGCTGTTGTAGAAGCGGAGTTCGGTGTCGAGTTCCTCGCGGGGCGCGGCCAGGCCTTCGAGCAGTTGCAGGTGGCCGTTGACGAGGGCGAGTCCGCCGCCGCTGTCCTGAATGCGCCGGGAAATGACTTCGAAGGTCAGGGTTTTGCCGGAGCGGATATGATGCCCCAAAAGTCTGGGATCGAGATTGGCGCCGGTGGTGTCAATGTTGTGCAGCATCAGCCATTGCAATTGCGGACGGCTGTCGAGCAGATCGGCCAAAACGCCGTTGCGGAGGAGGCTGGGCACCTCGAACCAATGCCCCACGGGGTGCAGGCACTGCATGGGCAGGTTGTCGGTGTAATCGCCGCCCTCCCCGGCTTGACGCGCCCATTCGCGCAAGGCCGCCTGACCGCTTTCTTTCATTTTCTGGGCCTGGGCGTCGAGGAGTTGACTCGGCATTTCCTCCCAGGCAAAACTCAGGTCGCGCAGCATGGGGATCATGCGCACCCCCACGGCCTGGCCTTTGGACAGGGCCACCGGACCTTCGTAGCCATAATTTTGCGTGGCTTCGAGGGTTTCGCGGATCGGCTCGTGGGTCAAATAACTGGTGGTGAACACATGCGGGGGCGGATTGGCGACCGCTGCGGCCACCTGCCGGGTCTTGGCGAGATGTACTTCCAAAAAGGAACGGTGACGTCCGGATAGGCGGCAAAAGGGATGCAGACCTTTGACCACGCCCGCGCCCTGGGTCCAGCGGCTGCCGGTGCCCGCGGCGAGGGTGATGACCGCGACTTCGCCCTTGCGCAGGGCTTCCAAGCCGAGGGTTTCCTCCTCTTCGCCCAAACTCGCGTATTCGACCACAGCGTCCGGAGGCACATCTTCGATGCGGGTGGTTTCGGGAAGCCGGTTGCGGGCGAGTCCCAGTTGTCCGCTTATCAGGCGGGCCCGGACTTCCTCCTGCTGCAGAGGGTCGAAGCCGATGTCGTCCAAGAGCACCTTCATGCTCTGTTCGCGGGATCCCGTCCCCTCCCGGTCTCCGGGCAGGAGTTGGGCAAAGAGTTGGGGGGCGAGGCTGGCGAAGGCGGGGTCGGCGTGGCTGACTTCCGCCAGCAGGGCCAACTCGCCCCGGCGGGCGGGGGTCAATTGACGGGGATCGGTGCGCACCCATTCCGGCAAGACCTGACCATAATACGGCACCGGCAAGAGGGCGTCGCGTCCCCTCAGGCAATCGGCCAGGGTGCCGTGTTCGTTGATGCCGAAATCGTAGACCACCGGATCCATGGCGAAAGGGAGGGCATGTTGATATTGTCGTTTGACCCGCAACATGGTTTCCAGGAGAAAGGACTGGGCCTCGCCGCGCACGGACGGATCCACCATAAAGCCCATGCCGCCGCCGGACATGCCGCCAAGCATCCAGAATCCCCAAAACCGCTCGCCAAATCGCTCCCGCGTGAGGCGAATGAGGGTTTCGGTGTAGTGATTGGTGGCCCAGGGGATCATCTGCTGGAGCGGACCGGTGAAATTGCGGGTGGTGATGTCGCCCAGGCGTCGGATGTCTCCGTCCTTGAGGGCCTGCAGGACTTCTTCGAGATAGGTGAGGGCCTCTTGCCGCGCGTCCCATTCGGGCTGGGAGCGGAGCAGATATTTTTCGGTGACCATTTCCAGGATGGGCCCCACGTTCTGGGCCATGCCCCCATGCACGAGAATCAGACTTTCGGCCAGTTTGCGCCGGGTTTCGGCGGGCACCTCGGTTTCGTCGAGAATGCGGTGACGCGGCAAAAGCCGTCCGCGGCTGACGCCATGTTCGGGATCGCCGGGAGCGGCTTCGCAGCCTTCGATCAGCTTGATGCCCGGCCAAACCCCGCCGCTGTCCTGCCATCCGCCCCCCGAACCGCCCAGCCACTCCCCGAGGATGGCGCGGGAGGCGACGATACGGCGTTCGGATTCGGTCAGCGGACCCGTCGTGGACGCGGTTTGTCCGGTGGCCCTCATGCACACCGCGATCAGGGCCGCGAGCAGATTGGTGGAAACCGCCAGCCGCGAACCCTTGGGAATGCCATTGACGGAACTGACCAATTCCAAGCCTTTTCCCGGCCCCGCGATCTGTTCCAAAAGGTCCGACAAGCGGTGCCCGGACCCCTCCATGCCCGGCGGAATCACGCCGGCGGCAATGATGGCGGCTTTGAGGAGTCCGAGGTAATCGCGGGCGAAATCGTACACGTCCGAGAGGCGGGTCAGATCCGCTTTGACCCCCAAATCCACGGAGGCGAGGCGCAAAACGGGTTCGTCGATCACCCGCAAATAGGCTTCCACGGGCGGGCGGGGGCTCTCCCCGGCCCCATGCACGGCCAAATCGATGGACACATTGATGACCCGGGCGCCCCGGGGATAATCCATGCCCAGGAAAAAGATATCGCTCCAGCCGCTGTGGGTGAGGTCCATGCGGACGGGCGTTTGTTCGCGGAGCACCGGATAGAGGCCGCGTTCATCGGGTCGGGTCAATTCGGGGCGGATGCGCAGGGTCTGGTCGGCGGGATGCCCCAAACGGAACATCCACTGGTTGCCCCGCACGGAGCGCACGCTGCGCCGCACTTGGTTGGCGAGGGTTTGTATGGCCAAATGGTGGGTGGCCTCGGCCAGGGCGCTGCACAGGGGATCGGACGGACCCTGGCCGCGGGCCGCGTCCAAAAACACGTCGATGGCCTCTTCAAAGCGGCGTTTGTGCAACAGGCGGACGCCTTCGTAGGGGATGCGCCCCTCCGGGGACAGTCCCCGGCTTTCGGGCAGATGATAGCGATGGATGGCGTGCAGAAAAAACAAGGCGCGGACGCGTTCATAGAGGTTCACGTCCCCCCGCTGAAAGGCGTCCAGCTCTTCGCAGATTTCCCAAAGTGCCTCCGCATCCAGGTCGGCCACGCAGTGGTCCAGCGCCTGGTCGCGGGCATCGCCCTCGGAGCGGATGAGATCCAACACTCGGTCCACGCTCATGCGCGCAACCCCTCGCGGGCCGCCAGTTGACCCACCATTTCCGCGAGCACCTCTTCCCGGTCCACCCCGCGCAGAGCCAAAGCGAGCTGGGCGTGAAAGAGACCGTAGGGAATGCCGATGTTTTGCCGGTTTCCCTTGATTTCAAAGGCAAGATATTTTTCCCGGGCGGCGAGGGCGTGCAAGGCGGGCGAGAGGGAGACCGATTGTTTTCCGTCCTCCGCTGCCAACAACCTCTCCAGTTCGTCCATCACCGCCGGGGTGAGCACATGCATGCCGAAAAAGCAAAGGTAGTGGGCGGCGCGGAGACCGGGGACCACCAATTCCTGTTCCGCGAGCGTGGGGGTGGGTTTTTCGCGCACCGCTTCCACCTGATAGAGGCGTTCCCTACCCGGCACCCGCACCCCGCCCACGGCGCCGTATAGCGACAGGGTGGTTTCGCGGGTGGCCTGCACGGCGGAGACCGCACAGGATTCCGCGCGGGCGATTTCCACCAATTGGCGGGCGCAGCCCTCGGCCTCATCACTGAGATAGAGGTGATCGCTGACCAAATGCAAAAATGGCTCCCCGTCCGCAAACTCGCGGGCGCAATACAAGGCGTGCCCATAGCCGCGGGGATTTTCCTGGGGGAGGAAGGTCAAGCCCTCGGCTTCCGCCCCGGCGGCCTCCGCGTAGGCGTCCTCATCTCCGGGACGCACCACCACCGCGATTTTTTTGATGCCCGCGTCCTGGATTTCACGAAGGATGATGGCCAGCGCCGAGCGCGTGACCCCGTCGCGGTCCACGAGGGTTTGCAAGGGAATGCCGCGCTGGCCTTGGCCGGCGGCGGTAATGACGGCGCGATCAATTTTCATGGGGGAAGGTCTCCTGATTGGTCATTCTCCATCCCTATGAAGCCCGGGAAGAAAGCGCAATCCAGATTCTTTGAAAATTTCGCTTAACAGCGGACGCACTTCCGGTTACTATCCAGTATCTATAAAGAAATCAGGGTTGTTTTCCCATGGCCACATGGTTATGAGAAACACATTTCCCCTGAACCCCACAGATTATCATGCCCACAAACCCACCTGGAACATTACTGACTGGATCACAACCGGAAGCCGCGCGCGCCTGGGAAACCCTGCAAGCCCTGCCCGTGGACGAAGACCGTTCCGGCGAGGCCCCCGCCCCCATTCGCACCAAACGCACCACCATTGCCAAATCCGTGACCGTACGGGGTCCGGGCACTTTTTTGGGCAAGGAAATCCGCACCATCGAACTTCACCCCACCGAACGGGAAGGCTGGTGGTTCGACCGCACCGACATCCCCGAGTCCTTGCGGGTGGAGGTGGGCATCCACAATGTCTGGACCACCGGTCAAATCGTCAGCAACATCGTGCTGCGCAGCGGACCGCCCAACAACTACATCCGACTCGTCGAACATATCATCGCCTTGCGCATGGGCATGGAAATCGACGATTTGGTGATCAAAATCGATTCCGGGGATCCGCCCCTCTTTGACGTCGGCAGCATGCCGTTGCTGGAGGCCCTGGAATCCGCCGGCAGCGTGGAGTCCAGCTATCCGGTGAAGTACGTGACCGTGAAAGAACCCGTGCACATGACCGCCCCGGACGGGAAGTTGCTGGTGTTCGAACCCGCCGACCCCGCCCGCCCGGCCCTGGATTTGGACTGTGCCGTGGATTTTCCCAATGCCATCGGCACCCAGCGCATTCTCACCACCATCAACCGGGAAACCTTCCGACACGGCGCCCACGCCCGCACCAACACCACCGCGCAGAAAAAGCTCTATTGCCAAACCCTCGGCAAAATGTTCGCCGACATCCGCAATTTGGGTTACACCCGCAACAACGTGCTCATCGCGGGCAAGCACAAATATCATAATGAGGCCGGGCTGGTTCACAACGGAAAATCCTTGGAAGCGGTTTGGCATCGGGCGATTTTGGACCTGCTCGCGGCCGTGGCCCTGATTGAACGCGGACACTTTTTAGGCAAGATTTCCTCATTCAAGGCTGGACATGGCATGGATGTGGAGGCCATAAACCTTCTCTACCGAAATGATCTATTAACCCCAATGGAATTCTAAATGGTGACCGCACTCGCATTCTCGCATTTGAAACGCATCACATGGTTGGCCATGGCCTTGGGCTTGGCCACGGTCACGGGGGTACAGGGGCAAATGGCACTCCCGCCGCCGGAAGTCATGCGGGTCATGCGGGAATTCCGGGAAGTGCCAGGGCGGGTCGCGGCCCGGGAATACGAATCCGCCCTGCGCACATTGAACGAAGCCATCCCCGTCATCCGAAACTTGATTCAAGAGGAGCCGAGCTTTCGCCCCGCGCTGGGCAACGCCCTTTATATGAAAGGGCTTTGCCATTTGGAACTGCAGCAATACGGGGACGCGCAAAACAGCTTTATGGCCTTCATTCGCGAGTTCCCCAACCATCCCAACGTCATCAAAGGCCGGGTTTTGCTCGGCGAAGCCTTGCTGTATCAGGAAAGATGGCAAGATATTGTTCAGTGGGTGACTCCGGCCCTGCAATCCCGGATGCTCATGGGTGGTGAGATGATTATGGCCCGGCAACTCTTGGGCGAAGCCCACTTCCAATTGGAAATGTGGTCCGAGGCCATGCCGCATCTCCATTGGCTTTTCCGCAACGGTCCCGACCAACGGACCCGCAACGCCGCCGTGGCCCAGCTTTCCGTCTGCATGGTGCGCCTGCAACGATTCGAGGATCTGTATCGGGTCATGCCCTACATTCACCGCTCCGAAGCCAAATTCGACATCGCCATGAATTTGGTGCTTCTGGAGGAAGGGGATAATTTCCTCCGGGACCGCCGTCAGGATCTGGCCCTTTTACTCTATCGCATGGTCGTCCCCTACGCCCATTTGCGGGAACATGCCAACCAACAACTCCGCAACCTGCGCCGGGAACGCGAGCAAATCGTCCGCCGCGCTTCCGGCCTTGAACATGACCGCCGCCGCCTCAGAAACCTGGAACGCATGATCGAGGAAATCGAGGCCACCCAAGCCGATTTGGAGGCTTTTCCCGATTATGACCTCGAACTCCGCACCCGTCTTGGCGATGTCTATTATGGCTTGAAACGATTCGAGGAAGCCATCCAACTCTACCTCTCCATTTATGAGTTGGCCCCCGAAAACGAACTCGCCGAGCGGGCCATGTATTCCGCCTACATGGCCGCGTTTTCCGCCGAAGACCCCTATAGGGCCATTGATATCGCCAGACAGTATATCGAAGCCTACCCCAACGGGGAGTTTTGGGACGACGTCACCATGCACGCCTCCGGCCTTCTGGTCAACTTGGAGCGCTGGTTCGAAACCGTGGAAATGGTGGACATCGGCCTCGCGGGCAACCCCCAACACACCTCCGCGGACAACATGCTCTATTTCAAAGGTTACGCCGAATTCCAGCAGAGCCTCTTGCGGGAAGCGTTGACCAGTTTCGCGCGGATCAAGCGCGAACATCCCCGCAGCCCCATTATTTTCAACGCCATGTACTGGCACGCCCTCGCACACTTGTTTCTGCAAAATTACGCCGAAGCCCGCGATGAATTCCGCGAACTCGTCCGGGCCG
The DNA here is from genome assembly GCA_020831635.1 of Verrucomicrobiota bacterium. Classification (GTDB taxonomy): domain Bacteria; phylum Verrucomicrobiota; class Kiritimatiellia; order SS1-B-03-39; family UBA6053; genus PXAS01. Next base: position 15,551 of record JAFIGC010000077.1, on the reverse strand, counting down.
CCGCCGGCGGTCCCCTGCGGGAAGACGGTTTTTACCGACAAGGGGTCGCCGAATACGGCCTCGGCGATTTCGACACCGCCAAACAAACCTTCATCGCCTTCCTCGGAGAATACCCCAATTCGCACTTGGCCTCCGAAGCCCATGCCATGATCGGCGACATCCTCGCCAGTTGGGGCCAACTCGACGAGGCCTTGGAACGATACGCCACCGCCGTGGACACCGGGGTCAACACCGTGCAAATCGACTACGCCACCTTCCAACAGGCCCGCACCTTCGAATTGGAAAACCGCTGGCAGGATATCATCGACCTCTTCGACGATTACGAGGCCCGCTTCCCGCACGAAGACGTCAACTACACGGAAGCCGCCTATTGGCGGGGCAACGCCTACCGCCAATTGGGCAAAGAGCGGGAAGCCCTGGAAATTTTTTATGACGCCATCGTCAATTATGGGAATGAAATCCGCGCCTATGGACTTGATTTCATCCTACGGGATTTGATTCACGAACTCGATCAAGTCCGTGCCGATTCCCCCTTGGCGCTGGACATGCGGGAGCGATTGAACCGGGAACTCGAAAAGGCGGTGCAAGAGAAAAAAGAGACGCTCGTCCTGCGGTTGGAATCCCTCCAACACGAAGTCACCGCCAACGAATCCCTCAAGACCCATCTTCGGGAACGCTTGCTGAACCCCGAATTGATCCCGGAGGCCTCTCCTTTCACCCTCATGGTCATGGGCCGCCTCGGTGAAGAAACGGAAAACACCGAATTCACCGCCAAGGTCTACGAACACTTCCTCAATGAATTCGAGGATTCCGATCTCATTCTCGATGCCTTGGTGGGCCTTTCCGAAAACCGCATCCTGACCGAACGCTATGTCGAAGCCATTGACCTGCTGCAATCCATCACCGACCGCTACCCCACCCTGCCCCAGGCCGCCGAAGCCTATATGCGACTCGGGGAAATCCACCGCATGCAGGGGGACACCGAACAAGCCATCGAAATGTTCACCCTCATCCTGTCCGTCAAAGATTGGCGCGGCGTGCTTTGGCCCCGTGCCTTGTTGAACATTGGCGACACGCATGCGGCGGCGGGCAACCTTGAAGAGGCCTTCGGATTTTTCCAACGCGTTTACGTCATGTACATCGGATACCCCCAACAAGCGGCCACCGCCTACCTGCGCAGCGCCGAAATGCTCAATCAACTCGGACGCACCAACGAGGCCCGCACCACCCTGGAAGAAATGCTGGGGAACCGGACCATTGCCCAACAACCCGCCGCGCAGGAAGCCCGCGCCATGATGCTGAGGTTACAATGAAAAACGAAATTACAAACGGCCGCCTCCTCTTCTCCAGAGCCCTCTTTTCCGCCCTCTTGCTGGGACTGGGAACCCTGGCCACCGCCCAACAAAGCGGACGCCGTCCGGCCCGCCCAGCCGAACAGGCCCGGTTTGAGGCCCGCATGCTCTTGGAAACCGGGGAACTTCTGGAGGTCTCCATCCGCCCCCGGGCGGCGGGCACATCCACCATTCAAATGGAACGCAAGGACCGCGAAGGCATCTTCGGTCAACCCGTCGCCCAAATCCAACGCATTCACTTTACGTTGTCGGACATGGATGCGGACGCGATCACCCAAAATTATTACAGTGGAAATTATGAGGACGTGCTCCAAGCCATGCGCGGGCGCATCAACCCCTATTTCGCATTCGCCGACTTGAATGCCAACACCAACGAATTGGTGGAAATTTTCATTCGCGCCCTCTACCATGCCGGTCACCATACGGTCGTGAGGGCCGCGGCCACGGAACTGGCCCGACACACCGCCGGACAGGGGGACGTCAGCAAAACCGCTGAAGTTTACGCCACCCTCTCGACCATTAAACTGGGCGAGTTGGAGGGCATCGAAGATCGACTCGCGGCTCTCCCGGAACCCTCCCTTCTCGATCCGCATGCGCCCGCCATCTGGTATGCCCAGGCGCAAATCGCCTTGGCTGAAAATGATTGGGAAACCGCTTACGTCCCCCTCGCGCGCATCGTCACCGAAGCGCCCATGGAAACCGAATGGGTCGGCGAAGCCCTCTATCTCACCGCGCAATACCACCACAGCCGCACCAATCTGGTGGTCGCCAACCAAATTTGCCAGGAAATCATGATCGTCGCGCCCGACTCCACCTGGGCCACCAAGGCCGAGGCGCGGATGATCAACCTGAAAGAGGATGCCGAGGCCCTGGAGATCACTTTGACGGAATTCGGCGAATTCCGCGAGGCCGAACGCCAAGTGGATGACGCCGCCATCGATTATCGCGCGCGGCAGCGCGCATTGCGCGAAGAAGCCGCCCGCCAACGCCAAGAAGAACTCGATTTGAACTAACCCACACGCTGTCAACCCACAGCCCAACCGAGGAGCAACCCTACATATGAAATGCTTGAAGCCCACCACCGGAGTCTCGAAAGGTTCCTATTTTCTAATCGTTTGTGCAATGTTGCTGTTTTTGGTCACCCTGCCCATGGGCATTCAAGCCCAAGACACTGCTGGGGACACGGAAGCGGCCGCCCCGGCAACCGCCCCCGCCGTCCAACAGGGCGAAACCAGACTCATCGATGTCATTCTCATGGGCGGCATCTGGATGATACCGCTCGCGGCCCTCTCCCTCGCCTGCGTGGGCCTCATCGTGAACAACTTCATGATGCTGCAAAAGAAAAAACTCACCCGCGAGGATTTGCTCCCCGGTCTGCTGCAACAACTCGCCCAGCGGGACATTGACGGAGCCTTGCAGACCTGCGCCGCCAACCCCTGCCTCTTCACCAACATCCTCGAAGGCGGTTTGGCCCGTATCACCACCGATGAAATCCTGCCCGCCAACATCCAGCAGGGCATCGACCAAACCGGACAGGCACAAATCTCCAATCTCATCAAACCCGTCAACTACCTCTCCAACATCGGAGCCGTTTCCCCCATGGTGGGACTGCTCGGGACGGTAAGCGGTATGATCAAAGCCTTCCAAGGCCTCTCCTTGGGCGCGGGGTCCAACGCGGAAGCCATGGCCGCGAATATTTCCGAAGCCCTGGTCACCACCGCCTCCGGCCTTATCATCGCCATCCCCGCCATGTTGTTCTACTTCTTTTTCAAGAACAACTTCATGGAAACCCTGTCCTTCATCAACGCGGAAATCGGTCGACTCCTCAACGCCTTGGAAACCGGCGCCGTCACCTACATCCCCAGCGACCACATGAACGACGAAGAAGATTTCGAGGAGTAAACCATGGCCCTTTCCCTTCCCGTAAACCCCAGGGACGAAGAAGTCGACATGGCCCCCATGATCGACATGGTCTTCCTCCTGCTGGTGTTTTTCATGGTTTCCTCGCACCTCCAGTCCGAGGAATATTTCCCCTTGGAAATTCCACTGGCCAGCACCGCCAACGTGCCAACGGAGCGAACCGACCGCGTTGTCGTCTCCATCCTCCATGAAGAGGCCGGCGACGGCATCGTGCATATGCTGGGCGCCTCCGCCATGGCCTTGGAAGACATCGCCACCATCGTCGCCGAACGCAACGAAGCCTTCCTCGCCTCCAGAGGCGGAGAAGATCGTCTGCGCCTGGTGATCCGCGCCCCCGCGGACATGGAACACGGCGAGGTGCGCAAAGTCATGCGCATGGGCGCCGAGGCTGGCATCTCCGACATTATCTTCGCAACCCACGAACTGCTGGACTAATCCCATGGACATCAAAGAAGAACTGGAAAATGCCGACGAGGGTCTGCAAATCGGACCCTTGATTGACGTGGTCTTTCTGCTCCTCATCTACTTCATCGTCACCAGCACCCTCCGCAGTCCCGAAGCCGATCTCGGCATCAGCCTCCCCGGCAGCATCGCCCAATCCACCGCCCTCAACATGCCCGACGAGCAAATCATCGAAATCGGCTCCGAAGGCGCGGTGAACCTCAACAACTTCCTGTTCGAGGACGATGGAAATCGGCACCTCCCGGAATTGGTGGAAATGCTGACCCGGTACAAACGCGCCTCCGAGGCCGCCAACAACATGGCCATGGTCACCATTCAGGCCGACAACGCCACCTCCCACCAGCGCGTCATCGACGTCATGAACGCCTGTGCCGCCGCCGGCATCAAACATGTCACCGTCGGCATGGGCGAATGATGAATTTCGACTGGCCCGACACTGCATTTCATATCGTTCTCGTCGAACCCGAGATTCCCCCCAACACCGGCAACATCGCCCGCACCTGCGCGGGCACCGGCACCCGCCTGCATCTCGTCGAGCCCCTCGGCTTTTCCCTCGACGACAAACACGTGAAACGTGCCGGTCTGGACTACTGGCCCCACGTGGACCTCCATGTGCATCCCAACCTCGAGGATTGCCTCAAAACCGCCCCGCCGGAACGCGTCTGGTGGTTTTCCAAAAAAGCCACCCGCTCCATCTATGAGGCCCGCTTCCAAGCCGGGGATTGGCTGGTCTTCGGCCCGGAAACCCGGGGGCTGTCCGACCCGCAACTCGCGAATGCCGGCGACCAACTCCTCTCCATCCCCATGCGCGGTGAAGCCGTGCGCAGCTACAATCTCGGCACCTCCGTCGGCATTTCCCTCTTCGAAGCCCTCCGGCAAGTGGGCAGTTGAGCGTAGGTGATCCGTAGATCGGCAGTCCCTTGCCGATAACCCCGACGTTCGCGACAGGGACTGTCGCGCTACAACCGCCACTCGGAAGATTCGGTCGGATCCGACTGATCAAAACGAGCAAACAACCGAAATTTCAAATTGACATTTTGCCTCATTTTGGGATGGGAAATGCGTCTTGGTGAACTTTTCTCTCTCATGAACAAGGAACAAACATGAAAAAAATATATCTCGCCCCCGTGGCCTTGCTGGCCTTCGCACTGTTTTCCACCGGTTGCGGCAACCAAAGAACGCCCGCGCCGGCCGCCACCGCCGATGCGGCTTTTCGGAATTTCACCTCCGCCATCGAAAGCAACGACCCCGTCGCCGTTTGGAATTTTCTTCCCGGAAGCTATCAGGCGGACGTCAATGGACTCCTCAATGAATTTGCTGAAAAAATGGACGCTCAGCTCTGGAACGCGGGAACCGGAACTTTCAAAAAGGTCGAAGAAGTGTTGCGCACCAAAAAAGACCTGATTCTCACCAGCCCCATGCTCGAGCAAGTGCCCGGAAAAGAAGAAATCGAGGCCAACTATGGCCACCTCGTCAATATCCTCGGGATTCTGGCAAAAAGCGACCTGATGGATCTGGAAAAAATGAAATCCGCCGACCTGGGTCGCATTCTCTCTACCACCGGAAAGCAGTTGATTGCCGAGGCCGAAAAAATGGACGTTGAAGCTGCGAAAGACATTGGAGGCATCGCCGATTTCAGAGACATGCAATCGGAAATGACCAACATGAAAGCCGAACTGATTTCCGAGGAGGGCGACGAAGCCGTCGTCCGCATCACCGGAGACGGGGATCATGACGATGAAGTGGAGTTTGTCCGGGTCGAAGGGAAATGGATTCCCAAGGATCTGGCCGAAGAATGGCCACAAATGATCGCGGACGCCCGCGAAGGCCTCCAGGAAATTGGTCAGCTTTCTCCCCAGGAAAAACAACAGGTCATGATGGGGATCAATATGGTCAACGGCGTGCTGGACCAAATGCTCGCCGCCGAAACCCATGAAGACATGCAAAACGTCATCGCCGGCGTCATGGGCATGATGATGGGCGGTTTCTGATCGCAATTTGTTGAACGGGTTACCGCCGCGGGACGAACCAATGGTTCGTCCCGCATTTTTTTATCCCCTTGGATGAGTCTCTACGGGTAATTTCGATGCGGGGCATTTTTGTTCTTCACTTGTTGCAGGAAACGCGTACAATTTCGAATATACGTTTCCTCGGATTACCCAACCTTTTGCCACCCTTTGGAGTTCATCATGTTTCGCCTCCCCATCCGTTCCATTCTTGTGCTCGCTGCATTCACCGCTTCGGCCCATGGTCAAACCCGTTACCATCAATATACCCAACAATTTGCCAACCCCAAACAGCCGGCCGTGCCCGTGGCCTCGGGTTATTTGGGAGGCGAAGGCGATGAATACCTCATCGGGGGCGCTTTTTTTCCCGACGGCTCGCTGGTCCTCGCGGGAAATGCTTTTGGGCCCACCTTTGCCATGCCCGGAGCCCAAGTGCGGGTTCTAGGGCGTGACACCCACGCCCCGGACTTCAGCATGCCCTTCCAAGCTCCTCGCCGCGAAGGTCAATCCCCCCGGATGCAGCCCCCCAACTGGGAACATTTGGCCGGAGCCGGATTTTTGGTGAAGCTGGATTCCGAATACCGCCGCATTGAATCCGCCATCCGTTTTCCTTGGGGATCCGGCAGCCTCACCGATGTCGTCATCAGCGAACAAGGCCATATTTACGTGACCGGAATCGTGGGCCCCCAATTCGCGGCCCTTACCCCTTCCCGCGAACTCCCCCGTTCCTTTGAAGAACCCGACCAAGCCTTTCTCGGACGCCTCACCCCCGATTTGCAGCGATTTGAGTGGTGCATTCGTTTCAACGAAAACAAACAACAGCCCCCCAAACTGGGCTTTCTCGAAGATGGCACGATCAGCCTGATCGCCAAAAACGCCTACCATTTCAGCCCCGAGGGCGAACCGCTGAAAGCCACTCGCCACGGTCTGCCCGGCGGATACACCCGCGCCATTCATCCCATGACCCATGCCCTGGCCCGGGGTCGCGATCATAACACCCGCACCGGCTGGGAACCCTGGAGACGGCCCACCCTGCAACTCTTTGATGAAGCCGGCACCCACACCGACACCTTCTACCAGTGGGACGCGCAACTGGTGGGCACCAACTGGTCCCGTCTGGTGTCCGACTCCGACATCCGCCTGCTGAATTATGATCAGGCGGGCAATCTCCTCGTCGTCGGCTGGTCGGACGGAGGCAACTCCGTGCTCGAATACCTGCCCCAGGATCTTCGTACCAGCGTCCAAGCCGACGCCCGACGCCGCACCGGCGAAGGCACTGGCCTCGGCTTCAGCACCTGGGGCGCGGGCGTGGGTTCCTTCACCCATATGATGAAAATCGACACCGACGAGGTCGTCGTTCTCGGTAAAACCCTCTTCTGCGCCTACTTGGGGGACCGCAACCGCCCCAACAGCGCCAGCGTGGAATTTATCAATTCCGCCGCCGACAACTCCGTGCTCATTGGCGGCGGCTCCGCTTGGGGCCTCATCGAAACCTCCAGCCTCAAGCTCAATACCCTGAGCGTCGAAAACGACGACTACATGGGCGGCGCTTTTGTCGCCGTCCTCAACGAACGAATGAACGATATCCGCTTTTCTTCGGCCCTGCCCGGCGCCGGGCAGGTCTCCCTCAACCGACATTCCGGAAGTCGCGAGGCCAAATACGCCACCGGAACGCGCAATATCAACGGAGTCACCCACGTGGTGTTTGTCAGTGGCGCCGTGGACCACGACAAATTCAAACCCGCGAATCCCGTGCAACAAGCCTTTGGCGGCGGCAACCTCGACGGCCTGTTCGTCGTCCTGCGCATGGACACTTTGGAACTGGGCACCCCCCGGCCCCTGGAGGAAGAATCCGCCGCCGCCGCCGGCGAGCGGGAAGGTGGACGCCAACGCAACACCCCCGACGGCACCTTTCAAATCAGCCAGGGTATGAATCGTCACTTTTCCGTCCTGTATTTGCGGGACAGCACCCGCCGCCGCTGGCCCATCTATATTCTCGCCCGGCCAGAGGGCGAATCCCGCGTCGATTCCGCCGGCTCCGGTCAGTTCAGAATCAAGGGACCCGGCAGCAACGTGCAGTTGCTTCAAGGCCGCCGGCAGGAACCCCGGCTGGCCGGAAACCTCGTGCGACAGGAGAACGGCAACAACGTCTATCCCGACATGGACCTCGCCGTGCGCTTGGTATCCGCCGATCGCGCCCAAGGCATGTTGCGCTTCAACGGTCGCACCGTGGAGTTGGAAGGCCCCTGCACCATCGGCCCCTCGCGTCCCTCAGGCCATGGCATTCAAATTGGTGGAACTTTCCGTACCACCAAGGCGGCCCTTGGACTCGACGGACGAGATCCCGACGACGCGAACGATGTCCTCATCCTCGAATATTGGGTCCCTGGACGTCCGCTGTAATCGTGGCCTGAATCCATGGAATTTTCCAGGAAAAGGCTTCAAGAAAGCCGCAGAGGACAGCTTTTCTCCCGCCCGAAGCACAAAAAAAAGAAAGATGATTGCCAGTGCGCGGGTTTCCGACTAAAGCATTTATGACCGACAAAGGCATGAAACCCATTTAGGAGAACCCATTTATATGAATATTTTGCACATCTGCGCCGACCCTCAGCCCATGGAAGAAGCGGCATCCAAACAAATCGCGGCATCGTTTTTCGCGCAACTCGTTACCATGAACGAGAATGCGAAGATCACCAACGTGGACCTGACCCAGGAACACCCGGCGGATTACACCACCGAGGAATTCCGGAATTTCTGGTATCCGGTGCTCATTGACGGTTACGTGCCCACCAAGGAAGAAGAAGAAGCGGCCACCTATGCCAAGCAACAGGCGGAAATTCTCCGCGACACGGATATCCTCGTGCTCACCATGCCCATGTGGAACTACAGCATGCCCGCGATGATGAAAGCCTGGCTGGACCACGTCCTGTCTCCGGGGCTCCTTTATCAGGTCACCGATTCCGGCAACGTTCCCCTGCACAAAATCAAAAAACTGGTGCTGCTCATCAGTTCCCACCAAGTGTTTTCCGAACAGGACCCCCGTGACGGCCTCACCCCCGCCCTGGAAACCTCCTTCGAAGACATTGGCCTCAGCGACGTCAGCGTCATCTGGGCCGACGGCCAAAACCCCAAACACCACGTCGACTTCGAAAACCGCAAAAGCGTGGCCCTGGAAGCCGCCGAAGAACTCGCCGAAGAAATCTGCGAAGACTTCAGCTGATTTTCCGCTCCGTTCAAATATCATACCCCTGCGCACCTCCATGCGCAGGGGTTTTTTATCGGTATGAAATGCATTCCAGGCCGGAGACCGGTTTAAAATGCGCTTCATTCGCAGTGACAAGCGGTTCCCCCATTTGAATCGCGGTGGCCGCAATCAGAATATCCAAATCACCGATCAGCTTTCCCGTCTCCCTTAATTCTCTACGGATCCGCGAAGCCCTTCTCGCCATCTGATCATCAAACACCACTTGTTTGAATGGCGCCAGACATCGCTCCCCCCTGGCGCAATCGGCAAAACCCTCCAGAAACTCCATCGCGGCCACCACGGAAACGTGGAAGCGGCTATCCGAATGCGACTCCAGAAATTGCCGGGTTCCTTTCGTCCCCCTGCCGCTTTGCTCTCGATGCAGGTCGATCAGAAAGGTCGTATCAAGATTCACGCGTCCTCCCATGGACTGGGGCTGATCCGTGGGGAATCCGCTTTTTCTTTCTCCACGACCTCCCAATACCGAAAGGTGTCCTCCGGCACGCCTTTGCCCGAGGCATAAAGCGAATCCAGCTCACGCACAATGGAGCTGCCGGTGCTTTTTTCCGGATCAAAGCGGGCGCGACGAACCACTTGGGAAAAAGATTCACTTCCCCGTTTGGCGGCTTTCAACTTCTCATACGCATCCAATTCCAGACTGATGGTTTTAATACTCATGCATGAGATCATGCATGAAAATTTAAAATTGTCAAGTTTTCATCGGATTCTATCCGCAAACTTTGTCTCAAGCTTTGTCTGAAACTTTGCCCCATAAAGCCATCCATCACAGAAAGCGTGTCATGCGAAAATCGACAAAGCTCAAGACAAAGCTCAAGACAAAGGATACCGAAAACTTTGTCTCAAGCTTTGTCTGAAACTTTGTCCCATATCGCCATACATGGCTGGGAGCGGTCCTGGGGAAAAGACAAAGCTCAAGACAAAGCTTAAGACAAAGGATACCGAAAACTTTGCCCCATATCGACATCCATGGCTGGGAGCGGTCCTGGGGAAAAGACAAAGCTCAAGACAAATGATGCCGAAAACTTTGTCCCATAAAGCCATCCATGATTGGATCCGTTTCATCTGAAAGCTCGACAAAAACTTCGGTAACAGTTACGTAAATAACTCCTCTCAACTTTGTCGGAGCAGAATATGGCGTTCAATCATGAAAACCTGAGGGTATATCAGCGTACACTGACCTTTAATTCGAAAGTCAGCACTTGGACAAGTCAATGGGACAGCAAACATGCCGTCGGGGATCAACTGTCTCGCGCCGCAGGCAGCATGCTGGAAAATATTGCCATGGCAAGTGCGTCGTTTTCCGCCATAAAAACCAGAAGTTTGGACTATTCGATCGGGTCGAGCCTTGAGTGTGCCGCGTGCTTGGACCTTGCCCGTATCAAACGACTACTCGTCATGGATCTGGTGTACTCGGAAAAAGAGGAACTCTCCCAGATTCTGCGGATGCTGGTGGGTTTAAAGAAATCTTGGGCAAAGAGCACAATGACCGTGCGCGAGGATAATGTAAAATACTCAACAGGGGATGGCGGGAACGACAAAATTGGCGACACCATTGGGTCGCATGAGCCTCTGTTTCATCACGAGACACTCAATGTGTATCGGGCCGCCTTGGCGGCGGCAGAAGCGTTTTACTCCTCCGAGACGCTTTCACAACTATCGAATCCTGTTTTCCGGCGGTTGGACGAATTACTCACCAGCATGGTCTTGAATATAGCTGAAGGAAATGGTCGCTTCTCTGATGCCGATCAAACGCGTTTCCTCGCAACATCTCATCAATCAGCTGTCAAGCTGGCGGCCAGACTGGACCTATGCGTGACCCAAGGCTTTCTGACACGGAAAGAGGTCGGTGAATGGAAAGTCTTGCTGGAAAGAGTGTGTGTCATAACGTCATCCATGGTCAGGAGTGAGCAACTCTGAGAATGCCCGACAAAATTTTCGGAATATCGTCCCCTGCCCACCTCAAGTTCAACGCAAAACCGTGCCTTCACGCACATCCATGCGCAGGGGCACATTCTCGGGAACCCGCCACACCGGAAGTCCGGCGCGGGAGGCCCGGGATTCGGACAACTCCCGGGCTTCGGTAATCCCCCGAAATCCTTCCCCGGAAAACACCACCGCCTCGGGCAGCACCGCCGCAAGAAATTCGGGGACACACCCCGGAATGCGGGTGTAATTGCCCGCCATCAACAAGCGCGCCGAAAGCCCCGTCCCGAATTCCGCCTCAAAATCCGGACCGTTTTTCGGGGCCTGTCTCCGTTTTTCCATCGCATTTTTCGGGGCCTGTCCCCGTTCGAGCAGGGCGGTTTCGACGCGTTCGTTGGCACCGCCCATAAACAGAACCGAGGCAAAACCGTCGCTGAAGCGCAGCACCAGGCTGCGATCCCCGGCGGCTCTGGCGCGGTATCCGGCGGGCGGCCACAAAACCTCCACCTCCCATCCGGCCAAGGAAAATCTATCTCCTGCGGACAAGGGGATGGGATCGAGGCCCCTGTAGGCGGGGTGGTGCAAATCCGGTTCGGCCACATACACATTCAGTGGTTCGTGGGTTTGTCGGATTTGGCTGAGCCCCTCCACATGGCTTCGGCTTGGATGGGTGAGAAACACGGCCGGGATGCGGTTCACGCCGTGCTCCTGCAATTGCCGACGCACTTCCCATCCGCTCCATCCCGAACCGGCGTCAATCAACAACGCCCCCCGGGGACCATTGCGAATCCAGGAGGCCTGTCCCCGATCCGCATGAACGGCCACCAACTCGGTGCGGGAAAGGTTCTGCGCAAACCGCGCCCCGCTGAATCCTATCGCCACCAATGCCACCGCCCAGCAAAGTTTGCGGGTGACGGGTCGGACTATGGCCAACACGGGCAATCCGTAAAACAGCAACATTTGCCAGAATTCCAGACCGCCCACCCACCAAACCCCGCCGGGTATCGCATCCATCCAACCCACCCAATCCAGCATCAGACGCGCGAAAATTCGCGCCGGAGCCAAGGCCAGGGCCGCCACCCCATCGGTCAGCAACAGGGTCGGCAACAGCGGGAACCCAAAGGCCAACAACAAAAACGCCAGCGGCACGGCCACGAGATTGCCCACCAGGGCAATGGGAGAAAACAAATGGAAGGTTTGCGCTGTCAGAGGCGCGGAAATGACAAAGCAAAGGGTGTTGACCATGCAAAGCCCCAAAAAAGGCTGAGCCAAACGACGTTTCCACCAAGGCCATTGCGCATCCGGAGGGGCCCAGGGATCTCCCCGCAGCCATTCCGTCAAACGGGCATCGAAAGCCCCGGCGAACCAAATCAAGCCGCCCACCAATAGAAAGGAATACTGAAAGCCCACGTCCAGCAACTGTTCCGGAGCCGCGCCGAGAATGATCACCACCGCCAGCATGAACGCGACATGGGGATTGGGACGGCGGTAGACCACCGGAGCGGTGATCAGGCAAAGGGTCATGATCAACGCCCGCAGGGTGCCGGCCCGAAACCCGGTACAGGCGGTGAAGGCGAACAATACGGGCAAAATCATCAGCCCACGCCATCGGTACGGTATCCCCGTCCATTGGCAGATCTTCAATAAAATCCCCGTCAAAATGGTCAAATGCAGGCCGGAAATGGCGAAAAGGTGGATGTGGCCGGTGCGGGCGAATTTTCGCATCCACTCGTCATCCACCTCGCCCCTGCGGGCCAGCAACAAAGCTTGCAGGACTTCTCCCGCCTCCGTATCCGCCAGGGTGGCATGGGAGAGACGCCGGGACAGATGCTCCCGGGCGCGGAAAAATCCGCGCGCCACGGAAAACCGCCGGGTTTCCGAAAGGCTGCGTAGATCGGAAGACCCGGCTTCAATGATCCACTCCGCGCGACGGAGTCCCGTATACACGGCACTGCCGGGCTCGACGCGACCATGCGCCTGCCAATGGGTCCCCGGGGTCAGACCCGCGGGAATTGGACCCGAAAGCCGAAGTTGGGCGCGGGCGGTGACAGCATCCCATTCCGGGGTGTATTGCACGGCGCGAATTCGAGCCGGAACGCGCGTGTCCCGCTCCCCGGCCACCGCATCGCCCACGACTTCGAAACGCAGATCCAAGGCGTGCGCCCGCTGGGGGAGTGTGTGGGACAGATCGCGACCCGGCGGTTGCATCCGCCAGGTGGCCCAAACAATGCAGAAGATCAGCACCCACCCCCGAAAGGCCCAGATGCGGGACCACCGCCACACCAAGCCCGGCAGCAAAACGGCCGGCAAAAGCAAAGGCAGGGAAAAAGGGACCCAAAGGGAAACCAGCGCGGCCACAAGCATGGCGGTTGCCAGCTGGGTCGCGGTAAGCCTCACGTCCGGCCTGCTTCCCGGGGGTTAATCCGCGATGGAAAGGTGCAGGGGACGGTGATGCCCAACGTGCCAGGAATTTTTCAAGCCCTGGTAGACCAATTTTTTGGCTTGGTCCACGGCATCGGTCATCAGCATGCCCTTGGCAATGTTGGCCGTGAGGGCGGCGCTGAAAGTGCAGCCGGCCCCGTGGTTATCCGTGATGGGCAGGCGGGGAAGAACGAATTCGGCCAGATCGCCCTCATCGCAAAGAATGTCCACCACATCTTCCCCGTGCAAATCCGCGCCTTTGGTCACGCAGGCGACATTGTATTTGCGGGAAATGATTTCCGTGGCCTTGCGAAGGTCGTCGAGATTCCCGATGGGAAAACCCGCCAGGATTTCCGCTTCGTGCAAATTGGGAGTCACCACCCGGGCGAGGGGCAGCAATTTCCTTTTCAGGACTTCCACGGCTTCGCTGTCCATCAAACGGGCCCCCGTCGAGGAAATCATACGGGGATCAACCACAAGGACGGGAATGCCGCAGGATTCATCGGCTTCGCAAACGATTTCCACCAATTCGCGAGTGGGCAACATGCCGGTTTTGGCGGCGCTGATGGGAAAACCATCGCTCACCGACTGAATTTGCTCCATGAGCACCGCAGCTGGCACCGGATGGATCTTGCGGAGTTCGCGCGGGGTTTGCGCGGTCACCGCCGTAATGGCACAAGTGCCGAACACATTGAGCACGGAAAAGGTTTTCAGGTCCGCCTGGATACCGGAACCGGCGCCACTGTCAGAACTGGCAATGGACAAAACCACTGGCACGTCGGAATTTGCAAAGTCAAAAGCTGTCATGTACGCACCATAGCTTGAAAAGACCGCCATGGTCCAGCCCTTTCATGCCCGAATCCGAAAAAACTTTCCCCAGTCACACCAGCACCCCCGCGCGGGATACCCAGTTGAAGTACGTGTGGTGCTTTATTTCTTCGGGGCGCACGGGGACAGGAGCGCCGATCGCCGCATCGGCAGGGGGCGAAGGGGGCATTCCGCAGGCGATAAGCCGCACTCATCATTGGTGATTGGCTCTCACAGAGGCACAAAGGCACGGAGGGGGATGTTCATATTCACTCATCTACTACAACCCATAAAATTATGTGTACTCATAAAGGTTACACCCCAAACTGACGAGTGGCATCCCGCTGGTATGCGACTTCCGAGAAAGAACCCAATTCAATGAAAGACCCCAACGGGGTCCAACCCGTCAGCCCGGCGGCAACGCCCCGGGAAACGGTTCCTACCCCATTTGCCGACCCCAACGGGGTCGCACTCCTCCCGGAAGACACGCAAACCCAATGAACAACATGCACCATGGAATTCCGTATATTAAAGGATACATCATTCCCCTCTGCGCTCTCTGCGTCCTCCTGTTCAAAAAAATTCCTCGAATTCAAGCTTGTGCATTTTTTGCCCCTCACTTAACATTTATCCTTCGATACATGGTTGCACCTACGGAGACGACAATCGCACAAACCTATTGACAAAAGAGATACGGCAAGGTGATTATGCGTTTTTGTGCAATTATGACCACGATGATATAACAAAGGTAGAACTATGAAAATTATTATATTCATATTTATAATGTTATGCAATTCGTGCGGAGGTCCTTATCATCCAATGAAAAGAAATCATGACATTAATTATATCGTAGAAAACAATACGCTTGTGTCGACCATGCTTTCTGACAAAGCAAACTACCATGCAACGATTTCTTATTACTCAGGTACCGCAGGTACACCAACATTCGTCGCTAAATATCCAATCAACGAAAGGTATGTTGTAAGCTTGAAATTTGAAGTGGATTTAAAATCAGACAAAATTGAACAATCAAGTGAAGCTACATTGTCTATAATGGAAGTGGTAAGCATTTTTAAAAAACCAGACGGCAGGATGATGTCTGAACGGAAAATGGTTTTACTGGAAATGATAATAGAGTATGATGGTGAAAATTCCGTTCAAAAATTAGAAAAGCTAATCGATTCATTGACGACAAATTCTACACCCGTCAATAATTTTGACGCATATTGGCTCAGAGAACGTGGGTTATGAATTCGAGTCAAAGGAGAGATGAGTCAGAAGAAGATCCCTAACTTTATAGCATTTTGAGGCCGTTGAAAGCCATTGCCCCCCCTGAAAAACGTAAGCGTCCGGGGATCGACCCACTGGCGTGCCGGGTTTGTCCGTGGTAAGATG
>JAFIGC010000076.1 GCA_020831635.1 Verrucomicrobiota bacterium | reverse complement strand
GCAATCGTTCTTCATACGGTCAGCCGCCATCGTCCGGGCTAGCGGCGGCTTGAGCAGCTGCTCGCATTATTTCCCCAACGACGCAAGGACGGTTCCGAACAGCGGCTGAAGGTTCCCTTTTTGAGCATTACCTGCCCAAAAGTCGCTTCGGATACTAGCAAAGCCATCATCATTCTTCGCTTCCTTCGCGACCTTCTGTTCAAAAAACACAAAGGATTGGAACAGAAGCAAGCAAAGACAGCAAAGGCAATTCCACCGCCATTCCCCTCTGCGCCCTCTGCGTCCTCCTGTTTAAAAAAAATTCGGCGCATTGGAATGGAGGATCGGAAGACGAAAAAAAACCCGCATCCGAAGGCCGGTCGGAAGCGGGTTTTCGAGTGGGGGCCGGGGCGGTTTATCGACGGCGGCGGAAGCCGATCAGCCCCGCGATCCCGGCAATCCCCAACAGCATCAGTGTGCCAGGCTCGGGAATGGCGGTAACCACGATGTTGTCGAGCCATACCCCGGCAGCGGCATCATTGTCGCTTAAACTACCTCCGACATGGAGGCGGAAATAAATCGTGTCACCTCCCGACACATTCGCGGGGAGATCGAAGTTGAAGCGATTAGCGGAAAACCGCTGGTCGTTATTCACTTCCATCATGCCCAGGGAAGGAATTCCGGAGATTCCACCGTTTCCGGCATCCGCTTCAATGCCAACACCCAGGCCCGTTTGGGTATCGTCAAATTGCTGTTGTGTCAGAAAACCGGCGGCTTCGCCCAGTGTGACCGGATTGGAAAAATCGGAGGACAAACTGTAATCCAAGCGGAAGTGATCCCCTGCCCGGTTTCGCAGAACGAAGTCGAATTCAATGGTGTTCAACGGTAGGTTGAAATTCTCGTCTAAACCTAGATGGAATGTGAAGGCGTTTTCTTCCAAGTTTACGTGCGGACGTCCAAAAACATAACCGTTGTTGCCACTCAAAGCGCCGGAAATGGTGGTGTCGTTAATAGGCAACCCGTTCGGATAATCCTCGGTGTCCTCCCGGAATCCCGTGTTGCCCGAGCGGTTGAATCCATCTGAAAATGCCCCGGGGATTCGGCCCACCGCCGAGGCGGTCACTCCTGGAGCGGTAAAATCCGCGTTCAAGTTGCTGTCAAAACGCCATGCGGCGATCATATCCGCAATCGCCATTCCCCCAAGTAACATGGCAATCAGACCGAGAGTAAGGGCTTTGGTTTTCATGATCATTCTCCTTTAAGGGTTCTTCGGCTGCTTTCATTTTCAAAATTACGTTTAATCTTATACGAATATAAATTTTACGTACATGCTTTTTTCGGCGCATTATTTTTGTTTTTCAGACAAATGTAGGCCCGGGGAGCCTTGCTGACTCGGATAGAAGCAACCCCACTGTAATTCTTCGCTTCCTTCGCGCCCTTCTGTTCAAAAAACACAAAGGATTGGAATGGAGGACCGGAAGACAGAAAATACCCGCATCCGACGGAAGCGGGATTTCGATTGGGGGGCGGGGCGGTTTATCGGCGACGGCGGAAGCCGATCAGCCCCGCGATCCCGGCAATCCCCAACAGCAGCAGTGTGCCGGGTTCTGGAATAACGGCGAATTCCAAAGAATCACCCGTAAGATTGAACTGACCGGACAAACCTTCTTCATAAATAATGTTCGAAGCAGCAAAGTCAGTTGAACTAAAGCTTGTGCTGTCAAAAGTCACCAAGGGATAAACACCTTGCGTCGTGGCGTTGAAATTTTGAAAATCAAAGATAAATTCAGAACCGGTACCTTTGGAAAAAGCTCCTCCTAAATTAATCGCATTTGCCTCGCCGAGTCCTTCGTCCAAATCTGTAATGATAACCCCACCATTCCAAGTCAAAGAACGACTGTTGCTGTCATCCGTCCGATACAACTCACCGTTATTCAGCACAATATGTGCATCGAAGGAGCCGCTCAGAATCATCCGCCCCGTGGAGTTGAATTGGATGTTATTGTGTGTACCAAAAGTCCCCCCTATCTCGATATCTCCCGTGCCGTTCAATGAGCCATTGGGTGCCGAACCTGTGGCCCGACGAATTCTCCCTAAGCTCAAAAGCCCATCAGAATTATTCGTGATTTCCGGGCTTCCAGAGCGAACACTTTGAATAAAAACGTTATGACTTCCACTTGTATCTTCCATGGTGACATTGCCTGTGGTGCTAAATAAGTCATTGCCAGTGGTGAGAGAGTAATCCCCGGTGAGATTTCGAAAATTCAAATTGCCGGGACGCTCATTGTCGTTAGCCCCGGTAATATTCCCCAGCCCTTCAAAAACCAAGTTGTCACCATTACCAAAAGCCACGTTCTCATCACCATCCCACCAATTTGTTCCTAGAAAAGCCCCATCCCCCCCAACAGGTTGATAGGGGTCTGTTGATGTAGGATTCCAGAAGAGCTGGGCAAATGCGAGAGTAGGCACAACCAAAGTTGCGATGATCGTTGAGGCGAGTGTATTTTTCATCGGTAGTCTTCCTTTACATTTCATCGGTAGTCTTCCTTTACATTGGAGTTTTAACATTATGAGTAGTAGTCTACACGAAAAGCGCACCTCGGTATATGTCATTTTTGGCTGATTTTTTCTTTTTTTCGGTCAAAAGGTGTGATTTCATCGGCATATGAAAGAAAAATCCCCTTATCTTGCCGTCTCGGTGAACCGTCAGATGCAGAGTCAAGTGGAGATTTGGCAGGGGGTGTGTGAGGCGGCGGACGCAGCGGAGTGGCCACATGCCATTGAGGAAGTGACCAGATTCGTGCAGAAACTGGACGAGGAGGCTTGTCTGGGCATGTTGTGCTGGGCCTCGCGCGGCGTGGAGGAAGGCCGCCCATTTCCAGTGATCAATCTGAGCAATGCCCGGGGGCCGCTGCCAAACTGCGGAAACCTGCTCAACGAGGATGTTGCCGTGGGACGGCTGGCCGCCGAACATTTGCTAAAAAACGGATACAAGGACTACCTGGCCATCGGCATGTCGCGCTTCAAGTTTTCGCGGGAGCGACTTGAGGGCTTGTCCTCGGTCTTGCGCGCGCAAGGGCAAACCGTACGGGAAGCCGAACTGCCAGAACTGCACGACTGGGCACCCGAAGGCCGTTGGAATCCCCAGGCCTTCATGGATGTCATGGCGGAACATTTGGAACCGGTGCTCAGGGAGCTGCCGCCCGACGCCGGGATTTTTGCGGTGGATCATCCGGTGGCCCAGCACGTGGAGCATTGTCTGTTCGCGCGTTTCCCGGAGCGGATGCACACCACCGGGCTGTTGTCCGGGGATCTGCCGGTCTTCCAACGCTGGCTGCCGGGGGCGCGACGGTCCATCTCCTGTGTGCGCACCGCCAACGTGGCCAAGGGTCGGGCCGCGATGGAAGGATTCATTCGCCATGGAAGGAATCCCGACGCGGTGACGAAGCTTTGCCGCTTTTTTGAGCCGGAAGGGGTTTGGACCCGGGTCTCGACCGCCGGGCCCGCCTGCGGGCACCCGGTGCTGGCGCGGGGGATCCGCTGGAGCTGGGGGCGGGTTCAGGCAGGGCAACCTCCCTCCGTAGAGGAGTTGGCTTCCCACCTCAATATGTCCGCACGCACGCTGAACCGGCTTTTTCATCAGGAATTGCAGCAAACCGCCCGCGAATTTCTACTTTCCCTCCGCATGGAACGGGCCGCGCAGGTGCTGCGGGAACAGCCGGATTGGACCATCCAGCGGGTGGCCGCGGAAGCGGGCTTCACCAACCAGGGTGCCTTCGCAAGCGCCTTCCGGGTGTGGGGCGGTCAATCTCCACGCGATTGGCGGAAAACGTGATGAATTATTCGCTTCCTTCGCGGCCTTCTGTTCAAAAACCAAAAGGATTGGAACAGCAGCAAGCAAAGACAGCAAAGGAAATTACACCGCCATTTCCCTTTTCGCAAGGAGCTTGACTTTTTAGTTTGATCAGACTAGTCTAACTTGATGCAAGTCGTAAAAGAAGTCGGAACTTATGAAGCGAAAACCCACTTTTCCAAGCTCTTGGAAGAGGTTCAGGCGGGCACGAAAATCATCGTGACCCGTCACGGAAAGCCCGTGGCCGAAATCCAGACGCCCTCGACGAAAAAGAAAAAGGCGCGTTTCGGCTGCGCCAAAAGCCCGAACTTTTACATGGCGGATGATTTTGACGCACCCTTGGAAGAGTTTCGGGAGTACATGTGAACGAGTTCTATCTGGTGGACACCAACGCGTGGATCGGTTTTTTCGAGGGTAGAAAGGGTTTCAGTCCAAAAATCCGTGAAATCATGAGCGATGAGAGCTGGGCCTGTTTCATCAGCATCGCCTCCATCTGGGAGGCCGCGATCAAGGTGGGACTTGGAAAACTGCGCCTGGCCTACGATCTGAAAACCGACCTCCCCCGCATTCTCGAGGATAACGGATTTGAGATCCTTCCCCTCGAATTTGAGGACGTGGTCGGGGTGCGGGACCTGCCGCCGGTTCACGGAGATCCGTTCGACCGTATCCAGGCCATACAGGTCCAACGACGGGGGTGGCAAATGCTCAGCCACGATCCCATATTCGATGCCTACGGAATCAAGAGGATCGGATAACCCGGCATGGCACCTCAAGAACCACACCCCCAACTCCTTTGGATCGCCCGCTTTGATTATCGCGGGGGGTTGCGGGTGGTGGAACATGAACACCCGTT
Source organism: Verrucomicrobiota bacterium (assembly GCA_020831635.1). Classification (GTDB taxonomy): domain Bacteria; phylum Verrucomicrobiota; class Kiritimatiellia; order SS1-B-03-39; family UBA6053; genus PXAS01. The sequence continues at coordinate 21,221 of JAFIGC010000076.1, read as the reverse complement.
TCACCAATGCCTGCTGGCGCTGGATGGCGAGGCGGAAGCGCTTCTGGACGGGGAAAGGTTTACACTAAAAGCCCACGACTTTTTGTGGATCGTCCCGGGAGTTCGACATGGCTGGACCGTGCCTCCGGAGAGTTACCTCAAAACTTTGGACATGAAATTCAGCATTCCGAATCAGGGGATTCCTGAGGGGATGCCGCCCCCAAACGGCATCCACGCCTCTCGTCCGGACTTGGAGAGTCCCTTTCGGGCGGTTTACGCCTGTGCCCGTTCCACGCAGAAATTGAGGGAAACCCGCTGCGCCCTGATGTTGCACGCGTTTCTTTTGCAGGCCGCGCACGCTTCGGACGCGGTGGACGGCACCGAATGGGAGGGCACCGGTGTTCAAGCCGATGCGCCGGGCGTGGTGCAAAGCTTGGAACAAGCGTTTTCCGCAGCCCCGGAACGCAAATGGACGGCGGCCGAGGTCGCCTCGTCTTTGCATCTCTCCTATCGCCGAATCAGTCAACTCTGTCGGGAAGAAAAGCGGCAAACCCCCATGCGGATTTTGCGGGAGGTGCGAATTCGGAAGGCGAAAGAACTTCTCTGCTACGGGGATGTGGAGGTGAAGGAGGTCGCCGACCTTATGGGCTTTGAAAGCGTCCACCATTTCAGCCGATGTTTTCGAGAGATCGTCGGACTCCCCCCGGCCGCCTGGAGAGAACGGGTCCGCGCCACCCTGCCCGCCGGGGTGGAGCTTGCCCCGGGGTTTCAAAACCGTCTGCGGATCGAAGAAATGTAAAAATTTCCATTTCAGACAAAAGGTTGTCCATCGGGGGCAAAGACAAATCCACGAAAGTGTGGTTGAATGCGCGCATGGAAACCCCGAACAGGAGACACACGCGATGACGAGTAAAATGACCATGGCACCCTTGGAACTGGTGGAGGCGGATCACCCGCGCGCACAGCAGGTTGCGGTGCTGGAAACCTTTGGCCAACTGAAACCCGCGTATGCGGAAATTCCCGAGGCCGGAGACGATGACATCCGGGTGAAAATCAAGTGGGTGGGGATCTGCGGCTCCGATCTGGAGGCCTTTCGCGGTACCCGTCAACCGGAATTCATGACCACGCCCACCCGTCTGGGTCACGAGGTGGCCGGGACGATAGACCAAGTGGGAAAAAACGTGCACGGTCTCCGGATCGGCGATCAGGTGACCTGTCGGTATGTGTGGGGCGCCTTCGCGGAGTATATTGTGTGCAAGCCCTTCAACGTCAAAGTACTGCCGCCCTCCTTCCCCATGCTGGAAACCAGTCTGATTGAAATCCTGCCCGGCGTGATTCACGCGGCCGAGCTGGGACGGATCAACCAAAACAAAACCGTGCTCATCACCGGACAGGGGGTCAGCGGGCTGGTGCTCACCCAGGTCATCGCCCTGTACAGCCCCAAGGCGCTGGTGGTCACGGATCTGCGCGACCGCAATCTGGAACTGGCCCGCAAGTACGGGGCCACCCACACCTATCTCATTCCCGAGGCCGACACGCCCACCATGGATGTGGTGGGCGCGGATTTCCCGGATGGATTTGACGTCGTGGTCCCCTGTCTGCTCGAAGGCGATGGCATGGTGGATGCCCTCGATTGCCTGGCCACCTGCGGCAAAATCGTCATGTACGGCTGCATCGGCACCTGCAACGAGCCCTTTGATTTTTTCAAGCTGCACCGCAAGCGCGGGGAAATCCTCTCCACCGAACCAAAGCGGGACGTGGACATGCGACAGTATTTTCAAACCGGGGTCCAGTGGGTGCTCGACGGTCTCATCAACACCTCCGAGATGATCACCCACACTTTCCCCCTTTCCGACATCCAATCCGGCTTTGAACTCCGGAACGACCAGAACAACGACGCCATTCACGTCCTCATCGATTGCGAGCGCTCATGAACATCACCTACTCCCTCTCTGAAAAAACCCTGCCGGTCTCCATTGAATGGCGCTGGACCGGATTCACCCCCGCCAGTCTTCTGCTGCAAGACGACATGAAGCAGACCCTGCGCTACTTGTCCGCCATCCCCCGGCAAGGGGTCCGTTACGTGCGCATCCACAATTTGCTGGAACTGGTCACGGCCAAAGGTCTCGGCAGCGACACCCCACTCTACGACTGGTCCAAATTGGATGAAGGTCTGGACGCGCTGGTGGAAAACCGTTTGATTCCCTTCTTTGAAATCATGGGGAATCCGTCCCAATATTTCAACGACTTTCAGGACCGCGGACAGGCCGAAGCCTGGAAGCGGCTGATCCGCGATCTGGCCCTGCATCTACAGGACCGCTATGGACGCGCAGAGGTCGAACAGTGGTATTTCGAAACCTGGAACGAGCCTGACTGCGGCTGGTGGCCGCAGAGCGTGGAAAACTTCCTCGTCTATTACGACGCCTGTTCCGAAGGCCTGAAAGAAGCCAATCCCGCCTTGGTTTTCGGCGGACCCGGCACCGCGCGGACCCTGTCGAAGGAAATCAAGGCGCTGCTGGCCCATGTGGACGGGGGCACCAACCATCTCACCGGCAAGCAGGATGTGCGCATGGATTTTCTGTCCGTCCATGAAAAAGGCGCCTGGTTTGCGCCGGAGGATCTGCCCGTGTCTCCCGAGCGTATGGTGGCCCGCACCCGTGAGCTGCGCGACTACCTGGCCGAACACCATCCGAAACTGCTGGCACTTCCCGTCATGAACAACGAATGCGATCCGCAGGTGGGCTGGAAAGATCCGCACAGTTGGCGGGCCACTGCCTTTTATGCGGCCATCATGGCCAAAGGGCTGTTCCACCACTTCGACACCCTGGTGGATGAGGACGACGTGGACTTCACCATCTTCGGCAACGACAACGGCTTCATCGGCGGCTGGGCGCAGCGCACCCAGCTCACCCGCTTTGCCGTCCCCCACCGCGAAACCGACTTCTTTGAGTTCATCAAAAAGCCTGCGCTCAGCCTCATGACGGCCCTAAGCTTCGCGGGTCCGGAACGCATCAAGGGTCACATGGAAGGCGGGGATTCGGTGACCGGGCTCTGCACCCTGCTGCCCGAACAGCAGGGCGTGGCGCTGTTTCTCTCCGCGGCCGACAACCGCGCGCGCACCAGCGGTCAGCGGGCCGGAACGCTTCGTTTGGAAAGCCTCCCCGAAGGCCCCTACACCCTGGTGCAGTACCGCATCGATGAAGACCATGGCAATCCTTACCGCGTCTGGGAGGAAGTGCTGCCTGCCATGGCAGCGTCAAATTGGGTCCCCGGCGAAAACGAACTGCAGGCCATGCGCGCGCAACAGGAGTTGACCCGCTTTGGGGACCTCTCCGAGATTGAAATTGGCGGGGAAGGCATATGGGAAACGCAACTGGATGTGCCCTTGCCGGGGGTGCACTTGCTGCTGCTGTTGAGGAAAGAGGCTTTTGCGGTCCCGGAGACCGTCACCGATCTGCGGGCGGAAGCCTATCACGGCATTCACGACGCCACGCGCGTCCTCGTCAGTTGGAACCCGCCCGAAGCGCGGTCGGTAGTTGATCACCGCATCGAATGGCGGGCCGATGATGCCGGCGCATGGCAGGGGACGGAACACCCGCCCCTGCTGGATGGCAGTTGGGTACATGTCCTGTCCGCCGGCCACCCGGTTCCCCAATACCGCGTCACCCCCGTGGACGCCTGGAACCGGGAAGGTCCCGCGAGCGTGTTTACGCCCAACGGAAACTGATGAGAGACCAACCCAATGACTTCTCCTAATCCTAATCGTAATCGTAATCCTAATCCTAATCCAAAACCGCTAGCCGACATCAATTGAGTGGCGGAGCCAAAAGATGACAACCCCTCTGCATGAACGCCTGGCGGCGCACCCCCTCTTCACTGCGCACCGTGACCCCGCCAGCGGCGTCACCAGCCATCTGCTGACCGAGCGGGTTGCCCCCTATCAGACCGGCCTGTATTTCATGAACCCCTCCATGCGGGGAAACAGCGAGTGGCTTTGGTTTCGCTGTGCGTTTCCCCCGGAAAAATCCTGGTTGCTTTGCGTGGTGAAACTCGATCCCGATGATCCACAGATCCGATGTTTTCCCAACATGCGCATGAGTGGAAACCCCTGGATTACCGCCGATGGCGAAACGGCCTACGTCCCCCTGCGTGACCGCGTGTGCAAAATCGATGTGCGGGGAGAGTGGGAGGAAGTGCTGCGCGTCCCCGCCGAGCTGCTGAAGTCGCGGCACCTTTTCAACCTCGTGAGCAACATGTCGCCCTCCGCGGACGGACGTTGGTTTCTCTTCGACAGTCATGTGGGCGATGAATTTATCCTTTGGCTGCACGACCGCGAGACCGGGGAGCAGAAGGTGGTGCACCGTTTTGTCCGCAAAATGCATCACAGCCACTTCTCTCCGCACGATCCGGATCTGTTCATGGTGAGCCAGGGTCCGGGAAACGATGTCTATACCGGGACCCGCATCAACATTGAGACCCGCACTTGGCTGATGAACACCCAAGGAACCCGGCTGGAACCGCTGACCCCGGATTTGTTTTTCGGGAAAAACGCCATGAACTGTCACGAGTGGTGGACGCCCGATGGCAAAATTCAGTATTGCGAATACGGCAGCGGCATTTGGGAGGTGGATCCCGAAAGCAAAACCCGGGAATTGCTTTGGGGCCGACCCTCCATTCATGGACAGGTCCATCCCGAAGGCACCTGGCTGGCGTGTGACGAAAACACCTACCAATGGAATGAACGCAAGCCCTGCTCCGTCTGGGCCTGGCATCGTGAAAGCGGCCGCGAACTGCGCATTGCAGGACCCTTGCCCCAGCCCCCCTTTGGCTGGAAGGACTGGCGGGCCTGGCATCCCGATCCCCACCCGCACTTCTCCTCCGACGGCGAGGCATTGATTTACACCACCACCCGGGGCGGCACCATGAACGTGGCCGTGAGTCCGGTGGCCCTTTGGAATGTCGGCCCGTTGGGCCTTTCGTGTATCGGGGTACGATAGTTCCAGGCCTTCGGCCTTCGCTTTGGGGTGTCGGCCCGTTGGGCCTTTTGTTTGTTGGGATACTTTGGTTCCAGGCCTTCGGCCTTTCCAGGCCTGCAGCCTTCGCTTTGGAATGTCGGCCCGTTGGGCCTTGGGACGGAATGTTGGTCGGTTGGGGAAAGGCCCGAAGGGCCGACATCCCAAAGCGAAGCCATTCCGCGGAGCGGAAGGGCTGGTGTTGGGCATTCCCCCACATTCTATAGGCCCGAAGGGCCGGCATCCCAAAGCGAAGCCATTCCGCGGAGCGGAAGGGCTGGGATCGACAGCCACCCCACAATCCCAGGCCTGAAGGGCCGACATTCCATTGATACGTTAACCCCACATGTACCGTTCATCGACGGTCATCCCGTATTTCCGCAACAAACGTCGGTATTCATCCTGAAAGGTTTCTTTTTTATGATGTTCCGCCTGGCCCTTGATATAGTTGACCAATGAATCCACATGACTGGGGCTCACGGAAAAAACGCCGTAGCCTTGTTGCCACGCGAATCCCGCGTGGTCTTGGGTTTCACTGGATTTTTTAAACCATTTTGAGGAATTGGATTTTAAACCTTCGACCCATTTTGCCACGGTAATGGTTCGGGGAAAGCGGGCAAGGAGGTGAACATGATCCGCCACGCCACCCACTCTCAGAGTGGGCGCACCCAATTCCCGTGACACCCCGGAAAGATAGGCATGCATTTCCGAAAGATGAACCCCGGTGAACCACGGTTCGCGATTGAGGGTGCTGAAAACCAAATGAAGATAAATACAGTCAAGAGATTGTGGCATGGGGGCAATATGTATACGTTTGCATTTGGGTACAAGTAAAAAAATGAAGAAAATATCATAGGTGCGTGGGAAAGAGCCGGCCCGTTGGGCCTTGGGACGGAATGTTGGTCGGTTGGGGAAAGGCCCGATGGGCCGGCATTCCAAAGCGAAGCCATTCCGCGAAGCGGAAGGGCTGGTATTGGGCATTCCCCCACAATCCCAGACCCGAAGGGTCGACATAACGGGGTGGGTGGAATGTCGGCCCGTTGGGCCTTTCGTGTATCGGGGTACGATAGTTCCAGGCCTTCGGCCTTCGCTTTGGAATGTCGGCCCTTTGGGCCTTGGCCATTCCCCCACAATTTAAACGGGCGGGGCGCGTCACAGACGGACCATGATTACTACTCAACCGTCACGACGACTTGGCCTTGGCAGGCCTGCGGGATTCATGTGGGGCCTCTTTCCGTTCCGCCTGGAATTGGGTGGGGGGGATGCCCACCGCCCTGCGGAAGGCCTCGCTGAAGCGCTGTTGGTTTTTGTAGCCGCAGCGTTCCGCGATCACACTCATGGGTTCCCTGGAGTTTTGCAAAAGGGTTTTGGCCATGGAAAGTCTTAAAAACTGCCGTTGTTGTCCCGGGGTGCGCCCCAGCGCTTCCAAAAACCGCCGTTCCAGGGTGCGGCGGGATACGTGCAGTTGTTTGCAAAGTTCTTGCGTGGACAGAGGGCGATCCAGGTTTTCCTCGAGCAGTCTCACCCCCCGGGTCACCAAGGGATCGCTGGTATACCGCAGGCCGGTGGAGGCCCGTTCCACCACCCGGTCCGGGGGCAGGTCAATCCGCCCCGGCGGCACGGCCTCTCCCGAAATCATTCGGTCCAAGACTTCCGCCGCTTTGTAGCCCACCCTGCGCGCCCCGCGGTCAATGCTGCTCAATGTCGGATTCGTGATGTCGGCAATCAACTGGTCATTGCCCACGCCCAAGACCGCGATCCGCTCCGGCAACCAGTCGCGCGGAATCCAATCCATGACCCGCTGGGCCAGGAAATCATCCCGCACCAGCAGACCGACCGGGGGCGGCAAAGCCTCCAGCCAGTCGCAAAGAGCCTTGCGGGCATTGGGATCCAGTTCCGGCTGGGCGCCGCGGAGGTAATGACAGGAAAGTTCGCGCCCGTATGTCTCCGCTTGTTCCCGCAAGCCTCGTTCCAAGAAAGTGCTGAATTCATAGCTTAAGAACGCGAAGTGGTTCAGGCCTTTTTCATGAAAATACCGGGCGGCCATGCGACCGATTTCCACGTAATTCGTCGACACCAACGGATAGGTTTCCACCCATTTGGACGACTGGACCCCCACGGCGGGAATGGCCCAATCCGCAAACGTTCCCTTGCTGAGTTGCGAGGCGAAAATCACCCCGTCTCCCCGCTGAATCCATGCAAGGGTCTCCGGGTCCACATTGCCCCATATATGAAGCACCACGTGCCAATTCCCCCGTTCCCGGGCATAGTCGGCCACCCCTCGCACGATGTCCTGCATACTCGTCGCCACCGCGGGCAGCAAAAGCGTGATCAGTTTTTTGGTTTCCATTCAAACAGCATAACGATTGAACTGTGAAACGTAAATAATATTCCTTGAAAAATGACGCATAACCGTAAAACATTTGGCGCATTACGGGGTATACGCCCAGGCAAGGAAATGGTATTCTCTCCATTGAAATTTGAAATCCCTAGATAACAGGAGCATGACATGAACGTGAAAAAATTGAATACCCTTATGACAATTGCCGCTTTGGCCATTACCCCGAGCTTTGGATCCTTGATCACAGTCGCGGAGTGGAATTTTAATAATTTTGGATCGACCACGACGATATTGGGCGGCACGGGGACAACGATTGACGCCGACGTTGGCGACGGCTTGTTTTTCATCGTCGATGGACCCACCACCGGTACGAATTTCCAACAGAATACAGGAGGTGGAACGGAGGTCAACGCCTCGGACAGCACCCCGGCGGGAGGGAGCATTGATTTCAGAAGAGGGGAAAGGTGGGATGAAAAAGTCTTTGATTACCGGGTGGATACCACGGGATTGACGGATATTGATTTCTCTTTCGCCATGCGGATGACGAGTTCCGCACCTGATTCGATTTCGGTGGCATGGACAACGGATGAGGGTGCGACTCTAAATCCACTTCAGACGATTGCGCAACCGGTGAATGAGCTAGACGAAACCCTGGGATTTGGCTGGACCGCATTCAGTTTTGATTTGTCCGGAGAAACTGCGGTGAACAACCAGGAAAATCTTTGGTTCCGCTTTACCTTCAGTGAAGGTGGGGGAGCTGCTTCGGGGGGTACGGGAATGGTAATGGACAACGTCATCGTCACGGGCGTCATCCCTGAACCCGGCACCCTGGTGCTGTTGGGGATTGCCCTCGGCAGTTTGATTCTCTTCCGCCGCCGCCGGTAAATTTACCCGGAATTGAATCGCCTTCCGCATCGCGGATTCGATCCCCAAAACCCGTTTCCGAACGTCGGAAGAATTTTTTTCATGCCTTCCGACGCTCGGAATCAGGCTGGGGGAATTGTCGCAAACTCGTAAAAAATCTGGCGTGTGATGGGGTATCCTTTTTGATACGTTTGTGATAAACTTGTTTTCTGATCTCATTCTCAGAATCCGAGGTCTTTGTGACCTCACTCTTTCAACCTGGAAAACCCAACATGCATGATTCCATCAGATTACGTTCCCTTCTCAGTATGACCGCCGCCTTTTGCCTGGGTTCGATGGCCCTGGGCGAGCCATCCGTTTCCGCCGAGGCGGCCCGCGCGCGGGGCTGGCCCTCCACGCAGGGCCCCCTGGGAAACCGCCTGCCGTTGCCCGTGGATGCCCGCATCATGGACGACCCCACCCAGGCCCGCGTGCTCTGGCGCAGCGAAGACGTTTCCATGGGACGCGACAAGCTCGGCAGCGGCGGCTTTGGTTCGGCCGAACGCATCGAACGCTTTCTGGGGACAGACCCCGAAATCACCACCGGCACCTGGGCCAGTCCCATTGTCTATGACAACAAGGTCTTGTGGAGTTCCTGGGAACCGACGGGGCCGTTTTTCACCGTGCCGTTTCAGAATGAAGGCCCCGAGGTGACCTATCGCCTGGATACCGTGGACGTGGTGGTGGCCCTGGACTTCGATACCGGGGAATTGCTTTGGAAAGCGGAGGCACCGGGCGGCTGGACGCCGGGAGGCGGCAAACGGGGCGGTCATCAGGTGACCCCGGCGGCAGCGGACGGGCGGATTTTTTCCATGGGGTCCACCGGGCGCATTTTCGCCCATTCCGTGCGCGACGGAACGCGTTTGTGGGTCACTGAACCCGATGCCGAGTCGCAAGCGCACCGAGAGCAAGCGCTCAAGGATCTGGCCGCAGGCAAATTCGTGGCCCCCGGCGGGGTGCTGACTCCTTCGGTGTCGCTGGTGGTTGCGGAAGGGGTGTTGGTGACCCCGGGCGACGGTGTCCGCAGCGTGGCCCTGCTGGGGCGGAACGTGGAAACGGGGGACGTGATTTGGGAACTCAAAAACGTCTGCCACCGTGACACCACCCCCGCCATCTGGCGGCACGGGGATCGGGAATATCTGCTGGTCAAAAACGATACCGGGGTGATGCGGCTCATCGATCCACGTGATGGCAGCGTGCGCTGGAAACTGGAGGGACTGGGCACCAGTGTCTTTTCGCTGATGCCGGGCGAACGGACGGTGATGGTGAATGTCAATCCGGGACGGAATCAAAGTGTCTGGGGCGCGGTGGACCTTTCTCCCGACGAAGGCCGGGTCCGCTGGCGTCTGGAACTCGACGACGTGGCGTTTGCCGGACCGGAAATCGCCGGGGATTCCGCCGGACACCAGCGGGCCATCATCCGGGACGGCAACATTCTCCTCGGGCTGCGTTTGGGACGTCGATCCGACCGTGCGCTTCTGCTGGACGAAGAGACGGGAAAAGTTTTGGCCTCCATCGACAGCGACGATCATGAAGGCTCCGGCTTCCCTCATGCCAACTCCACCCTCTATCCCATCGGCAATCAAAGTTACCTGCATCGCCACTGGCCCACGGGCGGCTCCGGTGCCGAATGGTACCAGTGGCGGGTGACCCCCGAAGAGGGATTTGTCATGGCCCGTCCGCTGGGCCTTCCCGCCGCGATCGATTTGGGCAGCCAACGCGCCTACGAGGTGCCCAACGAAGCCCCGATTGTCGCGGGCGTGATGATTCAGCGGAGTCAGGAAGGCGGGGTGCTTGCCATTGACCTGACCCTTCCCGAGGGGGCGAAACAGTGGGAGATGGAATGGGAGGGTCTGATTCCGGGACTGCCGCCTCTGTCCACGCGTTTGTTGATTCATGACGGGGAGGTGCTGACGGGCAGTCTTCGCTACTTCGACAATCACGAAGCGGGCATGATTTATTCCCGCAGCCGACGGCGCGCCTTTTGGATGAACATGAATCCGTTGGAGGGCGCGTTGACCGACGCGGGCTTCCGCGGGCGGTTGCTGGCCGATTTTGACACCTACGACGCGGAAATCGATGTGGAAATCCATCGGGAAGGGGATACGCTCGGCGGCACATGGCGGCGCCGGATCCCGGCGGTGCCCAACATGCCCAAAACCGAGGGTGCCATTCAAGGACAGGCGGCCATGGAGGTGCGGGGATACCCCACCGGCTGGCTGGAGCATCAGCCCTGGACCCCGCTGGGCGAAAACCCGCCCGGAACCACCACTTGGGCCGTTTACATGCACGACGCCCTGCCGCTGCACATCGGGAACCGGGCCGCGACCCTGGTCTTTGACTGGGACGGCGAAAAGGTCACCCGCGCCATTCTCGGCGCCTACAGCTACAACCAGGCCTGGCACGAGGTGGATCCCCGCAATCTGCGGATTGAGGGCGACCGCATCGTCGGCAGCATCGATATCATTCTGCAACAGGACCGCTGGGTCATACCCGGCTACTGGCCGGATTTGGATCAAAAGGGAAGCGAGCAGGGCATGGCCGGTCGGTTGACCCTGGACGGACGCTATTCCGGCAACGAACTCGAAGGAAGTTACACCGCCGAATGGGGCATGCCCCTGGAACTCGAAGGCCAAATCCGCGGAAGCGAAGTTGCGTTTTAACAGATGACAAATCATCCATTCAGATCCGCACGGCCTCCAGGAAACCCTGCCCCCAGCCGGATTGCGACTTTCTGCAAACGAAAATCTGCGGTGAAGAGCACGGCATTTTTTTCCAAAGCGCAGGTCAGAAAAAGCGCATCGTACGGGGTGAGGTCATGTTGGTATGCCAAAGTAAACGCTTCGGAGATCCTCGCCCCGTGCGCCAGGATTCTCAACGGGAATTCGCGCATCAGGGCCAGAATCTCCATCCCCTCGGATATCGTCAACTCTCCCCGCTTCTCTTTTTTACAGAGAACCGATGCCGCTTCCGGCCATAACAAATCCGGAGCCAAAGCGAGATGTTCCTTGCGTTCCACGCCCCGCATAAACGCATCAAATCCCTCCGGTATGGGCCCATCGGGAATAATCATCCGCAAAAACGCGGATGTATCCACGACCCCGATCATCTTTCCCGGTCCTCCCGAATTTCCTCGGGGATCGTTTGCGCATGCGTGCGGTTTTCCAGGCGGCTGCGATATGCGGTGGCCTGCTCGCATACACACGGTTGGGCAAACTCCGCCTCGCGCTCCAAAATCAAGCGCAATTGTTCCTGCATACTGCGGTGATTCCGCCGGGCTTCCTGGCCGAGTTTTGTATACGTCTCGTCGGGAATATTGCGTATCGTCAAGGTCTTCATACCTGCATTTTATTTCAGACGCTTGCATTTTGCAAGCACCGAAAACCCGGTAAAAATGATAAATCAAAATCCCTTATGCTCATGAAAAAAATCCAACTGACGTCTTCCCTCCTGCTCATGTCCCTCCTCGCCTTGCCCGCGGCCGGACGTGAGGTCATTCACCTGCACCTGCCGGGGGCGACGGCAAGGCACGCCCCGGTGGTGGTGGTGCTGGAAGTCGACGGTTCCACCCTCCATGGAGCCGCGGTGGCCGAACCTTATCGCGCGGCCGGCCGGGCAGGATCCCTCGAAGGAAACCTCCATGTGGATGCGGTTTCCACGGAACATCTGTCTTGGGACGGCACCCGCCTCCAGGGCCGACTGGCCTTGGAAGACGCCTTTGCCATCACCCTGGATGTTACCCGCGATGCCCAAGTCATGCGCGGCGCCTACAAATGGCGGGACGAACGGAAAGAGGCTCCGGTTTCCGCAAGCGGTGAAGTCCGCGGCATGTGGGTTCCAGTTCCGAAGGCGTCCGAGGCGGACCATCTCACCCTCTATCTGCGAAACCCCGTTCCCGGTCACCCCGATGGCGGTCGCAACAACCGGCACTCCCGGGGGATTGCGGCCATTACCCTGCAACAGGGCGCGCCCAAAAGCATCCGTCTGGTGGATTCGAACACCCACGCCGCCAGTCGGCACACCCGGCAAAGCTTCCCGGTCACCATGTCCGGCGGCGCCGTGGGCTATCAGGCCGTGGATGAAAGTGACGACTCCGACAATTTCACCCGGGCAACGGTTTCCCGGGACGGGGATCAGTGGCGCATCGAGGCCACTTACAACAACAAACCCGTCCGCTATCTCCTGAACCTGCAAAACGTTGGAGACATGGTCTTCGGACACTACGAAATCGAAGGGGACCCCGGGCACGGCCATCAGGAAGTGGCCGGACACTTGGGCAAAAGCGGTCACCTGACCTTCCCGGTGTCGCCCCGCGACGACGCGCCCCGCGGGGCCAATGAACTGCAAACCCATCTGCGGTGGCTGCTCGACGTGAACGCCTATGGCGGCGGACTCTTCGGCAACGACATGGCCCTCGGCGATGTGCGCAACACCGGCAGCAAGGATTACAACGACCCGCCCATGGTTGGCGCCTTCGGGCCCATGGCCGCGCGGGCGGTGCTGGCCAGTCAGGACGATCCCCTGCTGCGGGCCCGCGCCCTCATGATCGGCCAGCGCGGCGGACACTACATTCTTTCCCACCGGGTGGGCCCCTATAATTTATTACCCACCTACAAAACCATGTTCCGTCCCCAGTATTGGATGGGACGCTCCCTCGTGGATCTGGCCGTGATCAGCGAATCCGACTTTTGGAAGGCCCGGGCCCTGGAAGTGGGCGACGCATTGCGCCGCACCCAAGACGAACACGGCAGTTGGAGTTATGTGGATGCCAGGGACGGGGAAATCGGCACCACCCTGAGCCGCGGCGACCGCAGTTGGGACAACGTCCCCCGCGCCAACGGCATGTGGCTGGACCTGCTGGGGCGCATCCGCACCGAACTGGGGGTGGAGGACTACCGCGACGTGGAGGACCGCGCCGCCGCCTGGATGCGCACCGCCCTGCTCGAAGGCGCCACCCATCAGGGACGAAAATATCTGATCGAAGGCCGCAGCCCCAACTCCAGCCCCGACGATGACGGCCCCACCTTCTACGCCCTCTACCAGTTGCGCTATGCGGACACTTGGGACCAGGAACTCTTCGACGCCACCATCGAATGGGCCGAGCTGCTGTGGTTCGAGGGCAACGACCGTCTCCCCCGCATCCAATATGACCAGCCCCGCGGCCCCGCGGGCATGGAAACTGTCGGCACCATGCGCATGGCCCTGATTTATGCGCTGTCCGCCGAAAAAACCGGCAACGCCGAACATCTGCACAAAGCGGGCCTGCTCTTCCACACCGTGGAAACCATGTACAAACCGCAAATCGGCGTCCTCTGGGACAGTCCTGTCTGGAACAATCCCAACGTGAGCACCTGGTCCTACCACGCCTATGCGGCCCTGCCAGCGGAAGTGGCCCTGAATCTGATTGATTTCATGGAGGTGGCGGAGCGGCTGGAAAAGGCAGGCCGCCCCATTCCCGTGCCCCAGCGGATCGACTTCCCGGACATCGCGGACCAGCCCGCCGAAGCGGTCCTCCTCGATCCCGGCGCCACCAGCGACGCGGGCCTGACCGTCCGCTATGGGGTGGATCAGGGCCCCGCAACCGTCGAGAACGGACAACTGCGCCTTTCCGGCGAAACCGGGATCGTCTGGGTCACCGCCTATCAGGACGGCACCGACGCCGTTCTGCCCGCCCTCAGCCGCCAACGCAATTTCGCCGTGGGCGAAGCCGCGCCGCCTCCGCCCCCGTCCGTCAGCACCCGCAGCCTGAACAACCGGGCCGTGGAAATCAGTTGGGAACCCAGCGACAGCAAAAACCTGGTTCGCTATACGGTGGAGCAAAGTCGCGACGACGGCGCAAGCTGGCAACAGGCCGGACGGGTGGATGCCGAAACCCTGCAACACGAAGTCAGTGGACTGCAACGGGGCGAAACCCGCCTGTTCCGGGTCTTGGCCCACAATCCCTCCTTTGCCTCCGACCCCTCCCCCGTGGCCGAAGGCGGCGCCCACGCCGAGGATTTCCATGTCGAAATTGATTTCGACAAGGTGTCCCGCGGAAAACACTGGGAACTGCGTGCGGAAGGCGCACCGGAAGGCGGCCCCGTCTTCGTGCCCACCCAAAGCAGCCGTTCCAACGAGCCGGACCCGGACCTCAGCTTCTCATTTACTATTGATATTGGCGAACAGACCGGACGCTACGATGTCTATTACCAATGCTGGGGCAACGCCGGCAGCAACGATTCCGCCTGGATCCGCACCCAGAACGACGACAAATGGCACTGGATCTCCATCGGCAACCAGGAATGGGCCTGGCGTCACCGCGGTCTCGATCTCAATGAGCCCGGAGAACACACCATTTACTTCGGCGCCCGCCAGCACGGAAACAACGGACCCCGCATCGCCCGCATCATCGTCACCAACACCGCTTCCCGCAACCAACCGGAAGAATGAACCCCAAGGAAATCCCCATGCCATTCAAGTTATGCTCCCACCTGCGCGCCGGGATCACCGGGCTGTGCATGATCTCATGCGGTGCCGCCGCCTTCGCGGCCGACGACACCGCCGCCATGGAACACTTTTTCGACGGCTCCCTGCGGGGCGACGCCGGAGAGGCCTCCGTGGACCGGACCCAAGGACCTGAATACTACCATTTTACGCTTCAGGGCCTCTCGAAATTCGCGTCGCTGCACACCCTGCGCGTGTCTGTCATTCCCCATGAGGGACACGCCTCACGACGACTGGACATGCGGGTGTGGACCTCCCTGCCCACTGCGGCGGACGAGGAGGTACCCGGCTTTGACTTTTCGTTTCGTGACGAAACGGGCTTGTCTTATCGATACTACGACGCCGATGGCGGGCTGATCGAAGCAGAGGTCGTAGAGCGCGACATCAATCAAACCGGCTGGATTGAAGTGCCGCTGGACGGGCTGAGCATGGAGGACGCCCGCAGCTTCCGCATGTCCTTTGATCACGGCTTTCGCGGCGCACTGAGCATGCCGTATGTGGAAGTGACCGGCATCCTGGAAGAGGGCGGCGAAGCCGTCACCCTGGTGCGCTATGACTTCGACCGGGAAGGATCGCGGGCGGTGGCCAATCAGGTGCACGAACAACTAGAGGCCTCCATCCTGTGGCCCCAGGGCTTTCCCCTGCCCAAACCCATCGTCAGCGTCGAACGCCCGGAGGGCGCTTACACGGCGGTTCGACTGCAGTTCAGCATCCCCGAGGCCCCCGAATCCTACCAGGATTGGGTGCTCTTTGGCGGCATGCGCAACGACACCATGCCCGTGGATCATTGGGTGCGGGTGAGTGAACCCGGAGGCGTTCTCACGCGCGACGGCGAACGCTTTTCCGGCACCTTCGAACGCCAGCACCGGGGCGAACAGCCCCACACCCTCCGCATCGATGCCTCCATTGACGGCACAAGCATCCGCGGTACCGTCACCCTCACCGACGACAATCCCTGGAATGGCACGGGGGCGTTCTGGACGGGCACGGTGACCGGCACCCTCACGCCCGAAGCGGTCCTGCGCTCCGCAAACGCCATCCGTCCGGAAACGGCCTGGCCCCGCTTCACCGGGCCCACAGGGGCCGGCAACACCGCCGAGGTCCGCAACCTGCGCACCATCAACAGCCTGGAGGATATTCGTTTGCAATGGGGCAGCGAAGCTATCGACATCGGCCAGGGCATCGGCTCGCTCAACCGCTTTGCCTTCCGCTACTCTGCGGCGCGCAAACGCAGCGGCGGCGGTTCGTCCAGTCCGCTGGTCGTGGACGGCAAGGTCTATCTCTACTACGCCGTCCCCAGTCCGCGCCGCTACAACTATTTTTTCCGCGCCAGAAATTTTGCCCAGGGACACGGATCGTTTGAAAGAGATGTTGTGGGCATGGCCGAACAGGGCGAAGCCCGCGGACTCTTTTCCGGCGGTCCGGAAGCGCTCCCCGTTGCGGTCCTGGAAAAAATCTGGGAGGCCGCCGACGATGTGGTGATCTGCATGGACGCCGCCACCGGGCAAACCCTCTGGCGCACCCGCATCGAGAACGTCGGGTACAACCGTCAGCACCACAAGGCCGGCCCCTACAACCAGACCCCCGCCGTGCACGGCGACCGCATTTTCGCCATCGGCAGCGGCGGCTGGCTGCACGCCCTCGACCGCAACACCGGTGAGGCCCTCTGGCATCAGCGGGTGGGCGGCGAACACAGCCACCAAAGTCAGGCGGTGCTGGCCATTGAAGAGGCGGTCATCATTCCCAGGGACGACCGCTGGGCCGCTTTGGATCCGGCCACCGGCGCTCAACTGTGGCGCAACCCGGATTACCGGATCCACAACGTTTCCATCCCCGCGTTCTGGCGCGCCGATGACGGCACCCCGGTGATCCTGGTCTACGAAAACACCCGCACCGTGGCCGCCCTCAACGCCGCGACCGGCGACACCCTCTTCACCTTTGCCTTGCCCGGTGAAGACGGGTTCAAGGAAACCCGCTTTGCCACCGGCAGCGGACGGGCCGGCAATCCCAACAACATGACCCTCCACGGCAACGCCCTGGTCACCCATGAACGATTCCATCATGAAAACAGCGATGAGGATCGATGGGCGGTCGCCGTTTACGACCTCAGTCTGGAGGGCCTCACCCCCAGGTGGCGCTACGAAACCGAATGGATCCGCGGCGAGTGGAGTCCCCTGGTGGTGCAAAACCGCTGGGTCGTCACCTCCCCCAGTCCGCGCGGGATCATGGCCTTCGACCTGCACAGCGGTGAACTCATCTCCGAGGCGGGGCAGGAGGCTGCGCAGACCTACACCCCCGGATCCAACGGCCTGCTCATGGCCATGGAGGATCTCATTATTTCCCAAAGAGACATGACCCACGGCGATATCGAGATCACCTTTTTCAAGATCGATGAAAACGGACAGCTCACCAACCTCAACCCCGACCGCCACATGCCCCTGGCCAGCGGCAGGGGCACCGGCAGCTACCATCATCCCGTCATGCAGGCGGTCGCCGACGGACGCCTCTTTATGCGCGAACGCCGCGGCATCATGTCCTACGACCTGCGCGCCGGGGAGTGAAAAGGCCCGAAGGGCCGACACATTTTCAGCCCCGGGTGAAGCCCGGGGTTTCCGGACAGAAAAGAGAACAAGAGGCCTGAAGGGCCGGCACATTGCGGTGCCCGTGCCTCGACATCCTCGGGCTGCAGCCTCGGGGGATGTGTCAGCCCTTCGGGCCTGGAAATGTGCAGTATGGACTTGGGTTGCGTGACCTTGGGCACTGAAAACCGGACCGTGAACGGTCCTTGGTGACTATCCGACTGAAGTCGGGACTCCGGCGCATTTCCGCGGGTGGCGGCTTCAGCCGCTGTTTGAAGGAAAGGTTGTGGAATTACGTACATGTCGGGCGGCGGCTTCAGCCGCTGGCCGCAATCCTCCTGAGAACGAAACCGGGCCGAAACCACATCACCGAACGGCGGCTTCAGCCGCTGTTCGGAACCATCTTCGAGGCGGTCGGGAAAGACCCGGGCATTGCCAAAACCCTCCGTCAGAAAACAGGCCCGGAGGGCCGGCACATTTTCAGCCCGGGCGCAGCCGGGGGTCCCGGCGCTTTTCATTTATTCCAGCAAAAACCGAAGGTCCCCCCCGGCGAGCAGGTAGCGGGCATCGCCGACTTGTATGCCAATGCCGTCCGGGTGATCGAAACGCGTCACGGGGGGCGGGCTTCCTTCTCCCAAGGTCACCACGGCGAGGAATTCCCCGGAGGATTCCCCGGCGGGTCCCTGGGCGGAGATCACCCGGTGCCGCAGCGCTCCGGACCCCGACGTGATGCGGTGTATATCCTCCAGGGCCACGGAAACCGGATCCGGATTCAGGAAGGTGCCGCGCAATTGCGCTTCGCCCTGGCGCAGGGTAAACACGGCATCTGCAACTTCGACCCGGCCGTCCCGGGCCGGATTGCGGGCATAGGCGTTCTCCGGGTGGACGGCTTCCCCTCCGGGATTCGGCACATTTTCGGTGCGGATCGGCCAGGTCCAAAGCGGGGTGTCCACGCCCTTGAATCGGTCATGGATCACCATGACCAGGGGCACGCCCGCGCGCCCGCCGGTATCCACCAGCAGGCTGCGAATCACCGAGACCTCCTCCCCGGCCCGGGCAAAGGCGTCGGGATACGGCGTCCCGGTCCGGTCGTAGGTCTCGGTAACCCCCTTTTCATCCCGCTGAAGATGGTAATACACCTCGGAGAGATCCATCTTCAGCACCGCCGACCCGTTGTCACTGAATTCCGCCGAGAGCAGGGTTCCCGTGGCGGAGCGGTTGATGTCGGGATGCAGGGATTGCAACACGGCCTCGCCCATCCGGTCGCCCATGCGCCGCATATGGAAGTAGTTGGTGCCCGTCCAGTCATACCCCAACCCCCGCAGCGCAAAGGCGCCGGCTTTGGAGAAGCTGACATGCCCTTTCCGCTGCTGGGCGGTCAACTGCAGGACAATATCGCCGGTGTCCTGCCAACGGTCCCGCAGAATCACGTCCCCGGTGACCGCGTCGTGCCAGTACAGGGGCATCGCCTCCGCGGGGGCTTCGGGTTCCATACCGACGGGCGCATGGAGAAACGCATAAACCGGCACGCTGTTGTAGCTGCCGCCCTCGACCCCGCGCTCGACCAGCCGGTCGGCCCTCGCCACGGATTCACCCGCCAGCGGATCTCCCATCGTTTGCCAAAACCACCAGACCACGGGTTGATAGGTTTCCGGCACCGAGGGAAAAAGGGTCGCAAGGATCGACCGTCCGATGTCCCGGCGGTCCTGATACCCCCTGGTTTGGAAATCATAGGAACCCCAGAAGCCCTGGCCGGTCCATTCTCCGTCCGCACCAAAAGAGAGGGCCATGATTCTGCGCGGCAAAAACATCGAGATCCCGTTGCGATGCGCCAAAGGGCGTGCGGTCACATTCCGGTACACGGAGGCCATCAACGCGGGCCCTTCCAGTGCCAGAATATGTGTGGATCCCACCTGGCTGCCCCGGTCGCCAAAGACCTTCTCCTCATACCGGTGAAACCAGGACAGGCCGTCCCGCGCGAGCGCCATCACCTCCGGGTCCACCCCGCCCGAAGTTTCCCAGTCGGCCAGCAGCCGGGCATGGAACTTCCCATCGCGTTCGTGGATCCGATTTTCCTCGGTCAACAACGCATCCGCCTCCTCCGCATCAATGCGTTCCAGGGTGGGTCGGACAAAAAAGCCGGCCCAGGGATTCGGGCGGCCGAAACGGGCGCCCACCGCGACTTCGTAGATGCCGGGGTCAAGCCGTAACGCCACCTTGGGGTCAAGGCGGACACCGTTCAGAAAGGTGGTGACCCCGCCGTGGTGACTCTGGTAAAGATAGATCCCGGCCTCCTCAATCTCCCAGGCGGCGGTGAACACATTCCAGGAGTCAAAGGCGGTGTCCGAAGCCGGATTCACATCAACGGTCCACTCATTTTGGGTATGCCGGTTCCGCACCATGCCGCGAACATCCGGTTTCCGCTCCATCAGCCGCCAATCCCCGGGATCGATGCCCAGGGAATCGAAATCACCTTGCGCCTCCATCCAGGGTTCAATTTGCGCATCGCTCATCGGACCGGAATACAGGATCCGGGCGGGCAGGAGTCCAGACTCATAGGCCACCAACGGCACCGCCGCGTTACCGGTTGTTTCACGGGGCGACAAGGCCGGGATTTCGGGTTTGGCGGGTGCCTCCGGGGCCGCGCCCGGGGTGTCCGCCATCGCCAAAAGCGCAATCACGCCCGAATAGTGCGTGGCGGCGTTGTAGGCCGAATCCGGCCGCCAAACCATGTATTGGGTCCATTCCCCGCGTTCCCGGAACATCCGCCGGCTCACCGTCATCATGTACTGGTGAACCTCCTCACGAAAATCCTCCGGCCAGGCGTGATAACAAAGATCATAGGCCAGGGCGACCTGCTCCAGACGGTACCCCCAGAACCGGTGACGGATGGATTTGTCACCGCTGTCAAAGTCCGCCATATGGGCGGCGACCGCTTCCCGGGCCCGGTCCGCATAGGCCGCATCCTCTTTCAGCTGATACAAAACCCCGAGGCCCACCGCCGATTCGGGAAACCGGGCCAGGGCCCTCCGCCCGAATTCGGTGTCCGCTTTCTCCCGCAAGGCCGGCAGATCCCCGGCGCGGAAGAGCAGGCGGGGATGCTCCCCGCGACGCGCCGCCGCATGCGACAAGGGTTCCGGCGCCGGGAAATACACGCCCGTGGCCACACCCGACACGTCCCGGCCCAGGGCCGTGCCGGTATAGCGGCCCCGATACCGGTTTTCGCCGTCCGGGTGCCATTCAATGCGGAATTGGGCGTCCCCGCCCGGAACCCAGGCGTCTCCCGCGAGGATCGCATCGACTTCGAGCCGCTCCAAATCATCCGCGTGCTTCGGGGTGAGGATCGCCCGATGAATGCCCTGATTGTAGGACGGGGAGTACCCACTGCCCATGAACCAGTGGTCCTGCCAGTGATTGAATTCAAGAACCAGCGTGCGGGCCGGCGTGTCGGGGTTTTGCGATAAAAGTCCCTCCAGGTGTATCCTCAGCTGCGCCCCTTTTTGGGGAAGCGGAAACGTGTCCGCGCGGATGACGGATCCCAAAAGAAAAACACAAGCAAACATCGGGTGTAAACGATTCATAAAGCCATCCTGATTATACATATGTTAAAAAAACACGAACCCCCGGGGGGAAACGAGAGGGCGTGAAACGAATGATTGTACGAAAGAGCGGGCGGTTTGTACACCCATGATTTGCGTGAAAGATCTGTCGGATTGCGTTTTTGGGCGACCCCCGGCGCGTCGATGCATCCTGGCCAAAGGCAGGCCCGAAGGACCGTCACATCTTCAGCCCCGTGTGAAGTCCGGGGCTTGTGGGACCTCGGGTTCTGAAAGCCGGACCGTGAACGGTCCTTGATGGCTATCCGACTGAAGGGCCTGTTGATTTATTGAAACGAAGAGGTTTTTAACCGCTTAAGGACGCTAA
>JAFIGC010000075.1 GCA_020831635.1 Verrucomicrobiota bacterium | reverse complement strand
AAAGCGGTAGCTTCGTTGCACTCGCTACACGCACTCCAAAGACGCTTCGCGTCGCGTCGCATATCCACTGGAGAAGATACTTGCCCTACGCTGACAAAAATGATTGGGAGATCCGCATGAATCCCTTTTCCGTCCCTTCCCCTTCCCGTCCGCTTCGCGGCACCTTGCCGATGGTGGCCAGCAAAAGCGAAAGCAACCGAGCCCTGATCCTGCGCGCCCTCGCGGGTCCGTCCATCGAATTGGACAACCTGTCCGCCGCCCGCGACACCCGTTTGCTTTCCAGCCTGCTGGAAAGCCGGGAGGAGGTACTGGACGCCAGGGATGCGGGGACGACCCTACGTTTTCTCACCGCCTGGTGCGCCGCCGCCCACCGTCCCGCCTTGATTACCGGCACCCCGCGCATGCAAGAACGTCCCATCGGCATTCTGGTGGATGCCCTCCGCGAGTTGGGCGCTGAAATTCACTACGAAGGCAAGGAAGGCTTCCCGCCGCACCGCGTCGTTTCCTTTAACCAGAAAACCCCGCATACCCGGGTCCGGGGCGATGTGAGTTCACAATACGTTTCCGCCCTCTTGCTGATCGGTCCGTTTTTGCCCATGGGGCTTGAACTGACCCTGACAGGCGAGGTCGCTTCCCGCCCCTATATCGACATGACCATCGAATGGATGGCCCGATTCGGCTTGCGGGTGGAGGAAACGGAAAGCGGATTCCGGGTTCCGCCCCAAACCGCGAAGGGCGGTCGCTATGCGGTGGAATCGGATTGGTCGGGTGCGGGATATTGGTACACGCTCATGGCCCTGACGGGGTCGGGGGAACTGAAATTGATGCACCTACGCGAACAAAGCCTGCAAGGGGACCGCGCCCTGGCGGATTTGTTCGTGAACCTGGGCGTACAGAGCCGCTTCGAAGCCGACGGCGTGGTCATCACCCCCGGTCCGCGGGCGGACCGCTTTGTCGCGAATTTCTCCCAAATTCCCGACCAAGCCCAGACCTTCGCGGTTTGTTGCGCCGGGTTGGGGATTCCGGCCCGGTTGACCGGACTGAAAAGCCTGCGTATCAAGGAGACCGACCGCATTGCCGCCCTGCAGACGGAACTTGCCAAATTCGGATGCGAGGCCTTGGCCGAAGGGGACGAAGCCCTGGTATTGCCCGACACACCCTTACACGTAAAAGGCCAAACGGTGACCACGTACGAGGATCACCGAATGGCCATGTCGTTCGCCCCCTTGGCGGCACTGGGTGCCATGCAAATGGACGATGCGGATGTGGTCGCCAAATCCTACCCGAGCTTTTGGGAGGATTGGGCGATCATCTCCGGAAACATTACCGCATGATGCGGAATTCGGAGCGGCGGTTCTGCGACCAGGCGCTTTCGCCCGAACCCATGACCGCGGGTTGTTCCTCACCGTAGGTGAGCGTTTGAATGCGCTCGGGTGAGATGCCGAATCCCACCAAGGATTCCCGCACCGCCAAGGCACGGCGTTCGCCCAAGGCCAAGTTGTATTCGCGGCTGCCGCGTTCATCGGTGTGCCCCTCCACAATGACCACATGGGAAGGATTGGTGCGCAGATGGTCGGCGGCCTGCTGGACCTTGTACACTTCGCCGGGAGCCACCCGATAACTGTCGAAGGCAAAATAAACCGGCGCGATGGCGGCATTGACCGGGGTGCGGTTGATGAAGTCTCCGCGGGCATGCGCATCGTCTTCAAAGGGGATGCCCCAATCTTCCCCATCCAATGTCCCCAAACCGGCTCCACCGGGTCGCAGGTCATCTGCAAGAATATCGCCCGGATCCGTTTGCGGACGACGGCGGCAGGCGGCAAAGGTTAACAAGGAGGCGAGAAAGAAAAATCGAAAAATCGAAATGGTCTGGGCTTTCATAATCGTGGGGTACTTTACAAGAATTTGAGGATTGGGTTATGGGCGTGTGAAATTTTTATTAGGGAGACCAGGTGGGCATATACCAGTTTCCCCTTTCTCGCAACAATGGTATCGGGGGACTCCCCCGTGTGTCAAGCAAGTAGAGTGAAGATTGATTGTTTATTGTGCGGGTGACCACCAAATGACGCCCGTTTGGGGCCCAAGACGGGTCTTCGTAGTTGGCGTCCTCGGGGCTGACGGTCCGAACCTCCTGCGTCCGGGGGTCGAGAATCGCGGTTTGATAGGTGCGCCCCACCCTGCGGGTGAACGCGATCTGACCGTTTTTCCCCCATACAGGAGAAAGATTCTCCGCGCCCCCGCGGGTGATTCGCTGCGGTTCGCCACCGTCACGACCCACCACATAAAGGTGCGGACGGCCTTGGTGACCGGACACAAAAACGATTTGCCGTCCGTCCGGCGACCAGGAGGGGCTTGATTTTGCCGAGGGCGGCGTCGTGGTCATCCTGGCCAGACGTTGGGTCCGCAAATCCTTCACATACAGCTCCGGACGTCCGTCCCGCGACAACACCAAGGCACTATAACGTCCATCGGGAGAAATCGCGCCGCCGGTGTTCATGCCCGAGGAACTGGAAAGGATATCCAAGGTTCCGCTCCGCAAATTTTGGCGGACCACTTCCGGAAATCTGCGATGATACGAGGTGTACACCACCGACTCGCCGTCCGGGGTCCACCGGGGGCCCAGCACCACGGAGCCAAAGCTCGTGAGTTTCACCAGGTCTCCCCCGTCGGGAAAAACCGCGAACAGTTCTTTGCTTTGCTCTCCGGCGGGGGTGCCGACAAAGATAATGCGCTTGCGGGCAAAACCTTCCGCATTGTGCATGTCCTTGAGGATCTCATCGGCCACCCGACGCGCCAGTGCCCGTCCGCGGCCGTTTTCTATGGCATATCCCCTTGCAAAGCGGCGCTGATTGTTTCCGCGAGTCACGATTTCGATCATCACCCGCAATTGATCCCCCTGGGTGCCAGCCTCGCCGCGCAGGGACAACTGGGCTTCACTGGGAGGCGTCTCCCGAAAATACCCGGAAATTTCCAGATTCCGTCGCAAGCTGTCATAAAACTCCCGACCATCACCGGCCCGGGCGTTGAATCCGGTGTATTCGAGGCCCGCGATCCCAGTGCCGCGGTCGCCCTCGATGACGATTTCCCGTTGCGCCAGCAGCGGCAAAGACAGACTCCAGAAGATCAAAAATGAAAAAATCGACGAAAAGATGCGCATGAATGTTTTTACTCCGGAATTCGATAGACAAGGATAAAGGTTTGGCTTTCCCCGCGGAAGTTGCTGGGCAAGGGTGCGGCAAAGGTCAAGTTGGGCAAGGCTTCCCGCACGGACCGATCCATCTCCGCGTGGTTGGAGGGACGCACCACCCGCGCGGAAGTGACACGGCCATCCCGCCGTACAACCACTTCCGCGCGAACGGTATGCCCGGCTGCGGCGCTCACCCCGGGGGGTTGGCGCCACACCTCATAGCCGCGACGATACAGTTCCCGTTCGACCGCGTCAAATGAAATCCCGTCCCCGCCGGAACTTGGCCCGCCCACGACACTCCCTCCGGAAGGCAAGCCCCGCCGCATAATGGCCTCCAATTGGGCATTGGTCAGCGCAGGCTGTTGCGGTTGTGGGTCCTGGCGGGGTTGCTGCTGTTGTCGTTGGCGGATGCGCTCGCGAATCTCCTCCGGTGTGGCCGCCCGCCAAGCCGGTGTGGGCGTGGGTTCGGGCGGACGGGGTTGCGGGGTAGGTGTGGGCGCAGGTTGTGGCGTGGCCGTGGGGACCGGCGTGGGTTCGGGCTGCGTATCGGGCACGGGCGTGGGCACCGGCGTGGGGGTGGGCATCGGTGTGGGGGTGGGTAATGCCGTGGGCCGGGGGTCGGGCAACGCCTGCGCGTCGTCGTCCGGTTCGGTCGGCGGCTCGGGGGGTTCGGGTTCCGGCTCGGACACGTCGGGTACATCCGGCTCATCGGGAAACATACCCGCCAAATCCACGCTGATCACCTGCTCATCGGGCGTAAACCAGGTGCAACTGGAGATCAAATGCGGCGCGAAGATCAATGACAAAAACAGCAGGTGCCCGAGTACCACCCGGGCCACCACCTGTCCATCTGTCAAGGGTGCGCTCATGATCCGGGTCGCAGCGTTTGTCCGGTTTGGGTGACGAGACTGATCCGGGTGATCCCGTTTTCATGCATGGCCTGCATGATTTCCATGAGCCGTCCATACGGCAACCCCCGGTCCCCGCGCAACAACACCGTGGCTTCGGGTCGGGTCTGGCGCAGGTTCCGCATTTCCGCCGCGAATTGTTCCGCGGTCACCTGCCGTTGCTCCACATACCAATATCCTTCCAGGTCGACCGACACGGGGATGGTGTTTTCCTCGGTCAGCGGCGTCCCCTTGGCGGCGGGCAAATCCACGTTCAACCCGCTTTCCAAAAGCGGAAAGGTGATGATAAAGGTGATCAACAGAATAAAGGTCAGGTCCATCAACGGGGTGAGGTTGATGTCGCTGAAGGCTTTTCGTTGAAGTAATTCGGCTTTGCGTCCCATGGCATGACTCCAAAGGTCAATCCTCAACGACACAAATCAAGTGGAATTCACCCGACAATTTTTGCACGAAATTGTCCATGGCCACGGTTTGCTTGCGCAAGCTGTCCGCGAGCCAGTTGTAGCCGATCAGGGAAGGCAGGGCCACGAGCAGTCCCACCACGGTGGTGAGCAGGGCCGCGGAAATCCCCGGTGCCACGGCGGTGAGGGTCGGCGTTCCGGTGACCGCCATGCCCGCGAAGGCCTCCATCACCCCCCAAACCGTCCCCAGCAGCCCCAGAAACGGGGCGGCGGTGGTGATGGTGGCAATCAATTGCATGTCCGTCTCTAGTTCCAGCACCTGGTCGGCGAGTTCGCGTTCGGCGGCTTCTCGGATGACGAGAATTTGATCGCTGCTGAGGCGCAGTCCCCGCTCCAAGAGCAAAGGGTCCGCCTTGTCGATGCCCAACACCCGGCAAGCGGCTTCGCATCCCCGCAAATACACCCGATAGGCCGGACATTCGGAAAAACGGTGCCCTTTGAAAAAAAGGCCGAGGGGATGGTCTTCGTGATCAAAGGCACTGTAAAAACGGGCCGACTCATGCTTCACATGTTTGTACTTATTCCCACGGGCCACCATGGCCGTCCATCCAAAAGCCGATCCGATCAACAACATCACCACGATCGCCTGACCGGGGAAGGTGGATTCCAAAAAGCTGTGAAAGAGGCCGAAGGCCAAATGAAAAGACATCATAAAGGTGAAAGGGGGAATAAAATTGGAAGTGACAAAAAACGAAAAAAAATCACTCGCCGGTCAACAGCGCGTGCAGCTCATCAAGGGAGTTGGCTTCGACGATGCGCTTTCGCACATCGGCACGATTGAGCAAGCGGCTGATTTCGGCAAGAAATTGAATATGAGGCCCGGCCCGGTTCGCGGGGGAGACCGTTAAAATGAAAATTTTGGCGGGTTTTTGATCCATGCACTCGAAATCCACCCCCTCGGGGATCAACCCCACACTCGCCACCAACCCTTCCACGGTGTCCGTCTTGCCGTGGGGAATGGCCAGGCCGTTGTGCATGCCGGTGGACATCTTTTTTTCGCGCTCCATCACGCATTTCAACACCGCCTTGCGGTCGGAAATGCGGCCGGCGCGATCCAATAGATCCACCAACTCCTCAATAATCCCGTTTTTATCACGGGCGGTGAGGGAAAGACTCAGGGCTTCTTTGGTAATGGCTTTGCGAATATTCATGGTTGGGAATGAAAGTGGGCTTCCTATGCCATATTTTCAGAAGGGGTCAAGACAAAGCCTGTCCGGGATCCGAGGAATGCCAAGGATGCGGTTCCGCAAGCCGTCCAAGGTTGACATTCAAGCCAAATGATGGAAAACTCTTCTTTTCTTCCACAAAAAGGCCTTCCAATGAAAATATTCGGATTCTGTTTGCTTTTCCTTTTCACCGCCGCCCCCCATGCCGCGGAATTCCTGTACATTCACGGGGATGTGAGCCCGGGGGGCGACAGCCCCTCCGGCGGCGAACCTTTTCATCAAATGCTGCTCACGGACACCGGACGACGCGGCATGTCGGTTTTCCGGGAAATCGTGGAATCAAAAGGCCATACCATTCGGCAACAACTGGACCGGGAGACGGAATTGACCGCCGAAAGTCTTGAAAACATCGATGTCATCATTTTTGGTCTGCACCAAAAACGCTGGAGCGAATCGGAGCGGGACGCCTTGCACGACTGGCTGGTCCAAGGGGGCTCCATGATCATTTACAGCGATTCGGCCACGGGCGGACACTGGGGCCAGGTGGGCGCCCAAAATCCGGTCGGGCAAACCGTGGTCAACAATCTCATCCGCCGATACGGCATGGAAGTGACCGTCGATCAGGCCAATGGCGTGCGCGCGGTGCGCCCCCCGCCCAATCCCACCCACCCGATCGTGGCGGACCGCCCCGTCCTCGAAGGCGAAGGGGTGTCCCTTTTTGCGGTGTCCCCGTACCACCCCGGCGAGATTCTCATCCCCTACGTCAACGATCCCGAGGTCGTGGTCAGCGGCACCCCCACCATTCCCCACAAGCAAAACATCACCATCGAAAACCCGGACTGGGCCGCTTTGGTGCGCATGCCGGTGGGCGAAGGGCAGATCTTCGGTGTGTTCGACCGCCAACCTTTTTGGAACGCCGGCGAAGGTTCGGACATCACCAAACGGGACAACCGACTGATTCTCGAACGCTTGGTGGATGCGGTGGGCGGATCGCGGGAGTAATCAAGCGTCTTGTCCAGGTCAATCCGGATTCACCGAATACGGCGCGGGCGTCTCGGCGACCCTCAATTCCGGCTCTGGGTCCGAAAACCAATCTTTCAGCGTTGCGGCCAATTCCCGGATCGCGACCTGATTGCGCAACTGGCAGGTCCACACCACCCGCACCGTCCATCCCCGCTCCAATAAATCCGCTTGGTGTTTCAAATCCCGTTTGCGGTTTCCGTACAATTTGGATTCCCACCATTCACGGCGGGTCTTGGGAATTCGAAAATCCTTGCATCCCGGATGCGCGTGCCAAAAACAGCCGTGTACAAACACGACGGTATGGTACTTGGGCAGGACAATGTCGGGTTTTCCGGGAAGCGTGCGGTTGAGCGGTCCGTTTACGGTGAATCGCAAGCCCATGCCATGCAACATGGAACGAACTGCGATTTCCGGTTTCGTGTTTTTGCCTTTCACCCGGCTCATCATCCAACTCCGATGCGGATCCACGGGCGTGTCTGCCTGATACGGTATGCTCATGACCTATTTTTGGGCAAAACCCCGGAGAATGCAAGGGAGATTGCAGGCGATTTGATCCGCACCTTCCCTGTGGGTGGACATGGTTGTGGCCATGCGGGTATTACCCCATGTCTTTTGCAAAGGCATTGGGGTATTCTTGTGTACGTAACCTGACAAACAACCTGAACCCAGAATGACATCTTATGAAAACAATCAAAATACTTCTAATGCTTTTGACCGGACTCTCACTCCTCGCAGCCTCCGCCTGCCGTGAAACCATGCGGGGCGCCGGAGAAGACATCGAGAATGCCGGCGAAAACATCCAAGACTCGGCAAGGTAAAACCCCGGCGCACGTTTGCGCCTTATTGAACATCACCCCACTCCAATCATAAAGGAAAACCAATATGAACAACTTGATCTCCACCATCCTCATCGCCGTCGGCGCGATTCTCCTCGTCATGGGCCTGCTCGCCATGGACTCGTTTGGCTCCGACGTCTCCCGCTTCTTCACCGGAACCCCCACCGATAAATCCGTTTGGATGTGTATCGGCGGCGTTGTGGCCATCCTCATCGGACTTTCCGGCACCGTCATGCGCGGCCGGAAAGCGTAATTCTCTCCCCCCCAACCCCAAACCCATACAACAACGAAAGACAAACCCATGAATACTTCAACACCCCGTCAACTCCCCGCGCCCATGCGCTCCATCGCACGCCTCCTCACCATGATCTTCTTCCTGCATGGCATGGTGCCCATGGCCATGGCCGCGCCGATTCCTTCGGCCATCATCAGCGCGGAAGACGCCCGCACCGCGGACATCGACACGATCCGGAAATCCCTGGAAACGAAAATCGTTCAGGACCGTCTGGAACAACTCGGCTTCACGTCGGCCGAAATTGAGGACCGTCTCCTCTATGCGGACGACGCGGAACTCCATCAGCTCGCCATCCACTCCGAAACCATGATGGCCGGCGGTGATGGCGGAATCATCGTCACGGTTCTGGTGGTCATCTTGTTGATCATCCTGATCCAACGCATCGTGTCCGTGGACTCCGGTCCCCAGACGCAGTTTATGGTCTGAAGAATTCGCAAGAATTCAATCGCCCGGCCCGCGATGTTTTGTGCGAGGTGAAGGATTTCCTTCCCTTCAATTCACAAGCATCGCGGGCTGATTTTTTTTGGATATCGCCTCCGCATGGCCAAAGTCCATTCGGGATCGGGCTCCCGTATTCCCGGAGCGCTTTGTCAATCGCTTGTTGGATGCACGATCCGATACAGGTCGTCGCGACGGTCGATGAGGTTGCGGACGCTGCCGTGGGCGTGCAACTCTTTCAACAAGTCCAAGTCCACGTCCGCGATCAGCACCATTTCCGTGTTGGGGGTGGCTTCGGCTTTGACGACGTTGGTGGGGAAGGCGAAGTCGGAGGGCGTGAGGATGGCGCTTTGCGCGTACTGGATATCCATGTTGTTCACGTTCGGCAGGTTGCCGACCGCGCCGGCAATGACCACGTAACACTCGTTTTCAATGGCCCGGGCCTGGGCGCAATGCCGCACCCGCTGGTAGCCGTTCTGCGTATCCGTCAAGAAGGGCACGAAGAGAATGTCCACGCCCTGATCGGCCAGGATTCGCCCCACTTCGGGAAATTCCACGTCATAACAAATCAGAATCCCGATTTTCCCGCAATCGGTGTCAAAAGCGCGGATTTCGGTGCCGCCCACCATTCCCCAGGCGGTGACTTCGGAGGGGGTGGGATGAAGCTTGTAAAACGCCTCCCAGGTCCCGTCCCGGCGGCACAGGTATGCGGCATTCATCAGTTGATCGCCCTTGAGAACGGGCATGCTGCCGCAAATGATGTTGACGTTGTAGGAGACCGCCAATTCCAAAAAGCGGCTGCGCAGGGGTTCGGCGGTTTCGGCGAGTTTGCGCATGGCCGCCGCTTCGCCGATGTGATTGAAGGGCGCCATCAGGGGGGCATTGAAAAACTCGGGAAACACGATAAAATCGGACTCATAGTCCGAAACCGCGTCCACGAAATATTCAGCCTGCTTCATCAATTCGTCCATGTGCGGGAAGGGACGCATCTGCCATTGCACCACGCCCAGGCGCACCACGGACTTGTGAGATTCCACGAGGGGCTGATCCGGCTCGCGGTAATAGATATTGCTCCACTCCAGCAGGGTGGCGAATTCATGCGAATCCTTGTCCCCCGGCAGATAGTTTTCCAGCACTTTGCGCACATGAAAGCCGTTGCTGAGCTGAAAACTCAGGACCGGGTCCATAATCTCGCGGCAACGGACCTTTTCGATGTATTCATGGGGCATGAGTTCGTTGGCATGTTGCTTGTAGTTCGGGATGCGTCCGCCCGCCATGATGGCCCGGAGGTTCAGGTGCTCGCACAAATCCTTGCGGGCGTCGTAGAGCCTGCGCCCCAAGCGAAGTCCGCGGTAGTCGGGGTGTACGAAGACTTCGATGCCATAGAGAATGTCCCCTTCCGGGTCGTGGTTCTTGAAACTTTCCCCGGCCACGATTTGATCATAGGTGTGGTTGTCGCCGAATTTCTTGTAATCAATGATCACCGCCAAGGCGCTGGCGGCCACTTTGCCGTTCACGGTCACGCAAAATTGTCCCTCGGGAAACAATTGGATGAGCCGCTCCAGACTTTCCCGTCGCCACTGTTGGTGCCCCCAGCCGGAATACGCCTGGCGCATCCCCGCGTTGAGATCCAGATAATCTTCAATGCGGAGATTCCGCAATTCGATCACCGAACCGGTTCCATTGACCAACTCCTTCGCTTTTGCCTCCCGATCCGAGTCACCGGTGGTTTGCTTTTTCGATGGATCGGCCGGTTGCCGGGGAGATGGATTGTTCGATTGATTTTCCGTGTTGTTTTGCATGGTTTTTACCCTGCCACACTTACCAAAGAATGCAAGCGTGCGTTTTTGATAGACGCGGGCAACAAAAATGTTGCATAAGGCCATATGATTGAATTGTGATTGAAGTCCACCTGTCCCGTCCCCTATGAGTACGCCCACCCAACGCAGCTTTGTTTACCGACACCGCTTCCATATTTTATGGACTTACCTGTTGCTGTTGCTTTTTTCGCACCTGTCCGAATGGCGTCGTACCCCCGACCTCCACCCCTACTCGCCCCCGGAAGCGCATGTGGAGGTCGATCCCCCGCCCGTCTGGATTTTCGTAGATCCCCTGGATACCGCCGGCGTCGAGTTGGAACGGTACGCGATGGATCGGGCCGGTAAAGGAAATCCCGCCTGGATGGTCGCCCTGCCCGGTCTGACCCATTCCGGGAACAAGGAGCATAGTTTTGAGCAACTCTCCGATATGCTGCCCGATTCGGCAACCCCATCGGTGCTGATTGCCAATGGCCACGCCGGCGCGGTGGCGATCCACTATGCGGCCACGCGTCCGGATCAGGTCGCGGGCCTCATCCTCGTCAATGCCACCGGTGTGCAGGAGTTGAGTCTTCTCGGAGAATACCACCTCAACTACGCCCTCTACGCGGTCAGTGAATTTGCCTTGGGCGCGTTCCACCGCTTCGTCCCCCATTTCGGATTGTGGCCGCGGCTCCGCCTGCAAAAGGAGCAAATCCACTTGCTTCGCCATTCCGACCGCCGCAAATTGCGTCCCCTGTTCGAATCCATCCAAAGCCCGGTGCTCATCCTACATCCGCCACAGGAAACCATGCGCTATTCCGCCGCCAAGGAACATGAGCGTCTCATCCCCCAGAGCCTTTCGGTCACGCTTGAGGAAAACATGCCGCTGGCCACTTTTTTGGATCCTTTTCTGGAAGCCCTGCAAAGCGGGGAAATGCCGGAACGCGCCAAGGCCGATCCCGAACGGCTGGCCGCCGCCGAAGCGCGTTTTGACGCCGGGGACAGGCCCCGCCCGGAGGCCGGAATGCTCTGGCTCCTGCTCATCGCCATCGCCTGCGCCACCCTCATCACCGAAGACCTCACCTGCGCCCTCACCGGACTGATGATCGCCAACGGCAATCTCACGTGGACCGAGGGTGTCGGCGCCTGTCTGGCGGGCATTCTCATTGGCGACTATCTGCTCTATCTCACTGGACGCTTCATTGGCCGTCCGGCCCTCAATCGCATTCCCCTGCGTTGGATGATCGATCCGGTGACCCTCCGCGAAACCGAGGAATGGTTCGACCGCCGCGTGGGCAGCGCCATTTTCGTGAGCCGCTTTGTGCCCGGCGCCCGCATGCCCGCCTTCATGGCCGCCGGCCTTTTGGGCGTTCCCGCCAAATCCTTCACCCCTTACTATCTGGCGGCGGCGTTGTTGTGGACCCCGACCATTGTGACCCTTTCCGTTTACCTTTCCGAAGTGGCACTGGATTGGATTGCCCGATTCCACCACACCGCCCCGGCTTTGATCATTGCGGCGCTCATTTTCTATTGGTTTTTCGTACATGTGTTTTTGCCCGCTTTCAGTTGGCGCGGACGACGCAAATTGGCGGGCAAATGGCGACGGCGCTTCCGTCCGGAATACTGGTCGCCGAAACTGCTCTATCTTCCGGTCACCGTCTATTTGCTTGTGCGGTCTCTGCGCAAAGGCAATCACCTGTTCGATTTCACCGCCTGCAACCCCTGCATGCCCGCCTCCGGGGTGGCCGGGGAATCAAAAAGCGACATATTGGATCGTTTTAGGAGCCGGGATGCGCTCGCCGCTTATATCCTTCTGCCCGCACATGCGCCCCTCGAAGAAAAGCTGGCCATGGCCCGACAATTTCTCCTGGACAACAACCTCCAATACCCCCTGGTCTTGAAACCCGACGCCGGCGAACGGGGTTCCGGGGTCTTTTTTTGCGAAACGGAGACCGAACTCCGCCAAGCGCTGCCCCAAACCCGTGAAGCCTATCTGCTGCAAGCCGGCCAAACCGGAAAAGAATTCGGGGTGTTTTATATTCGCGAACCCGGGGAAGACGAGGGACGCATTTTTGCCGTGACCCGCAAAACTTTTCCCGTGATCACCGGGGATGGCCAACGCAACCTCGAAGACCTCATTCTCGCCGACGAACGGGCCGTGTGCCAAGCGCGCGTTCATTTCGAGCATCTTCAAAACCGACTTTACGAAATTCCCGAAGCCGGGGAGGAGATTCTCCTATCCAGGATCGGCAACCATGCCCGGGGCACCCTGTTCGAGGATGGCATGTCCCTGGTCACCCCCGCTTTGAACGCCCGCATTGATGAGATCAGCAAAAGCCTGCCGGGATTTTATTTTGGACGCTACGACCTCTTCGCCCCTTCCGACCAGGCTTTTTCGGAGGGGCGGGACCTCAAGATCATCGAACTCAATGGCGTCACCAGCGAAGCCACCAGCCTCTATGCGCCCGGAACGTCGTATCCGGCCATGGTCAAAGTCCTTCTCCGCCAATGGGCCATCGCCTGCCGCATCGGGCGCACCCTGCGGGAACAAGGCACCCCCGTACTCAGCTTCAAAACGTTCCTGCGAAATGTCGATCAACACTTCAAGCGCAATGCGGAACGGAAATTGGGCCGAATGACCGACGGGAACTCATAACGCTCAAGCTTAAAAAGCAAAAGAAAATCCGTGGCCATCCGATCCATGGTTCTTTTCCAACGGATGGCTTCCCCGGACAAGGGACCTTCCGGTTGTGTTGACCTGCGAATGACTGTGTCGTCCCGCGATTCATCTGTTAGCCTAGGGGGTTGTTTCCAACGGCAAGGCTGATTTCTTGGCCAATCAGGGTCCAAAAATGGTTCAACACATGATGGTCCACATTCACGACCTCGAGTACAAAAATCCAGTTAACCGTAAATCGGCGAACCCAGGGTCAATTGGGTGTGATCTTCTACAGCCAAAACCATTTGATTTCCTCCTTCCAAATATATTGAGGAGTATCCGTTGGACGGCGAAGCCATCCGTTGGATTTTCCCCATTTTCCCCAAGATCAGTGTCCATCAATGTTAATCGACGCTCACAGAGGCACCAAGGCACGGAGGGGATTGACAAAAGGATTAGGATTAGGATTAGGATTACGATTAGGATCAGGATTACGATTAGGATTACTTTGTCGCATTTGGGATTGTTTCTTTCCCCAATGCCATGCTAAAAAAGCTTATGAATCAAATGAGAAATCTATCACGATTTCTGCTCACGACGCCCCTCATCCTGTTGTTGCTGTCGGCTTATGTGCTGTATGCCAGGCGCTCCCGGGAGATCGGTGACGCCCCCCGTTCCTTATACATACAGTTTCACACCTCATTGCAGGGAAGCCAATTCTACATCATCCGAAACGATGAGAATCTTGTCTTTTACAAAGTGTCCCCTGATGCCATCTACGAAAACTACCCGCATTTGGAATGGGTCCGCAGCATTGAATTTCGCGCTTCAGATCATGAATCCCTCCTGATGATCATCGCCCATGAAGATCATTTTTATTTCGTAAATCTTAAAGGCCGCGAGGTGGATGGAGATCGGATTTTGTTTACGAAATGGAGCGAAAGTACGCATGAGATTCGGGTGCTAAACACCAATACCGTCGACGATTTATTATTTCCCGAATGGTTCAGTTCGGGCAAAACGCTGTACGGTGCTTCCCGGCATCCGGAGGCACGAGCCTACTGATATTCCATTAGCCATATTTCGTTGATGGTGCCTCCCGGAGGCGTGGTAGGGGGCGTGACGAATTTAGACTGCGGAGTATCCGTTGGACGGCAAAGCCATCCGCTGGCTTTCCCCCATTTTTCAGATCCAGAAAAACCTTCTAATGCTTCCCAAAAAGCCACCCCCACCTTCGCCCCTCCCTTCAACGTTCGACGTTGGAAGTTCGATGTTTTTAAGCTCAAGATCAGTGCGCTCCCTGCGTCCTCCTGTTCAGAAAACAAGGAGGATTGGCGCGGTGGTTACGATTACCAGGGACTGTCGCGCTAAGGTTCTTGAAACTTCACCACCCGCAGGGGATGGTGGTCGAGGAGGTTGGGGTGCCAGTTTTTGACCCGTGGATCCAAGAGAAATTGGGTGGAGCCGAAGGCGACGGGGATGACGGGCACTTCTTCCATGAGCAGGGCTTCGGCTTCGGCGAGGAGGGCCGCGCGGTCCGCCCCGGGCAGGGCGGCTTGGTCGAGCAGCTCGTCGTAGGTGGCATTGGACCATTGGGCGAGGTTGTTGCCGGCCTCGGTGCGGAAAAGCCCGAGAAAGGTCTCGGGGTCGGGGTAGTCCCCCACCCAGCCGAGGAAACAGAGGTCAAAGGCCCCTTCCCTGCGTCGGCTGAAATAGGTGGTGCGTTCCATGCTGTTGATTTGCACGCGGAGACCGACGCGGGCCCATTGTTGCTGTAAGACTTCGGCCACGCGTACCCAATCGCGGGCGGCGGGCAGGATCAGTTCCAACTCGGGCAAACCCTCGCCCTTTGGATACCCGGCTTCGGCGAGCAGGGCGCGGGCGGCGTCCGGATCCTCGCGCAAAAGGTCCCGTCCGGGCGGGGCATAGGAAAAGGCGGGTTCGCGCACATTGCCGAGCACGCGTTCGGTGATCCGCCGGCGGTCGATGGAAATGGCCAGGGCTTTGCGCACCCGGACGTCGTCGAGTCCGGGTCGTTTGACGTTGATCACCCAGGCGTTGGATTGCAGATAGGGGTCGATGCGCAGCACCTCGGGTTGATTTTTCCGATAATGGTTGAGCCGTTGCAGGGGGAAGCTGTAGGTGAGGTGGATGGCACCTCCGCGGAAGGCGCGTTCTTCGGTGTCGGCATCGGCGTAGGGGATAAAGTCGGCGCCGTTCAGTTCCACGGTTTCCGCCTGCCAATAGCGCTCGTTTTTGCGAATGCGGAGATGATTTCCTGGCTGCCATTCGGTCAGGCGAAAGGCACCGTTGACGACCATGGTTTCGGGACGGGTCCAGAGCACGGTTCGGTCGGTGGTGGCGCCGGCGGCGACGAGACTGCGTTCATGCAGCGGGAACCATGTCCAATGGGTGAGCAGGGAAAGGAAATAGGGAACGGGACGCTCCAGCCGGACCCGCAAGGTCCGTTCGTCCACCGCTTCCACACCAAGATCCTCGCGCGGTAGATTGCCGTCGTGTACGGCGCCGGCGTTTTCGAGGGCGAAGAGCATATAAGCGTAGTTGGCGGCCAGATCGGGATTCAGGATGCGCCTCCAGGCGTAAACGAAATCGGAGGCGAGGACGGGGTCGCCATTGGACCAGTGGGCCTCGCGCAGGTTGAAGGTGTATTCGAGTCCATCTTCGGAGACCTGCCACGCTTCGGCCATGGCGGGTTCTGGTTTCAGGGTTTCGGGATGAAAACGGGTCAAGCCTTCATAGAGGTTGAAGAGGATATTGCCGGCGCTGACGGTGGTGGCGAGGTGGGGGTCGAGGGTTTCGGGGTCGTTGCCATTGCCACGCAGGAGGATGCCTGCGGCGGCGGCTTCGTCGGCGCGGGTCACGCGCTCGCCGGAACCACCGCAGGCGGCGAGAAAAAGAAAGAGGAGGGAAAGCAGTGCGGATTTGATCATCATTCTTCTTCCAGCCAAATGGCGGTGTAATCACGGCGGGCGAGGATGTTGGGATGCAGTCCGCGCACGGCGGGGTCCAACAGATAGGTCTTGGTGTACCAATAGACGGGAATCAGGGGCATGTCCCGCAGGAGAATGGCCTCGGCCTGGTCATAGAGGGCGTGGCGGGCCGCATCGTCGGTGATTCCGGTGGCTTCGCGGATGAGGCGGTCGTATTCGGGATCGCTCCAATTTGTGTGGTTGTTACCGCTGGTGCTCATGTGCAAATCGAGGAAATTGTGGGCGTCGGCGAAATCCCCGGCCCATCCGGCCCGGGCCACGTCAAAATTCATTTCCCGGCGGGTGACCATGTAGACCTGCCACTCCTGGTTGACCAGTTCGCAGTCGATGCCGAGGTTTTCTTTCCACATTTGCTGGACCACCTGTGCGATTTGCCGGTGCGCTTCCAAGGTGTTGTAGAGCAATTCGAAGCGGGGGAAGCCTTCGCCGTTTGGATATCCGGCCTCGGCCAACAGGCGGCGGGCCTCTTCGACGTTTTCTTCCAAGGCCTGACTGGGGGTGAAGCCCCCGGTATCGGGCGGCGTGAACCAAAAGGCGGGCACCTCGCCGGCGCGCAGGACTCGTTCGGTGATGGCTTCCCGGTCAATGGCCATGGCCAGGGCCTGTCGCACGCGGACGTCGTCGAAGGGCGGCTTGTCGGTGTTGATCAAATAGTAGTAAGTGGCCAGGTAGGGATGGGAAACGAAGGCCGGGGAATTTTCGCGGCGATAACGCTCGATGCGTGCCAAGGGCACCCCGTTGGTCATGTGCAACCGTCCGTCCCGGAACATGCGCTCTTCGGTCTGCTGGTCCTCGACGGGATGAAACACGATTCCGTTGAGCCTGACCTTTTCGGCATTCCAGTACCGGGGATTTCGTTCGAGTTTGATCCTGTGGTTGAGTTGCCAGGTTTCGAGCACAAAGGGTCCGTTGCCCACGTATCGTCCGGGCCGCGCCCAGGTGTTGCCGCGATCGTGCGGACCGCCATGGGCCTCCACGGTGGCGGGATGCACGGGATAAAAGGAATGGTGATTGAGCATTTTCAAAAAATACGGGGCCGGATTCTCCAGGGTGATCACCAGGGTTCGCGCATCTGGGGCCTCCACCCCGAGGGCCTCGGGATCATCGACGGTGCCGTTGTGATAGGCCTCGGCATTTTTCAGGATATAGAGCATGTAGGCATATTCGGCTCCGAGTTCGGGGGAGAGCATGCGGCGGAAACTGTACACGAAATCGTCCGCGGTCACGGGATCGCCGTTGGACCAGCGGGCGTCTTCGCGGAAGGAAAAGGTGTAGGTCAGGCCATCCTCGGAAATGTCCCAGGCCTCGGCCACCCCCGGTTGGGGTTCGAGGGTCACGGGGTCTTCCCGGATCAGACCCTCCAGCAGGGCGCTGATGATATTGTATTCGGGGACGCCGGTGGTGAGATGGGGGTCGAGGCTTTCGGGTTCGGAGCCATTGCCCAGATGCAGGAAACCCGCTTCCTCTCCGCCGGGACCCCACGCGCAGGCGGAGAGCAGGAGCATTCCAACGGAAAAGACATGGTTGAGGAGGTTATTTTTCAGGGGGTTCGTTTTCATTGCAGCTTCCTTTTTGCAAATATTCGGCACAGTAACATTTCCCATCCTCATACCGGAAATCGGCATGCGGATGGCTGAGATCGGTTTTCCCGCAGATCACGCAGGTGTGGAAGGGGGTTCCCTCCACGCGTTTGGCTTCCTTTTGAAAGCGTTGACGGCGTTTTCGATTTTGAAGACTCATGACCATTTCGGGTCCAAAGAACAACACCCAGGTGCCCATGGCCGCGAGGATCTGGAGGCGTTCGGGCCAATCTCCGGTAAAAAACGCCAGCCCGTACACCCCCCAGGTGAGCCATCCGATGTATTTGACTTTCACCGGAATAATGAAGAAAATCAGAAACTCCACTTCGGGGAACAACTTGGCAAAGGCGAGGGTCAACAATCCCATGATGAAAAAGTTGGAAACCAAACCGACGGCGACCGGGAAAAGCAATGTGGCCGCCACGGTCAAAAACCAGGCCGTGCCCAAAAAGAGGCAAAATCGGAATTCGCCCCACTGGTTCAACAGGGCGGAGCCCATCAGCCAGGTGACATATAGCCCGATGAGAAACCACAAGGGGTCCATGGACATGGGCACCACCATGAAAGTGAAAAGACGCCACACCTCACCACGAAGCGCCAGAAGCCCGTGAAGCATCAATTGCTCCGGTTCCACGGCCCGCGCCAACAGGGCCATATACACCAACACCTGACCCATCAACAGGATGGGCAGGAGGTTGGGCAGGTAAAATTTTCCGAATTTTCGTTCCAACTGATCCAAGA
The DNA here is from genome assembly GCA_020831635.1 of Verrucomicrobiota bacterium. Classification (GTDB taxonomy): domain Bacteria; phylum Verrucomicrobiota; class Kiritimatiellia; order SS1-B-03-39; family UBA6053; genus PXAS01. The sequence goes on along the minus strand of JAFIGC010000075.1, from coordinate 7,858 downwards.
GTGACATGTGAATTCCCTACCACGGTCTTTCGGGGATGCAATAAAACGTTTGCGCAATGACTTGCATTCCATGGCCCGGACGGAGTATAGGGTCCCGCCGATGACTGATACCGCCTTACCCGACGATCCCTTGGAATTTCTCCGCCCCTCCCCCGAACACCTGCAGTGGGTGGTCCTGCACACGAGGCCGCGCTGCGAAAAAAAGCTGGTCTTGCACAGCCGTCAGAAGCATGCGCGGACGTACATGCCCACGGTCCGGCGGGTACACAACTACGGCAAGCGGGTGCGGCATTATGACGTGCCCCTGTTCAACGGCTATGTGTTCGCGCAAATCGAGCGCAACGACCGGGCCTGGTTCCGGCAAAACCCCTATGTGGCCAATCTGATCGAAGTCTTGGAAGAGGAACGCATGCTCGCGCCGCTGCGCGCGGTGGCCGAAGCCCTGAAGGCGGAAGTGCCCGTGGAGGTGCTGCCATTTCTTCAGCCGGGACGCACCGTGAAAATCATCGGCGGCCCCATGAAAGGCGCGGAGGCGGTGGTGGCGGAAATCAAAGGCAAAAACCGGGTCATCCTTCAATTGGAACTGATCCAACAAAGCGTGGCCATGGAAATCGACGCCGCCTATTTGAAGGCGGCCGACTAGTACTCTGTAAACCATAAATCTTCGCATAGGATTGGTCTATTTTGGATGCTGGGGATGGGAGGAGGGGCTTGTGCAACCTGGAAGGTTGTGCATGACCCTCATCCCATTTCCAGCGCCAAAAGAGGCCAAAGTATAGAGTGGGTCGTTCATCATTCCATACATTATATTGGGATATTCGCAACTTTTGCCAACCCTTCGGGCCATGATCTTCCGGCGGCTTTGCACCCCAAAAAAGAACAACGATGCCATGCATCGCCTTATCTTTTTCGGGGCACAAATCCACGCGGAATCTCACGTTCCTGTGCGAAGATTTATGGTTTACAGAGTACTAGCAGTCTTATTTGTATTCGGGCAGGATTTCCCGGAGCAATTCCACGAGTCGGGCGGAGGGAAGTTGGCCGGGGGCGCTGAGGCTGTCCAAATACCCATAGGTCAGCTTCGATCCAAAGCCCGGGAAACACACCCGGGTTCGCAACCCCAGGGGGCCCATGCCGAGAATGCAGATCGGTCGCTTTTCCGCGTAGGTGTTCAACACACGGCTCAAGACATTCAAGTCATGCGAATTGGCCACCATGGTGGCAATTTTCGGAATCGCAAACGGACATTCCAATATGGACTCCACCAGATCGCAGAGTTCATTGACTGACGGCGTGCGCTCGAAATTGTGATGGGAGACCACCACGGGTTTTTGCAAGGCTGTCGCCATCGCACACAAATCGGGCATCAGGGGACTCTCCACCTCCACGTCAATGGCAGACAATTCGTTCAGGGCCCGTTCCAGCAGATCCTTGCGGGAGACATCCGTGTCTGCCCATTTCCCCCCGTCCGCCGGAAGCCGAAGGGTGGCCAGAACCGGCGTTCCCGACGCAACCACATGCTTGCTTGCTTCCATCCACAGGCCGATGTCGGAAACAGACGCCGCATCCAAACGCGCTTCGACAATATCGCAACCCACGCATCCTTCCGCCGCAGAACTTTCCGCCGCGAGGGAACCGAAGGTGTCCAAAGACAACACGGTCCCGACAACACGGGGGATGGAAAGGGAAAGCGTTCCCAGGGTGAGATCAGTCATTTGGCATGCTCAACGTATGATGGTGTTTCGCGGGAAAGTCGTCCAAACATGTCATCGGGGAGGTCAAGTTCGCACACCCCTTAATAAATCTTGGCGGCGTCGAGTTCACGTTCGCGAATGCGCCGCAGGATTTCCGCCTGAAAGGCATCGGCGGGCAGGGTTTCTTGCTCTTCCACCCCGAATCGTCTCCAGGTGACGGTGCCGTCGGCGCGTTCTTTTTCGCCGATGATGAGGACGTTCGGGATTTTGGCTTTGGACGCATTGCGGATTTTTTTGCCCATGGTGTCATGCGCGGGATCCAATTCGGCGCGGACCATGTGCTTGCGCAATTCGGAAACGATGCGCTCGGCGTATTCGCGGAAGTCGTCGCTCACAGTGATGACCTGCACCTGCAACGGAGCCAACCAAGTGGGGAAGGCCCCGCCGAAGTGTTCCAACAGGAAGGCGATAAAACGTTCATGGGTCCCGGCGGGGGCGCGATGAATCACATAGGGATGCTTTTCGGTATTGTCCTTGTCGGTGTAGACCAAGTTCATGCGGGGCGGAACCGCGAAATCCAACTGGTTGGTGGACGCGGTTTCCTCGCGTCCGGTCACACTCTTGAATTGGAAATCAATTTTGGGACCGTAAAAGGCGGCTTCGCCCATGACTTCCTTGAAGGGCAGACCCGATTGCTCCATTGCGGCGCGAACCAAGTCCTGCGAGCGAATCCAGGCCTCGGGATTGTCCACGTATTTTTGTTTGCCCTTGGGATCATCGGGGTCAAACGTGGACAGACGCATGTAATAATCCTTGATGCCCAGCTTGGCATACAGGGTCTTGTGCATCTCCATGACCGCGAGGAACTCGGCTTCGATCTGATCTTCGGTGCAGTAGATATGCGCGTCGTTCATGCACATGGCCCGCACGCGCAACAAGCCGGAAAGGGAACCGGAATCTTCGTAGCGGTGGCATTGCCCATATTCGGCCAGGCGCAGGGGCAGGTCCCGGTAACTGTGCTTTTCGGACGCATAAATCAGATGATGGTGCGGACAGTTCATGGGCTTGAGCACGTAGGCATCCACCACCTCGCCCCCTTCGCGGCTGGTTTCCTTGATTTCCATGAACGGAAACATGCCGTCCTTGTAATACGGCAAATGTCCGGTGGTATGATACAAACTGGTTTTGGCCAAATGCGGGGTGGCGACCCGACGGTACCCGGCGTGGAATTCCAGTTCCTCGACATAGCGCTGCAACTGGTCTCGGATCACGGTGCCATTGGGCAGCCACAGCGGCAGACCCTTGCCCACCTGCTCGTCGATTCGGAAAATCTTCAGTTCCTTGCCCAGTTTTTTGTGATCCCGTTTCAGGGCCTCTTCATGGGCTTGGATGGCCGCTTTCAAGTCCTCCTTGGAGGGATAGGCCCAGGCGTAAATGCGGGTCATCATGGCCTTGCGGCTGTCCCCCCGCCAGTAGGCCCCGGCGATGGAACGCAGTTTGAACCCATCGGCGGGAATGGCCTTGGTCGAGGGCACGTGCGGACCTTCGCACATGTCCAGGAAAGGACCGTTGCGATAAAAGCGCAGGGATTCGATGCCTTTTTTGTCGAAAAGTTCCCGGGCATACTCTTTTTTGTAGGGCTCGCCCATTTCATCCAGCCGGACCATGGCTTCGTCATAGGGCAGGTTCTCCTCGGTGAATGCCTGGTCCTGATTGATGATTTTCCGCATGCGCTTTTCAATGTCCTTGAAATCCGCATCGGTGATCGGTTGGGTGAAGATGAAATCGTAATAGAAACCGGTATCGATGGGCGGACCGAAGCCGAGCTTGGCGTCGGGGCGAATTTCCAGCACCGCCTGGGCCATCACGTGGGCGAGACTGTGGCGGATACGATAGAGTTCGTCTTTCACAACGGGAGAATCATGCATAGGAGCACCTGTACGAATTGGGAAAAATCATTTAGGGAAAGGGCGCGCAATCCGCGATTACACGGATGAAAAAAGAGCCCCCCCAAAGATTTAGTTTTTCTTGTTTTTACCGGGGCAAACCAACATGCTCAGGTTTTTGCCGGCCAGTTTGGGCGGTTGTTCGGCGTGGGCGATGTCCGACACGTCCTGAAGCACGCGTTCGAACAGTTCCACGCCGATTTCCGTGTGGGTATTTTCCCGGCCGCGGAACCACAACGTGCATTTCACCCGATTGCCATCCTCGAGAAACTCCCGCATGTGGCGCATTTTGGTGTCGTAGTCGTGCTGTTCCACGTTGGCGTGGAACTTCACTTCCTTGAGCTTGACCACCGACTGCTTTTTCTTGGCATCTTTTTTCTTCTTGTCCAACTCGTACTTATGCTTGCCGTAATCCATGATGCGGCAAACCGGCGGGGTGGCATTGGGTGAGATTTCGACGAGATCCAGCCCGAATTCCTGGGCCTTGCGCATGGCGTCGCGCGTATCAAGCACGCCGATTTGCTGGCCGTCGTGGCCAATCAGGCGCACTTCGCGGGCGCGGATGTATTTGTTGTGTCGAATCTCCGGTTCACGACTGAACCGCTGATTGCGTCGAAAAGGTTTATTGGCGATGGGAAACTCCTGCGTTGAGGTTGGGATTGGGGCTCGGGCGGGGAACAAAAAACCCCGCGCAAACCAGGGCACGAAAAAACCGGCCCGTGGACGGGGAAGAGAAGAAAAAGTTTGGTGAGGAGGGAATCGGCATGGACGGCGGAATCAGGAAATACCCGGACGGAACGCTTCTCGCGTCCTCGTCCCTGACAAAATATGTGTCTTCACTTTATACATCTGATTGACTTCCATGCGGAATGGTGGGCGATACAGGATTCGAACCTGTGACCTCATGCATGTCAAGCATGCGCTCTAACCAACTGAGCTAATCGCCCTCACTTTACTTTGTAAGCCTCTAAACGGAGGATTCACACTTGGCAAGCGAAAATTTCCACACAAAATCGGGTTTGATTTTGCCCGAAGTCTCGAAGCCCACCCCTTCTTCAAGCAAAAGCGCTTTTTTTCGCGCCACTTCGGGGCCCGCCGAGTGCCCGGAAAAGCCGCCCAATTCACGAGAGGAGGCCACGACCCGGTGACAGGGAACCTCCGGGGCAAAGGGATTGCATTTCAACGCTTGGCCCACGGCCCGCGGCGACCCGCAGCCCACGCGACGGGCCAATTCGGCATACGTGCTCACCCGACCCGCCGGAATCTCCCGGCAGGCCCGATAAACCCGGTCTTGGAATGGCGTCACCGATTTTTTCATGGTTTCCTCACGAGGATTCGGAAAAATTCTGATTTTAAGGTTGAAATTCCACTGAAAAGCAGAGTAGGGTTGTATTTAGCTTTTCTGAATTTAGAGTATTGACACAGCAAATGCAATCATTGTATCGTAAAGACCACTCAACCCAATCCGGAGACCTGACATCATGGGCAAAGCACTGAAAACTTTTTTGATCCTCAATCTACTGCTCAGCATTGCCGTGGTGGCATTGGGCGTGAAAATCTTCATGGACCGCGAGGTTGTGAAAGCCCGTACCGTCATCCAACAAAACAGCCTGCAACAACTGTCCCGCAATCTGGAGTGGGGCGTGGATCACGACTGGAATCCAGATGATGCGGAAACCGGACGATTCTCCGTACCCCAGCCCGTTCACAAAGACGAACTCCCCGATCTGGTTCGAACCCTGGAGCAATTGGAAGGCGTCGCCAGATCACGGATCGTCCTGACCGAACAACACTGGACGACCTTGGTGAGCACCCGGCGCGAACTCGCCGACACCCAGGAAACGCTGGCAACCACCCGCCAAAATCTCGCCCGCACGGAAGAGAATTTGGCCAGTACCCAAAACACCTTGGAAACCACCCAAAACAATTTGCAAACCGCCGAACGCAACATTCGCACTCTCGAAGGGGACAAATCCGCCTTGGAAAATCAGGTACGCAACCTGAACGAAGAGATCACCCGCAAAAACGATCAAATCACCTCCTTGGAAGTTACCTTGGAAACCCGGGAAGCCGAGCTTGCCCGTGCCGTCGCCTTGGCCGACAGACTTCGCGGGATTATTGAGGATCAAGCCGACGTGGAAAGTATTTTCCGCGGACGCTCGGCCGAAATTCTGGCCGTCAACGACCAGTGGAAATTCGTGGTCGTGGATCTCGGCGAGGTGGACCAAATGGAACTCTTCCTGGAAGCCTTGGTCCATCGCGGGGATGAATACCTCGGCAAAATCGTGATCAACCGCATCGAGGAATCCGTGTCCATCGGGGAAATCGATCTGAACAGCGTCCCTCCGGGCGCCACGATCCAGCCCGGTGACAGGGTGTTCTTCAACTGATTGCCCCCTCGCCCAAGGGTCATCCAAATACGAAAAGCCATCCCCCGCGGATGGCTTTTTGTTTGTTCGGATCCGAAAAGCAGTTACATTCATCCAATGAGCAGCTTCAGCGACAGGTTATATCAAGCCGGATGGGTGATTCGAAAACACACCCCGGAACATTACACCGCCTGGTCCCCTTCCGGCAATCGGTTTGAATGGCGCCCCGAAAAGGGCGAAACCTGCCGGGTGGAAATGGAAAGGCAACTCGTCGAAGACGAAAGGGCCATCGATCAGGGAGCACATACCCCTTTCCTCGGCACCGCCCGTCTTACCGCACCGGACCTGGGAAATCACCCTTCCTTGCTCGCGGAGCGAATCGCCCATGATCATTCGGCCAGAGGCCATGCCGTGCTCCGTCTCCTCACCATTTCCGATCCCGCCGGCGACGAGGCCCTCTCCAATTCCGGCGCCTGGCGGGTGGAATCATTGCTGGCCCCCTGGCAATGGCAGCCCCCACCGGGCGGCGCCCCGCCCTATCGGGTGTTGCTCTGCGAACACGTCGTCGACGTGCTCCCAAAAGCCGACCGATATCCGCTCTACAAACGAATGGCCGCGGCCCTTCATCCCGATGGTGAAATCTATTTCAGCCTCTTTCAAATGAGCGCCCTACCGGACGAACCCCTGCGAACTCCCTTCGAAGACGGATACCAAATGGCCCATGGACGCCATCGGGTCTTCGTTCGACCATACACCCCCGCCATGGCCCAACGGGAAATCACCGCCCTCCTCCATGGGAACCTGGAAATTTTCGCCAACCCTTTTCACGAACTTCATTGTTGCTGGAGACCCCATGCGTAACCCCATCCGCACATCCTTGCGAACGGCGTTGATCCTGTTTTCGCTCTGCCATGCGGGACTGACCCTCCAAGCCGCGACCTGGCACTTTCCCGGCGCGGCGGTGCGGGATTTGCCCCGCATGAACCGGGCAACCCTGTTCAACACTTGGAATCCCCGGGAATTGCCCGCCGGAACCGCCCCCCAAACCGCCGGACATTATGTGATCTATCGGCATGAGGCGTTGACCTACTATTTCGGCCCTTTCTCCGAAGAAGCCGAGGCGCAAACCGCTGAAAGAGACCTCAACGCCCTCCGCCAAGCCCTCATCCAACAGGATGAAAAATTCACCACCAGCCGCGTGGATCGGGTACAGACGGGATTGGGCGACGATTTGGATCTCCCGGAGGAAAGCGCCCCCGCGGACGGCGATCTTGGCCCTGACATTCCACAAGGCCCGGAGCCCCCCGATCTCCCCCCTCCCACGCAGGACTCCGGGGATACCACCCCCGGCGGGGAAATGTCGCCGGATCCGTTCCCCGAAACCGACGACGTTCCTCCCGCGGAACTTCCGGGCGGAGAGGACATGCCGCCCACAGGCGAAGAAACGGTTCCCGAAACCGACCCACCCGGAGAGACCCCGGAAGATCCCACTGCCCCGGCCTCGAACGGAGAAGCCCCCGATGCCGGAATGGATGAGCCCGAAATCGATGGAAGCCCCTCGGAAACCGGGGAAGGTGCAGAAGGAGCCGAAGCCGATGCCGAACCCTCCACTGATGAGGCGGAAACGGGGGCCGAAGGGGATAAAATCGATGAGGCCGCCCCGGAAACGGCGCCGGAACAAGAAGGGGAGGACGAAACCGATCAGCCCCTGGAAGAAAATGGAACGGAGCCAGAAGAAACGGGACAGGAAGAGTCGTCCCCGGATGATCCCGGGGAAGATACCGCGGTGGCAGAGGGCCCGGAAAAGGAAAACCCCGCGGAGGAGCCGGGAGAGCCCGAAACACCAGAA
>JAFIGC010000305.1 GCA_020831635.1 Verrucomicrobiota bacterium | reverse complement strand
ACGGCAAAGCCGTCACCACTTGGAACTACAACGACGCCGGGGTCCTCGTCTCCAAACGCTACGACGACGACAAAGGCCCCGACTACGAATACGACATCCGCGGGCTCCTCGCCAAACGACTTTGGGCTCGCAGTAGCTCGGCAGTCCCTGCCGAGAGAGTTTCCACCGTCTACACCTACAACATCCTCGGCGAACTCACCGATGTCGACTATCCTAACTCCACCACTTCATCTGTCACCAATACTTATGACCGTTTGGGCCGCCTCGTGGAAGTCCAGGACGCCTCCGGCACCCGGGAATACTCCTACGACGACTTCCAACTCGTCAAAGAAACCTACACTGCCGGCATGCTCAACAACTGGGAAATTGGACGGGATTACGATGCACTCCGACGCCCCGATAGCGTGGACCTGCGGCACCTCACCCTCTCCGTGCACGAAACCACCTACGGGTACGATCCGCACGTTGGCAGGCTGGAGACCGTCACCGGCCATGGCCTCACCCACACCTACGCCTACCAGGCCAACCGCCCTCTGCTCGAAAGTCTGCACCAGGGAAGTGTACAGGAAGTGAGTTGGTCTCACGATGCCCTCAACCGCCTCGAATCCATTGAGACCGAGCGGGACGCCGCCCTCGGCGGCGAGATCATCTCCTCCCACGCCTACACCTACAACGCCGCCAACCAGCGCGTCCGCGCCGATGTCGTCGATCCGCAAAACCTGGTCGCCAATGCCTACTGGGAATACAGCTACGACGATCTGGGGCAAGTGACCGGCGGGGTGAAAAAAGACGGTTCCGACAATCCCATCCCCGGGTACAGCTTCGGTTACACCTTCGATGACATCGGCAACCGCAAGACTTCGGTTGAAAACGCGCGCACCACGGACTACACCGCGGACCTGCTCAACCGGTATACCGCCATCACTCGCCCCGCTTATGCGCATCTGCGCGGTGACCGCGAACACACCGACATCAAAATCGATGTCGAGCTTGTGGGCGGCACCCAGGGTCCGCAGGAGGCGACCTACACCAATCTGCTTTGGTATAGGGAAAAAGAAATTTCGGATTTGGTGAGCACCTTTGAAATCACCGCCACCGATACCAACACCCAGGACCAAAACAGCGACACCGGGTCTATGGAAACCCCCAACGGTCTCAACGCGCCCGAATTCGATGACGATGGGAACTTGACGAAAGACCATCTATGGGAGTACAGTTGGAACAGTGAGAATCGCTTGGTGGCGCAAACCCACCGCGCCGATGTCAACATCAGTCCACTTGTGCGAACGAAAATGGAATACACCTACGACAGCCAAGGCCGCCGCGTGCGGCGTGTCATATCCCGCTGGGACAACACCCTGGAGACTTTCCTCCCGGAAGAGGATCTGCGCTTTGTGTACGACGGTTGGAATTTAATCGCCGAGATCGGCCTGCTCGACATCCCCGTGCGCACCCACGTCTGGGGACTCGACCTGTCCGGTTCCATGCAAGGCGCGGGCGGGGTGGGAGGGCTGCTATCCGTCAACATCGCCGACGGCAACCACACCGTGTTGCCCGCCTTCGATGGAAACGGAAACATCATGGCCTATACCGACAGCAGCGACGGCACTCTTGCCGCCGTGTTCGAGTACGATCCGTTTGGCCGCAGCATGCGCTCCTCAGGCCCCCTGGTCGCAAGTCTCCCCCACAGGTTTTCCACCAAATACACCGAATCCGAGACCGGGTTCCTGTACTACGGCTTCCGCTACTACGACCCCGAAACGGGAAGATGGCCAAATCGCGATCCGATTGGGGAGCGAGGTGGCGTGAATTTATATATCTTTACTATTAACAGCTCATTAGGATTTATTGATTATTTAGGCTTACAAGTTCATATCAATTATTTCCTTCAAGATGAGGGGCAACGTAATAGAGCTAATTCTTATACTCCACCAGCTGGAGAGTTTTGGTTTTCTGCACATGGTTGGGGAGGGGCACCAAATGATGGCGCAAATGTTATGACCGTAGATCAGGTTCTTCAACTGATTATCAACCATCCTGATTTTCGTAGAAACAAAACCGTTTATCTAGGTGCATGTCATGTTTCTGCTGATTTCAGACAGGAGCTTGCCGATCGCCTTAGTAATGTAGAGTTACCTTCTGGAGATCCACCTGCTGCTGTAACTGTTTATGGAACATCAGATGAAGTTGGTTATATTGTAAATGATCGCCCTAGGCCACAGCGACGAACTTATGGTGACACTGGAAGCGGGCAGATGGAATTAGTTATAGAGCTTATTGATTGGAGCGTAGTAGTAGGTAATGTGAGTGGCGGGGACGGTCCACCAGAAACACCCGCACCAACTCCAACTCCAACTCCAACTCCAACTCCTACGCCTACACCTGAACCTATTTTTAGCCCTACCCCAGTTCCTGACACGGCTAACAGTTCATCCATAAATTTCAATAGAGGTCCTTGCGATGAATGTTAAAATATTGTTTTCAATATTTATAAATTCCTGTATTGTATTAATAATTATATCTTGTGCACATGCTAATTCTACTCCAGAAAATAATTCTGTTACCCTTGTTTTTGATTTTTCTAAAGTATTTTTAGACGAGGAGAATCTACACACACGGATTATTTCTGCTAAAAACGGTTGTGTAGATTCCGCATTTATTTTGTATTTTCACTACAATACTTCACGTGATTATGAGGAATCAATTAAATGGTTAAAGATTGCAACTGATGGTGGTCATCCCATTGCTGTTTTCCACAACACCTTCGACGATGAAGGTCTTCATTGGAGGTCTAGTTCTTCAGCTGCACTCTTATCTCCCATAGAAATTAAATACCTTTTGGAACTTATCGAAGCAGGTAATGAAAAGGCCTACGTGCGCTTAGTTCGACATTACGCGTATCATGACCCAGATAAACTTCCGCTAGAGAATTTGCCTGAAACCCTTTCAGGTTACAGGTTTTTTATGGATGGAAGGCGGGAGGGTCAGCCCGAAAGCGCCGATGAAAACCGATGATACACAGAGAATGAAAGAGTCTTATCATGAAAGTCTAGCAAATCACATGAGCCCCGAGTCATGCCTCGACGGTCCGCAAGGGATAACGGGTCAGCCCGGATAACGGGTCAGCCCGGAATGGCACTAACTTAAGGGGCATTTCAAAGGTTCTGAGCC
>JAFIGC010000278.1 GCA_020831635.1 Verrucomicrobiota bacterium | reverse complement strand
TATCGGACCCCTCCGGGGTCCATCCCACGACCCCGGCAGGGGTCGGATACATTAGCCGCGGGTCGAAGACCCGGGGATGGGTTAGGAGAGAACAGAGCAAAACCACTAAATCCTTCGCTTTCTTCGCGACCTTCTGTTCAAAAATACGAAGGATGGAAAATCCCCCTTTTCCAAGCCTCGGAAGCGTTGGAAAAATTCTTTCCGACGCTCGGAAAGCGGCAGAAAATGCGGACAGGCGTGTCCGCGCTCCGTTCTAAGCAAGGCGGATTTCGGAACTGTATTCATCCCCTCCGTGCCTTTGTGCCTCTGTGAGAACCCTTTACCCATGCGGAGTGCGCAGTGCGGAATCCCCCCTTCGCCCCGCCAATACGGCGATTGGCGCTCCCGTCCATCCCTTCTTCCCACACGGATTCCTTGCATCCAGAACAAATTCCCGAACTTTTGTTTGACATGCCAATCATATGCATGTTAATGCCTCCATGCGTTTTGTAGACAACGCATCCGTTCGACAACGCAGAACCCCAACCTTTATCACACCAACCCAAAGAGAATATGAACGCAAAGATCAAATATCTTTCCTGGGCCTTGTTGCCCTTCGCGGCCATTGCCCAAAACGCCGAAACCCTCCCCCCCATGACCGTGGTGGGCGGCAAGGATGCCATTCGCCAACAGGTGGGATCGGCGGCTTTTGTCAGCCAGGACGAAATTCGTTCCCAAAATCATTTGAATGTGAACCGCATTCTGGACCGCGTCCCCGGCGTATTCGTCCGTGAAGAAGACGGCTTCGGCAATTTCCCGAACATTTCGCTGCGCGGCGCCGAGGGCACCCGTTCCGAAAAAGCCACCATCATGGAAGATGGCATCCCCACGGCCCCCGCGCCGTATTCCGCGCCCGCCGCCTATTATTTCCCCGCCCCGGCCCGCATGTCCGGCATCGAGGTGCTGAAAGGATCGAGTCAAGTCCGCTACGGACCCCACACGACCGGGGGCGTGATCAACTTCCTGTCCACGCCCATTCCCGATACGCGTCAAGGGTACCTTCGCTATAGCTTCGGCAGTCATCAAACCCACCAGTTTCTGACCCACTACGGCAATACCCTGGACATTGAGAACGGACGCTTTGGATACCTGGTCGAACTCCTTCATCAGCAATCCGACGGTTTCCGCAGCATCGAAAAAACAGGCGGGGACACCGGTTTCCAACGCACCGAGCCCATGTTGAAGCTCTTTTGGGAGCCGGATGCCGCCTTCTACCAGCGGTTCGAATTCAAAATCGGCTATTCCGATTTCGAAGCCGACGAAACCTACCTCGGGCTGACCGAGTCCGACGCGCGGTCCAATCCCCATCGCCGTTATGCGGCCACGCAGTTCGACGTCATCCCCACCGAACAACTCCGCACCTATCTCCGCTGGAACGGCAGTCCTTCCGACACCCTGGACCTCGAATCCACCCTGTACTACAACAACTTCAGCCGTGCCTGGTACAAGTTGGACCACGTGTCCACCGACACCAATCCCGCCGTGAACAATCAGGGAAACATCGAGGGACGCAGCCCCTTGCACAGAGCCCTCATGGAAGGCAATCCCGCCCTGGGCGTGCTCAAAGGCGAGTCTCCCGGTTCCATCGGCGTGAAAAACAACAACCGCGATTACGAAGCTTTCGGATGGCAGAACGCCTTCGCCAAACGCTTCATGACCGGTGACATCGCCCACAGTCTCGTCGGCGGCATTCGCCTGCACTACGATTACGTGGACCGCTTCCAAGAAGTGGACGTCTACAATGGTACCGGAAACGGAGCCTTCAACCTCTTCCGCCAAGGGATTCCCGGCGAAGAAGCCGACCGCAAGGAAGAAACCTTTGCCACCGCCGTTTTCCTGGAAGACAGCATGCGCATGGGCAACCTCACCCTCAAACCCGGTGTCCGCGGCGAATTCCTGCGCTACGACGTCAACAACCGCGGCAACGAGAGCGATGACACCCTCAACACCTGGGCCGCCGGCTTGGGCATGACCTACGACCTCTCCCATACCGAAACCCTTTTCGGGGGTGTCTATCGCGGCATTTCCACGCCCGGCGCCAACGCCTACGTCAACAACGGCATCAAAGAAGAAGAAAGCATCGGCTACGAATTGGGCCTGCGTCACGAACAAGCCCGTTTGGCCGTGGAAGTGGCCGGATTCCTCACCCAATACGACAACCTTGTCGGCACCGACACCGGATTGGGCACCGGCGACAGCAATGTCAACGCCGGCGAAGCCACCGTATGGGGCTTTGAAGGACAAGTCAGCTTCAACGCCGCCCCACAGAATGCCGGCTTCATGTTGCCGGTGTACGCCAACGTGACCTATACCAACGCCGAACTCGACAACGCCCTGGCCACCGGCGGCTCCGAAGACATCTATGCCGGTGGCGCGGCCGGCGCCAAACTCCCCTACGTGCCCGAATGGAAATTTTCCTTCGGCGTGGGATACGATGACGGAACCATCGCCTTGAACCTCGACGCCACCTGGGTCGATGAAAGCTTTGGCACCGCCAACAACTTCAGCGCCCCGGTCAACACCACCCGCGAAGGTAAAACCGACGACGTCTTCCTCCTGGACCTGTCCGGTTCCTACGCCCTTCGGGACGGCCTCCGTCTCCTCGCCGGCGTGCAGAACCTCACCGACGAAGTCTACGTCACCAGCCGCATTCCCCACGGCCCCAGAACCGGAGCACCCCGCAGCGCTTATGTGGGCTTCGAATTGCTCTGGTAACCCTCGCATTTCAAATCCGCTCTTTTTCTCTCTCTCGAGCGGGTTTGTCCGGCCCGGAAAGGTTTTTCAATAAAACCTTTCCGGGTTTTTATTGCGATAAAGACAAAGTTCTACCGAAAACTTTGTCTTGAGCTTTGTCTTGAGCTTTGTCTGGTAGAAGTTCAACATTCGCTTTCACCACTCCGCACTCCACATTCGTAACTCCGCACTTAAATGCCCCCTTCGCCCCAGCCGATGCGGAGATCGGCGCTCCTTTCCCCTTTCGCCCCGTCGGTATTCGTTCAATGTTCGGAGTTGGACGTTCGATGTTCGGCGTTCTTCCGTTCAAAAACTCAGAGGATTGGAACAAAAGCACGCCAAGGGAGCAAAGGCAACGCCGCCCCCGTGCTTGCCACGGGGGAGCCCCCCCAAAATGCCCC
>JAFIGC010000277.1 GCA_020831635.1 Verrucomicrobiota bacterium | reverse complement strand
GGACGCGAAGCGTCTTTGGAGTGCGTGTAGCGAGCTTGCGAGCTGCCGCTTTCCGAAGCTTGATATCCCTGCCGATGTGGTTGCCGGTTAAAGGTTACTGGTTGCCAGTTGCCGGTTGCTGGTTCAACGTTCGATGTTCAAAGTTCGCTTTCCCAAAAAGAATCCGTGCCCATCCCTGCCATCCGTGCTTCCCCCCTCCAAAACCCAAGCCACAAGCCAAGATCAGTGAATATCAGTGTGATCAGTGGTTCATTTTTCAGAGCCATGCGGAGGGGTTTTCACCACGGAATACACGAAATACACAGAATTTTAGGACCATGATTCAGGTCCTCAACGGCATCCACTCTGTGTATTCTGTGTGTTCCGTGGTTCTCCCTCCGAAACCCAAAAGCCATATAAACTCAATGGTTTTGGGACAAAGTTCAAGACAAAGCTCGAGACAAAGGTAAAGATCCAAACCCCATCCGTGGTCTGCCGGATGGCATCCGTGGTCCCCTCTCCAAAACCCAAGCCACAAGCCAAGATCAGTGAATATCAGTGTGATCAGTGGTTCTTTTTTCAGAGCCATGGGGATAAGTGGCCTTATGGGACAAAGTTCAAGACAAAGCTTGAGACAAAGGTCCAGATCCATATCCCAATCCCCATCCGTGGTCCCCCCTCCAAAACCCAAGCCACAACCCAAGATCAGTGGAAATCAGTGTGATCAGTGGTTCATTTTTCAGAGCCATGGGGATAAGTGGCCTTATGGGACAAAGTTCAAGACAAAGCTTGAGACAAAGGTCCAGATCCATATCCCAATCCCCATCCGTGGTCTGCCGGATGGCATCCGTGGTCCCCCCTCCGAAACCCAAGCCACATCCCAAGCATCCGTGCCAATCAGCGGCCGGATTTTTTGACCGAAGACGGACTTTTCCCCGTCTCTTTTTTGAACCAGTTGTAAAACGCGTTCGGAGACGAAAACCCCAGCCGATAAGAAATCTGCTTCATCGGCAAATCCCCTTCCTCCAGCAAATTCCGGGCCTCCGACAACTTTCGCGCCTGCAAATGGGCCTTGGGCGTATGCCCCACGTGTTGGGTGAACAAGCGGTCCAGTTGACTGATGCTCAACCCCACCGCTTTGGCCACGTTTGAGACGCTCACCCGCCTCCGCAACGGATCCCTTTCCAACAACTCCAGCGCCAACAGCACCCGTTCGTCCGGAATCTCGTGCGTGGCCGGCACCACCCCGACCGATTCCAAGGCCGCGGTGACCTGGTCCAACCAACGGATCAGCAGATACTCCAGTTTTAAATAGGCCTGAAGCCCAATTTGCATCACCCCCCTGGAGCGGACAAAAAACGTCTTTTTGTCGGCAAGATATTCCTGTTGAAACTCAAATAACTCCCGCGCCGTGGTTTCCAACAGCGGATGAGCCGATGCGGAGAGCGTCACCGGCAATCCATGATTGAACAGATTGCGTCCATCCGGCCAAAAAGCACACCAACAGAGCGAAAAAATCCGGGCATCCTCCGAAAATTCCTGCACGCGCTCCCCTCCGGGCAAAAGGATCCACTCCCCCGGTCCCGCGGAAGCCTCCGCGCCATCCTCCATACGCACCCTCGCCTCCCCTTCCAGCAACAGCCAGGCCGCCAAATTGGCATTTTTCCGCCGCCCATGTCCGTCATCGGGGATCGTCCCCTCATAGACCCATTGCAGACTCAGCGACATCGTCGCCCATTCGGATTGTCGCATTGTGGGTTGGCTCAAAATGGATTTCATAGCCTTCCATTTGCCTTTCCCAACCCCTCCCGTCAAGCCAAACACCCGAAATATGCGCAATATTATGTGATTTATGATGCGTTTCATGGGGTGAATTTCATGGTTCCATGGATCAAAAGGGTGTACGTTGTAAAATGAAGTTAAACACCATTCAGGAGACCTTATGAATACAAAATGCCGACTCATTCTCGTTATGCTCACGGGAATGTTCACCTCAGCCTTACAGGCGGACCTGTTGCTCTATGACGGCTTCGCCGCCGGTGGGGAGAACCCTGGTTCCGGCGAATACCAGACAGAACCGAATTCGACCAATGGAACCAATAACAACGCCCTCCACGGGCAAAGCCCGTCGGCCCTTGGCTTCAGCACTAATGATGAGTGGAGAAATCTGGATACCGTTGCAGGCACAGTCCATCCCCGCGCCATCAACAACGGTCTGACCTGGAGCGACAGCTCAGGCAACTCACTGATCACTTCGCCTGGGGCTGCCGAGATCTTCCGTAGCGGGACACAGAGTGGAGCAGATTATAATGCGCAATTTAAGCGGGCAACTCGTAAAATCGTAGGAATCGACGGACCTTCCGGAGAATTTTACCTGAGCGGCTTATTTCAGTTCAAGGCAGGAGTTGAAGGTCGACTAAAGATCTTTACCACTGGAGCAGGCGATGACCGCAGTCATTATATAGGCTTCAGCGACGCGGGAAACCTGATTGGCGGCTCGTTTAACAATGATCTTCGAAATGCAGCCGCTCCGGCTGAAAATACTTCCGCCGAGACTTTCGCCGCAGACACCACGCACTTCGTGGTCGCCCGCTTTGTTGATGGCGGATTTGGCAACCGCACGGTTGACCTCTGGATCAACCCAAACGATATCACCTCCCAAGGCACCGCTGACTACACTTTCGATGCCAATTACTTCGACGGCCACACCTTCGATTCCATCACTATCGGCGCTCACATGGGCAAAAACGTATCCAATCCGTCCTTTATCATTGATGAAGTCCGGGTCGGCACCACTTGGGACAGTGTCACCCCCATCCCCGAACCCGGTACCCTCATCCTCTTGGGGATCAGCCTCGGAACCTTGTGGCTGTTTCGCCGCCGCAAATAAGCACCGCCTTGCAAGGGTTTCACCCTATCATCCCGTGTTTCCGAGGTTCGGAAGCACGGGATTTTTTCTTTCCGACGCTCGGAAAGGTCAAGAAATCGGCCCTAGTACTCAGTCACCTTGAAGCTGTCGGGTATTTCCGAAAATCATTCGGCGATCCCGATTTGGAGTTGCATGAATCAAGAGCCCCGCAAGCTTGTCTCGCGGGTGAAAGGCCTCTGAGGGTTCCCGGAATATAAGGGATTTCGTACTTTGCCGAATTCGTTACGCCGCCTCCGTGCTTGCCACGGTGGGGCGACGACTCTGTGCCCGAA
>JAFIGC010000074.1 GCA_020831635.1 Verrucomicrobiota bacterium | reverse complement strand
CCCCCCCCCCCCCCCCCCCCCCCCCCCCCCCCCCCCCCCCAACCCCGAGATCCGGTCCCAATCATCTGGGGCGTCCCGGAGGGCCGCACGGAAGTTGCGGCGTTTGGAGGCAAGCAGTTGTTCCTGAATTCGTGTGGATCAGCGGTTCGCCCCCTCTCTTCTCCATGCAATCGTGATATATATATTTCCCACAAAAGCCAAAACCGCGACCCCAAAAAGGGACAACGCCCAAGGAGCCTCCATCACCTGAAGCGTCAGACCGCCCAACACGCACCAGAGGAGCGGTATCCATGCGGCCACCCACAAAGTCCACCGCTTCGCCCCCACCATCAACGCTCCGAGGGTGACGATGGCGGTCGGATCGGGATGAATGCCAAACACTTCGGACTGAGACCATCCGCCGCCCCAAGTCGGCGCTATCAGCGGATAAAACAGCAACCCAAACACAAACAGCAACCAACCCAACCATTGCGCCCCTTGCGGTCGGGCCCATTTCAAAACCCGGAAGCCCCCGAAAAACCCGCAGAGCATCAGCACCACCGCCTGAATGCAAAAGGCCCACCCGAAATACGTGGCTGCCCAGTTCAAATCCGCATACCCCCGCATATGGAAAACGATCCCCGCCCAAAGCCAGGGAACGCCCAACAAAATAGCCGCCAGTCGCCTGCGTCCCACATGAAGAAGCCCCATGCCCGCCAACGCGGACGCCAAAAACAAAAAATGGATCGGCCAACTGCTTTCGTTCACCCTTTCAATCAGCCGGAAATACACCTCCGGCGTAAAGGGGATGAAATCCTCCACCGCATAGCTTTGCCAGTCCGGCATCACAAGGCTTCCACGTGACGAATCATACGCGCTCTCAAATCGGGATCGGGGAGTTTGCCACGTCCCGCCGCCATGTTTTCCAGCAGATGAGTCACTCGCGTGGTGGCGGGAATCGCACAAGTCAGGTCCGGATGGGAGACGATAAACTTCAGGAGGAAATCCGCCCAGGTCCGGCAATCGATTTCATCCTTGGCCCATTGGGGCACCTCGTGGTTCGCCTTGAGATCGCGAATCAGACGCCCGCCATCGTACGGACGGTTTGCGATCACCGCAACCCCGTGTTCACGCGCCGCGGGCAACAGACGGTTCTCCACCTCGCGGTGGGTGAGATTGTAGGTCAGTTGCACGAAATCAATGCCGCCCCGCCCCATCACGTTCTCCAGATCCCGGTGACGACGTCCATGCGACGTGGTGAGGCCGATATAGCGAATCCGTCCCGCCTCTTTCATTTCCCTCAAACTTTCCAAATGCGCCTCCCAGGAAACGAGGTTGTGGATTTGCATCAGATCAAAGCGGTCCACGCCCCACATTTCTTCCGATTCCGCAGTCTGCGCTTCCGTCTGACGGCCATCGCGGGTCCAGACCTTTTCCGCGGAAAACAGGGTTTCCGGCACCCCGAGCCGTTCAAACGCAAAACCCAGCACTTCCCGCGCGGAGCCATACATCGGCGAACAGTCCACCATGCCGCCACCCTCTTCGAAGAAGGCCTTCATCACCTCCGTACGCGCCAACCGCAATTCCCGGTCACCTCCCACGTTGAAGGTTCGCCAAGTGCCAATCCCAATCACCGGCAATTTTTCGCCGCTCGACAGGATTGCCTTGGCGTGCATTTCCTCCGGTTTGGCCAACACGCGCCCCGGCGCAAACGAAAGCAGGGCCGCTCCCGCGCCAATGTGTTTGAGGGCGGTGCGGCGATCCATGCGCTTCATTTGCTGATCACCACCGTCCACGCGGCGAGGATAAACAGAAAATGGGCCAGAAACACCACCCATCCACAACGACGGGCATCTTCGGAAATCCATTTGGATTGTTGATCGACCATGTTTCAACCTACCGGAGACCGCCGACATGTCAAAGACGTTGGTTGATGGTTGCCAGTTGAAGGTTGCCGGTTGTCGGTTGCGGGTGGCCTCCCCGGAAGCCATTCAAAAATGCATGTTCTTTCCCTCAGCCGTCATTTTTCGAAACCGTGAAGCCCCCTGCGCCCCTGCCAGTGCGGAGCCCGGCGCTCCTGTCCCCTCCCCCCAAATATCCGTGCAAATCAGTGGCCATCCGTGGTTCCAAACCCCAAAAGCCAAGCCAATTCCCAAAATCAGAGTAAATCAAAGATCGTGGATGCTATTCAGCAGACCACGGATACAAGCAACATGAAGAAGATATCCGCGAATGGCTTTGCCTTCCCGTGAATCTTTCACATCGCATCAGCCCGCACGCTTGGCCCCATCGGGCGTCCACAATCCTTGTCCATGCGTTTCCGAACGCGGAAAGTTTGAAAATATTTCTTCCGAGCTCGGAATACCATTTTTCAACCTGCGGAACCGAAAATCCCTGTTACAATACATCGCCAATACAATTTCGCCCCTCATTGTGCTTTTGGGCATTACGCTGGTGAGCTTTGGGGGCTTTCGGTCGCCGTCGCTAAATCCCGTCGAGTCCAACATGCCAAACTTCCCGCGTTCCGGTCTCGGAAGCGGGTTGTATTTCTTTTCCGACTTCGTAGGGAATCTTCCATGAAACATCTTTTGCTCCTGTTTATTTTCGCTCCGCTGCTTCGCCTCTTGGCGGAACGCCCCAACATCGTCATCATTTTCACCGACGACCTGGGTATCAACGACATCGGGGCTTACACGTATCCAACCAAACCCACCGCATGGCCCGCGGCCGGCCCGCCCCCCATCCTCCCGTCCCATTACACGCCGCTGCCGCAGCCGAACGAGGCGAAAAACCTCACCCCGCACATCGACAGTCTGGCGGCGGACGGGCTGAAAATGACCTCTTTTTACAGTGCCTCCCCCGCCTGCTCGCCCTCCCGCGCCGCCCTGTTGACCGGGTGCCACGCCACCCGCATGAGCATCGAACGGGTGGTGCTACCCGAGCCGTTCACCGACAATATTTTCGGCCTGCATCCGGAGGAAGTCACCCTGCCCGAGCGCCTCCGGGAGCAAGGCTATCTTACCGCCCTCTCCGGGAAATGGCATCTGGGCGAGGGTCCGGACTTCAACCCGCTTCGGCATGGGTTCGACGAATTTTTCGGCATTCCCCACTCCAACGACATTTGGAGCGGGCATCCTTCGCAAACCTGGCCGGATTTGCCACTGCTTGTGGGCGAACAGCCTCTCGAAGGCAACTTCACCACCGCCTCCGGCGGGGTATTGAGCAGTCCCATCGATACCATAAACGAACAACGCCATCTCATGGAGGCCTTTACCGAACATTCCCTGGCTTTTATGAAAGACGCGGTGTTGCAGGAAAAACCCTTCTTTCTCTTTTATGCCTCACATGCCCCGCACACCCCCTGCTACCCGCATCCGGATTTTATCGGCGCGAGCGGGGTGAGCAGCTTTTACGATGTCATGGCCGAGTTGGATCACCGCGTCGGCCAATTGCTCGACAAACTCGATGAACTCGGTGTCGCCGACGATACCCTTGTGATTTTCACCTCCGACAACGGTCCATGGCATCAGCGCAACGACCGCACCCTCCCCCAACAGGCCGTCGGGTCCGCCTATCCCTATCGCGGAGCCAAACGCGACGACTTGGAGGGCGGTCTGCGCATGCCCTTTCTGGCCCGATTCCCCGGCAAGATCCCCGCAGGTCACGAAACCGATGCCCTGGGCGCGATGATGGACCTCATGCCCACCCTCCTGGGCCTTGCGGGAACGGAGATGCCCTCGGACCGGGAAACCGACGGGGTGGACCTCTGGCCGCTGTGGATCAACACCCCCGATCTTGACCCGCCCCGCGCGGAATTCCACTACTATCCCGTCGGTGCCACAAATGCCACCGGACTTCGGGAGGGTCGATGGAAACGTCTCGGGAACGCACTTTACGACCTGGAAAACGATCCGCAAGAATCCAACAATGTCGCCGGCCAACATCCGGGCATTCACGCGGATCTCGGAAACCGGCTCCAGACCTGGAACACAAACATGCAGCGACGCCCCAAAGGGCTTCCCCTCGACAACCGGATCGAGGTCGAAGCGGACCGCGTGACCGCACCCTTGGACGGAACCATCGCCATCCGCGTACGCTTGGCCCAACCCGCGAATCTCACCGTCACCGCGTCCCCTTTTTCCGGCAATCCGGATGTGACGCTGGACGGGACCGACAGCCTGACCTTTACGAACGCAAATTACGATCAGTGGCAGTCGTTTCATTTTCAGGCGGCCCCCGAAGCCGGCCAACTCCCACACCGGGGCGCCACATTTCGTCTGCAAGCCAATGGCCTGCATCTCCGCGAAGTGCTCGTGGAACACGAAGCGCCGCCTCCCTCTGCCGCCCGACAGGCCTATTGGGAATGGATTGCCGATCTGCCCGAGGGGGAAGACCCTTCCCCGGAGGCCACTCGCGGGACTTGGTCCAACCTGCTCCGTTTCGCGTTGGGCGCTCCTCTGAGCGGGATGTCGCCCCCAGACTTCCATCCCGGAATTTTCATCGGGAAAGTTGGTTCTGAATCCACCTTCGGAATGACTTTCCGGGTCCTCCCCGACACCGAACCGACCCATCCGCTCACGGCCAACGGATTGACATACGAAGTCATGGTCACCGAAACCCTGGAGGCTTGGCCCGAAAATTCCCCGGGGTTTTCATTTCAAACCCAGATCCCGGACCCGGCGCAACCGGAAAAGGTCCGAGTGCGTGTGATTCCGGAATCCGAGGTCAACCAAGTCTTCATGAAGCTGATGATTCGCCTCCAATAGAAGTCTGTCGGTCCTCGCTGGTCACACATCGGGCATTCCAAACTCGACACGCGCTCCTCGCGTGGTACAAAGTCTCCATGAATAAAAGACTCTTCTTAATTGTCATGGATTCTGTAGGCATCGGGGCCGCCCCCGACGCGGAAACGTACGATGACCTTGGGGCCGCGACCTTGCAACATACCGCGCAGGCGGTTGGGGGCATGCGCCTGCCCTGCTTCGAAAAACTGGGCCTCGCCAACATCCTCTCCCTCCTGCCCGACCAGGGCCCCATCACCGGCGTGGCCCCCGCGGAATCCCCGCTGGCCGACTGGGGAGCCATGCGCGAACGTTCCGAAGGCAAGGACACCATTACCGGCCACTGGGAAATCGCCGGACTCCTCCTCGATCCCGGCTTCCACGTCTTTCCGGTCAAAACCCCCGCCTTTCCCACGGAAATCACCGATGCGCTGCAAGAACAATGCGGACGCCCCCTGCTAGGCAACTGTCATGGCAGCGGCACCAAAATGATCGAGGACTTCGGACCCGAAGCCATGGAAAAAGGCGGGCTCATCATCTACACCAGCGCGGACTCCGTCTTTCAAATCGCGGCCCATATCGGCGTGATTCCCTTGGAAGAACTCTACCAAGCCTGCGAAATCGCCCGCAAGCTTTGCGATCCCTGGCGCGTGGGCCGGGTCATCGCCCGCCCTTTCAACGGAGAACCCGGCAATTTCACCCGCACCGCCGACCGGGTGGACTACGCCTACGCCACCGAATCCCCCACCATCCTCCAGCACCTGCACAGCCACGACATTCCCGTGTACAGCGTCGGCAAGATCGAAGACATTTTCGCCCATCGCGGCATCACCCAAGGCTGGCATACCGGCGACAACCCCGCCTCCATGGCCCGCACCGAAACCCTCATGCGCGAAATCGACCGCGGCTTCGTCTTTGCCAACTTCATCGATTTCGACATGCACTACGGACACCGCCGCGACCCGAAAGGCTACGCCAACTGCCTGCTGGAAATGGATGACTGGTTGGCAAAAGTCCTGCCCCTTTTGCGCGACGATGACATCCTCATCCTCACCGCCGACCACGGAAACGATCCCATTTTCAAAGGCTCCGACCACACCCGCGAACACGTACCCCTGCTCGTGATCCGAAAAAACGCCACCGGAAAAAGCCTCGGCATCCGGGACGGTTTCCAAGACATCGCCCAATCCGTGGCCACCTTCTTCGAAGTCCCGCCCATGGAATACGGAAAAACCTTTCTCTGAGACCTGAGTCCGTGCGATATTTGCAAAGAAGGCGCGCCAGATCATGGAGCGAAAGGGATTGTCGGGAATCGAGGCATACCCTTGCGGTCTGTCGAGCGTTCCCGACAATCCCTTGCAGCCCGTGAGATTGTGCGGATTCACAGCAAATATCTCACGGATTCAGGTAAGAGTTTCCGACCGTCGGAAGCCTCGGGAAAAACGCTTCCGACCGTCGGAAAAGCCCCCCTACGCCCCAGCCAATGCGGCGATTGGCGATCCTGTCCCTGGCCCCGTCCCTTCAACCGGACATTCTATGTTCAAAGTTTCGGCCCCCTACGCCCCAAAGCGGTAGCTTCGTTGCACTCGCTACACGCACTCCAAAGACGCTTCGCGTCCCCCCCTTTCCCCCGAAAAAACGAATGAATATGGCAGGATCAAGGAGCTGGCGTCGGCTCCGGGGTGGGTGTCGGCGGCGGTTCGTGCCCGCCCACGCGCATGAGCCGCAAGCGACGGGGACTGTCAGGATATAAAAGATAAAAATTACTCTTGGCATCCCGGCTGGTGACGCGAGTTGTGAGCCGAAGCCTTGGAGCCCCGGTGCGTTCATCCCGTCCGTAAATGTTCAAACGGAAAACCTGATGCTCTCCAACTGTTGGCGGACGGAAATCAACGGGGGAGTAAGCCCGGAGTTCGTGGTGCTCATCCTCGACCTCAACCACCAGGTTGTTCTCCGTCGTATTGAATATTCGGATATATCCCGGGCGCACATGTGCGACATCATAGCGCATGGGGAAAATACGGAGGGATTCCCTGCGGTCGGGATCCGCCGGCATCATGATGAAAAGGACTTGTTCCCAGGACGCTGGAAAACTCACCTCCGTGAGGGGAATCTTGCGGTAGGTCACCGTGGGGGGCGCATCGGGAAGGGCATCCGAAGGAGGTGGTGTTTCGATGCGCTCAACATCGAAAAACTGCAAAGGGATTTCTCCGTTGTAGGGCATCAGCTCGGTGGCCACGTTTCTGGAGAGCCTCACCCTTCTGATTCCCTCGGGAGAATCGTAAAAGACGCGGGGTAATTCGGGGATCCTGGAGTTTTCGGTTAAAATACCCTTCACGGGCCATACATAAACGGAAAAATGGATGTCGGTAACGGGAGGGGGGGATTCTTCGTCCTCGCTTCCAGTTTGCGAAGTGTCTTGGGCATATGAGATATGAAACAAAAAGAATGCGAAGAGGAACAGGAACCGAAAAAAATTGGATTTTATCATAAATTAAATTTCATCCTCCGTCAGCCAGCGAAATGAGGTGATTCTGAATCTTCGGCCAAAGCGCCTGTTCAGTTGGGACAGTTCCTCGGGAAGATCTTCGGGGTTGTTCCCCAGCAGGGTCTCCTCATCAAAGTCGTCAATGTATTCCGGCATTCTTTGCACGGTGGCTTCGAGCCACGCTCTGGAGTGAGTGACATCATCGGACCCCAAGGCTCCATATGTCCGAATGGTGAACGTGTCGGATCGGGCTTGTAAAAGGCTGCCAATGCGAGCCAGAATATCCGCCTGCATCAAATAGCCCGGAGAACCGGCCGTACGGGGGCCTTCGGCATTCTCCAGGTGCATTCCGTAAAAAGCACTGTGCGCCGGCGCATCCCGCCAGCTTCCTTGAAAATCGGAGGCCTCCATCCAAATGTCATCCGAGGGTCGCCCCATCGCATGGTTCAATCCGGCCAGGTGAATCGCGGTTTGCAGAGCCCCGGATAACCCCAGCTCATCACCATCATCGTCGGCGGCAACTAATTGACGGTTCACAAAATCCGCAAGGGAAAGGAAAGGGCCGCGAAGTTTCACCTGCTCGACAATTTCCTCGGCCAAAGCCTCGATTTCAACGAGGCTGAGGCGACGGAACCCGGAATATGCGGTTGAATCTTCGAAGAAATCCCCGGAATCCGGACTGAACGAATTGGTGACGGGATTCAAGAAACGGGAGAAAGGGGCCCGTTCTTCTGAACTGGATTCATTCGCGCCGGTTTGGTTGGAGATTTCGACGTCGAGCATGGAGGCCAAAAGTGCCGTCCAAGCGGCCACCGAGGTGGAGTTCACATTAAAAGCCCCGGAAATTTTCACCCGTGAAGCCGAGGTGTTGAAATCCCGTTCGGGGGTCGCGTCGCGCCATTGAAGCAGACGATTACTGTCGGGAGTAAGAAAAAAATCATCCCACAAGACCTTGTTATAAATGTAGGAGGTATCATAACCGGGGAAATAGCTGATGGAAGCATTTCCACCGGTCCCATAGTCTCCGCCATTCGGAAACCTCCCTTGGGCGTAAGGGATGGGTTCCGGTGATTCCTCGGGTGCCATCGGCGCGGGGTAGTAGGATTTTTGGCTCCGGTCGCGGGGGACCAAAACGGAAGCAAAAGAGTTTCCGATGGGATATGTGGGGGAGGAAGGGGCATAATCGGTCCCCGGTGCGGCCCCGGTATCATGTTCCGAAGCAAACCATCGGGGTTCCAGGGAGGTTGGATTTGGATTGTGGCGATTGAGTCTCCATGCCCAAGCATGGGCGATGCTGTGTGGGGATGCGTGTTGGAAGGAGGCCATGCTCACCATGTCATCGGATCCCTCCGGCACATCGAAGAGCACGAGCCGCGGAATCGACATCAGAGAGGGGAAGCGCATGGCGGCAAAATCATCCGAGAGGCCAATGGCTTGGTTTCTCTCGTTGTAGGTCAACTCCGCGGCACTGAATTCGCCGGGGAATTGGGAAAACCCGCCCATGTAGGATGCCGGGTTGTTGTACCCCCCACGATGGGTTTCCGAACGGGTTCGGCCCACCGGATCCGCGATTTGGAAGGGGGCGGTGGGGTTGTAATCAATCAGCCATCGCGACGGGGCGCCAAACTGGCCGAACTGATGAATCACCGGGTCAGGCATTCTCAAACCCCAAACGGTTCCCCAGGTGGGGAATTGCGGATAGGATTCGTTGAGGGGCTGAGACTCGTCAAACCCGGGAATGGGTTGGCCCAGAGGGGTAAAGCCATCCGTGAAGCCGGAGGGCATCCGCATGTAGGGCCATGGAATGGTGACCCAAGGGTTTCTGTTGGGATCAAGGGTCGGGTTGTCGTTTGGGATGGGCGTTAAATACATGCCTCTGGAACGAAAATCCGCCCGACCCAAATCCATCTGTGCATCCGTCAGTTCCCAGCCTCGTCCCGGATCGAGTCCAACTTCGTTGATGGCAATGTTTCTCAACGAACCGTACACGCTGTTGTTGGCAAAAGTCACGGGGTAGTCTGACCCGTGTGTAACCGGAAGATTCATCGGTTCACCATTCTCAAATAATTCGTCGTTGGGCGTGAAAATTCCATCCGGTTCTTCACCGGTTTCGGGATCAATATAAATGGCAAAAGGAAAACCGGCCTCATCCCAGGCGTTCCAATTCCCATTCGGTCCGGGCCACCAATTAGGACGGGGGGTTCCATTGTGAAGAATTCTCGGACCACGAGCGATTTGGTTCAGAAGCCTTTCATTGAAGTTCCCGTGTTCGATGTAGAAGCTGTAACCGCCAAAACCATGCAAGCCCGCATAGAGGTCGATAATATTGGATTCCGTATTTTCAATCCGTTCGCCGCGCGTGACAAAAAGGTCCCGCCATCCCCAATCTTCTCGATAATTAGTGCTAATGCTCGTTTCCAGCTCCATATGCCTGTTCATCGTAAAAAAAAGTGCTTCGCCGGGTGGAATCACAACATTTGAGTTTCCATTTTCGTCCAAAAGTCGAAAGCGGAAACCACCTCCAAATCCCCAAGTATCCGCACCCACCATGTATCGGGGGGTCCAAATTTCTTCTCCTGACCGCCAACTCGGGTTACGAAATTGAAACCGCACCCCAAACCCGTCAAAATGGTTGGTTTGAAATTGCCATTTATATTGCCAATGATGGTTCGCAGGAACCCGCAGGGGCTCATTGTAGGGGTTCCAGAGGACGATTAGCGGTATGGAATGCAGGCGCAATGTCGGCCAGTCCCAAGTAAAATAATAACTCATGGCAAACCGGGCTACAACGGGGGTCATGTTTTTTTCGCGTTCGGATACCTGTCCCGCAAAAAGTTGCCCGCTCGAATTCGACAACCGCTGTTTCATGGTTGGAAAGGATAAAAGTTGCCGCCAGCTTGCCCCGCCCGGATCCCAGCGAATATCCAAATCCGACATGGGCGGGAATATTTTCTCTCTCAGTTCTGGCGCGTCTTGAGGATCGTTCAGCTGATTGGCATGTCGCCCGATGGGCTGGTTCTGATCTTCCCGCAGGGTGATGGCATTCAAGGCGTTCCATCGGTGATCGGGCAAACCGGCCGGGCGCATGCCGGTTTCCAGAGCCACGGTTTGATCCCTCCAACGTTGCATCCTAGCCTCTTGGAAGTCCAACAGGGCCAACCACTGTGTTCCATTGTCCGGTACTTGCCCGCCATTCGCCTCCGCTTCTTGAATCACCGGCGTTAAATCTCTTTTAAACCCACCTGTTTTCACATTCACGGGCAGGCCCAGGCTCTGTAAAGTGATGTCGTGAAAAAATTCCCGGGCCCCGCCCTCCCCCACGAACGGGGTCAAATCCAATTGTCGGCCCGACAGGGTGCGGTTCAAAAAACTCGTGTGTACCATACTGTCGGGATCGTATCCCGGAAGCAGGGATTCACTGCCCACCCGTTGGGCCGTGGTCGCCTGTTCGCGCAGATCGAGCCGCCCCCCGCTTTCGAGCCTGAAACTGTCCGTGAGGTTGATTTGCGCCTTCAGCCCCTCGTCCCGAATCCAATAGGCGTATTGGCCGATTTCCTGATTTTGCTGGCCTTCAATGGGACGCAAGGGAGCGGCCACGTATCCGTCCGGGACGCCGTCATCGTTCTCGTCCAGATCTTCCAATACCGAACCCGGGCCCACCAGCAAAACGTTACCCGTGGTGACATCCCCTCCCCCTGCAAAGGGCCAGTAATCCGCGGGGTCAAAGTTTGTGTCGGCACGATCATGG
Source organism: Verrucomicrobiota bacterium (assembly GCA_020831635.1). GTDB lineage: Bacteria > Verrucomicrobiota > Kiritimatiellia > SS1-B-03-39 > UBA6053 > PXAS01. The sequence goes on along the minus strand of JAFIGC010000074.1, from coordinate 15,262 downwards.
GAAATCAAATAGGCGGCGGTTTGCCCGTACAGCGGGTTGATTTGCAGGCTGTTCCCCTGCACAAAAGGGTCTGAATGCAGGCTTTGGGCGATGTGGAGGGTGTTGGGCCGATCCGAGGAACCGCCCAAATGCGGCGCGGTCACCCGCGTGTCCGGTCCGGCGCTTTCCTGTAATTTCGCAATCGCCATTTCCAGGCCCAGTCGGGCGTGGGAACGGGCCTGCAGGAGTTCTTGGTGACTGATGACTTTGCGAAGTTCCATCCGCACCACGGTGACAAAGGTGATGACCAGAACCAACAAAAGACTGACGACCAATAAAGTGACCAGCAAAGCGCTGCCGGCCGAACGGGAATGATCTCCACGAGTGGATATTGGAAAAGGATGAATTCTCATATCCTCACCATACCCGTATTGTGTGATGCCGTAAAGGGTAGGTAAAGTTTTTTTTATGATTTCAACAGGATCTTATCCCACCCCAATGATTTCACCGAAATCCATTTCCTCGGCGGAAAGGACCATGACCACGGGCAATCCTTCCGTGGCGCGAATGACATTCCGATAATAATTCAGATAATCGGCCTCGGATTCTTCTGGATCCGGGTGCTTCATCCCCAACATCACCATGGAGGCATCGGTTGAGGATGCGTGAATTACTTCAAAGGGCTTCCTGCCCCCAGGGGCCAGGGTTTCAAATTCCATTTCCAGACGTTGCTCTTCCACGAATTCTTTCATGTAGGTTTCGATTTCCTTCCGGTCCTCCCCTTCCGTGACGATTCGCTTGAGCACGATTCTCGTCCTTTCCCATTGGGGGGCGCAATTGATAGGCCAAGGTCACCATGAGGCCAATGTTCAGTTGACGTCCCCGCCACCAGATGTCGATCCTGGGATTTTCGGGCAAATCTTCCTCTTTTCCCCCTTCCCGCACCATCACCAGATTTTTATTGAGCTGATAGGTCAGTCGGATCAGCCGAACGAAGGCCTCGTGTTTTTCCTCCACCTGGCTCTCGCCCAGCAAAATCGTGTTCGGTTCCAACGGGCCAAAGCCATATCCTTTGATCAAGGCTTCCGCGCCCTGTAACACGTCGGTGGACGGAAACACTTTGACCATGGCTTCCACGTCCCGTTTCTGGAGATAATCGTTGATGCTCTTTTTGATGGAGTCCACCCGTTCCGAGGTCCATTCACGGGAAGACAAAATGGTGGCCAAGGTGAGATAACTCGGCCCCCGCGCCAATGCGGCGGCCAATTCGATCAAATGCCAGCGGGACTGGGGCGACCCGCTCAACACCAGCACGTTGGGACGCCAGTTGCGTTCGTCCAGCGGCCTTTTGATCAGGCGGCGGATGGCCACCCGCACCAGCAACATCAGCACCCCGTGCCGCATGTCCCCCCCAATGGGCTTTGAGTTGGCGGCGCTTGATGACGAAATAGAGCCCGCCCGTCAGCAACAACGCCGTGAAAGTTGCCCCAAGGTCAATCATCACCATGGTCAACAAACAAGCGCCCGCCCCCAAGATCGACCCCCACCAGGGAAATTTGAATTTCGGACGCCATGTCGGGCTTTCGATCAAGCCCTCCAACCCGGCCGACAAATTAATCAGCCCATAGGAGGTGAGGAAAAACATGGACAACACGGGGGCGATCATGTTCAAATCCCCCAGCATGATGGCAATCAGGGCCACCACGAATGAACAGGCGGTGGCCATGCGCGGGTCGTTTTTCGTCCCGTAGCCCCGACCAATGAAACGCGGCAGCACCTTGTCCTTCGCCAAGGCCTGCAAGGTGCGCGGCGCCCCCAGCAAAGCCCCCAGTGCGCTGGACAACGTCGCCGCCCAGACGCCCACCATGATGAATTTGCCCCACCGGGCCACGTCGGACATGATCAACGGACGCACCAGCAACACCCGCTCGTCCCGAATCACGTAAGATAAAAAAATGGGAATGGTCATGTACACCACGTAACCCGTCAACACCGCCGCAATCGTCCCCTTTGGCAGGGATTTCGTCGGGTTTTTCAGATCTCCCGACATGGAGATTCCGGCTTCGATTCCCGTCACCGCCGGAAAAAATACCGCGAACACCACCCAAAACCCCAATTTCATCGGAATTTCCGTGTCCGGGGTCAGGTAGTTGTGTACGGGCGTGGTCCCCGCGAAAAATGAAACCAGCGCCAAGACGATCGATCCCAGAATAAACAATTGAGCCTTCAAAGCCAGATCCGCGGAGATCAGGGCCAACAAAGTGAGGACCACCAGGGTCAGCACGGAAATGAGGCGGATTTGCGTAATCGGAAACGGCAGCATTTCCACCCAATGCGACACGTCCACCACATCCACCAAAGCCTCGGCGAACCCGGAAATATAAAACGCGATGCCCAGGGCCTGTGCAAAAAACAGCGGCACCCCGATGGCCGACCCCACTTCAATCCCCAGGGATCGGGAAATCAAGTAATACGCCCCGCCCCCGCCCACCTTCATGTTCGTGGCCGTGGCCGAAAGCGAAAGCCCGGTCAGAAACGTGATCGACGTGGCCATGGTCACGATCAATAAAGTCAGCGGTAGCCCCACGTTGCCCAGCACCCAGCCAAAACGCAAAAACATGATCACCCCGAGAATCGTGAGGATACTCGGTGTGAAAACGCCCTGAAAGGTCCCGAATTGGTACCCGGAGGGTTTTTCAGATTTGTCTTTGGGTTTTTCTTTGGAGGGAGGCGCGTCTGACATCTTGAAGCGAAGTCGTATAGAAGCCGCGTGACAATTTCAAGCTCGGGTATCGTCGACCGCACCCCCGAATGGTTGAATGTGCAGCGGATGAAGCAAAAAGTGGGGCGTAGGCTTTTCGCCTGACGTTGTCGGAAGGCATATGCCCGCCTTGAGGCCGAAGACCACAAAACCATGCTTGAACGCCCATTCCTGCAACAGGGGGTTATTGCCCGCGACTTTATTGCTGGAACCCGCACCGTTTCCCGCATATGGAATGCCGAGCGAATAAATAATGAGCTGAAGCGAAAATTCCCAAAGGGAACTCGATACACCCTCCGACAAAGCCACCCAAGCGAAAGAAATATCATGATGAATGAATGCAAACGCAACAAATGGACAGGCGGGCAACTGCTGGCCTTTTCGGGGCTCGACGGCCCCACCGATTTCCACCATGGCCTCACCGCGCGGACCTCGTTCGCCGCCCCGGGTCTGGACATCGTCCTCCCAGGACGGGGGCGGGTACACTTTCCAGTGGACCCCTCGCGAGGTGTCTTCATTACTGGCGACGCGTTTCGACTCGGTGAGGGGGCCGATGCCGTCACGGGTGCGTTTCTGGATACGCATCACTTGCTCATTTCCGGACCTTGTTCGGTGGAAAACTCCGAGAAGGGGCTCACTTGTCTTCAAGAAGGAACCCGTACCCTCCTCGGGACCTCCGTCGAGTTTCAGCCCGATTTGCTCGCAGCAGACATCGACCGCGCCTTTGAGGAACGGTGCCGATGGCTGAATCAACAAACCCTGCCGCCGGAAACCGACCCCGCCGCCCGGCGCACCCTGTTGCAAGGTCTCTCCCTCATGAAGAGTCAGGTCTACAGCCCCGCAGGCAAGATCCGCCACCGATGGACCACCCCCGACCGCTGGCCCCACCGGGCCATGTGGCTCTGGGATTCCGCCTTCCACGCCGTCGGCTGGCGCCATCTCGACCCCGATATGGCCCGCGACGCCCTCTCCGCCGTGCTCGACACCCAGGCCGCCGACGGCTTTATCGCCCACCGCATGGACCCCAACCGCCTTTCCGCCATCACCCAGCCCCCGGTGTTGGCACTGGGGGTGAAAGCAGTCCACGATCTCCACCCCGCCCCCGATTGGATCGCGGACGTTTACCCCAAACTCGCCGCCTATTTAAAATGGGATTTCGCCAACCGAGACCGGGACGGCGCCGGCCTGGTGGAATGGGAAATCGAAGGCAATCCACACTGCCGCAGCGGCGAAAGCGGCATGGACAACTCCCCCCGCTTTGATGCCGCGACCCGCATGGACGCCGTCGATTTCAATGCCTTTCTCGCCCGCGAATGCGAAATCATGGCCGAATTCGCCCGGGAATTGGGGCGGACCGAAGACGCGAACCGATGGGCCGAACACCATCAGCGGCTGTGCCGCCTCATCCGCGAACGGCTTTGGTCGGCGGATCTGAATTTTTTCGTCGATTACGACATTGAGAAAAACGCCCCGTCCGATGTCCTCGCCTGTTCCGGCTTTCTGCCCCTGCTCTGCGGTGCCGCCAGTCCCGAACAGGCCGCGAAACTGGTTGAACACCTTCGCAATCCCGACACCTTCGGCACCCCCTTTCCCGTCCCCTCCGTGGCCGCCTGTCAGGCCCGGAACCTTGGCAAAGACATGTGGCGCGGACCGGTATGGATCAATCTCAACTGGTTGATTGCCGAAGGCCTCGACCGCTACGGATACACCGGTCCCGCCGAAGACCTCCGACAGCAAACTCGGGCCGAAATCCAACGCCACTGCGAAACCTACGGCACCTTCTTCGAATTTTACGACGCCCAACGCGAAACCGACCCGCCCCGCCTGCATCGCAAAGGCGCCTGCGCCCCCGAAGAAAGCCCCTACAAACAAGTCTTCCACGACTTCGGCTGGACGGCCACCCTGTATGTTGACTTGTGCTTCCGGGCGGGAACGGTTGCGATCAGCGGCTTGTGAAGGACGGTTGCGAACAGCGGATAAATCCGCCGTTCGCTTTTTCCTGATGTGTCTCGATTCCGTGTCGAGGAATGTGGCGATCAGCGGATAAATCCGCCGTTCGCCTTTGAAACATCCTTTTCGGTTTTTTCACCGAACGGCCGCTTCAGCGACTGTTAGGAACGATCTTCGACGCGGACCGCAGTTACTGCAACAGCATCGAACGGCGGATTGATCCGTTCTTCGAAACCTTCCCCGCCCCGGAAAACATTGCCCTCCCTCTCCAAGCCGCGTGGCATTTGGTGTGGAAATCCGCGGCCTCGGAAAGCGGAATAATTTCATTTATTTGGTTCATCGACTGGGGCTGGATTCCCACGTTTCGCCCTTGCCCCAGCCTTCCACCACCTGCGCGAAATTCGGGAACTGGGCAAAACCGCGCGGACCTCTTCCCCGTCCTGGTTCCGCCAGTTTCGCCAGGGCCGTCCGTCCTCCGCCGCCCCTGTCCCGCCCCGCCGGAATGAGAAAAGAAACTCGGCAATCGGCCACAGACTCTGAGCCCCTCCACTGTGTCCGATGTCCTGGATTTCCCAAAACCGGACCCGTTCAGCACCGGCTTGGACCAAATTCTGGTAGGTGCGGATATAGGGAAACGATCCGCTCCAGGGATCGTTGTTGCCCATCATCATCCAGATCGGAATGTCCTTGATGCGCTCCGCCTCTTCCAGATCTATGGGAGGGATCCCCGCCAGAGGGACGGCGGCGGCCACGAGGTCCGGACGCGCCAGCATGATATACCAGGTGGAGGACCCGCCCATGCTGTGACCGGTGAGCCAAATATTTTCTCCGGTGCTCTTTTTTCCGATCCCCCCGATGCCGGGTTGCAGAACCACCAGCGGAAATCCGTGTTCCGGCGCGACCGCGTTGTCGGCGGGACGGGCTAGAGAATAATGCAGGTGTTCACCGTCCCGAAAGGCGTGCCGTTCCCATCGTTCTTTGGTTGCGGCCATTTCATCCTTGGGAATTTGCAGGACAAAAGGGGTTCTCCGTCCATGGGAAACCTCCCGGGACATACGGAAATGTCCGAAGTCGCGCAAGGGATGGCCGTTTGACAACACAATGGGATCCAAGTCCGGATACGTCCGCGTGGCCGCGTGCCGTTCCGAAGGCTCCGGCCCCCGCTCGGGATCGCCCATGAACGGCCCCATATCCCCGGGAATTTCGGGAAGAGCAGCCGGCGTTTCTGCCGCCGGGAGGGAAAGGAGGATCGCAGTCATGCAGTACGTGGAAATATGTTTTAGGGGTGTCATTGCGGGATTCCGTTGGGGTTGAGTCAGAGAGTCACTTGAATTCGGTAAAAACGTTGAGCGCCGGGGGCATCATCTTCAAATCCCACCGGTCCGTCATTTTCCAGTTCCACAGGTTCGCCCAGGGGCAGCCACTCCGCATCGCCCTCCGTACCGCCCTGGAGATCGTCACGGTAGAACAGACGGTAGCTGCGTCCGGCCCGCCCTTGCATATGAAGGGTCAATCCGCCCCCCGGCAGTTGCGCGGGAGTTGTGACGTATAAGAGATCCTGCCATTCCCCGCTCAGCAAACGCGCCCCCATGACATGCAACTCGCGGTACGTGAAACCGGTGCCGGGTTCTTCGGCCGCAGGGTCGGTCTCAGGGTCCAGACCCTCGTCCATCAGCCACTGTTCATAATCCGACGGCGGCGGGATCACCGCGGCCGGATTGCTGAGATTCTCCCCGCCGAGCGCGAGATAAAAGTCATCGTAAAGCATCGGCCCGTTGTTCCAGCCGATGAAATACAGGGCGTCAATGAGACCGGTTTCAAAGGGATGGGTGTTTGGATCCCCTCCCATGTCGGCCACGGTAACAAAAGTTTGATCCGGATAATCGCCTCCCTGGATATAAATCCGGTAGGTGCCGTTGATGTTGTCGATCACCATCCAAAAATTGTACCAGGTGTCGCGCGCGATGGGTTGCTCAACTTGCTGTAGATCGGTGTTCGTCATGTCTTCACCGAAGATCCAGAGCACCGGCTCGGACGGATCGCTATCCCATTTAATCCGAATCGGGTTATTATTCGGCAACCGGATTTGCTGGTTGATTCGACTCGATCCGGCGGGCACATAAAAGCGGAAAAACAGCGTGCCGACCTCGCCGGCTTGCATCGGGGTGGAGAGGTCTCTTTGGATATGATTATTTGAACTGGGCGCGAATCGGAAGACCTGGTTGTTTTCGTCTTCGGGGTCTTGAACCACCTGCGCGGCGCTGTCGTTATTCCCGCTCCAGCCCCCCTGACCCCGCAGAACGCCGGTATTGAGATCGTCAAAATCCGCCTGTAAAACCCAGGGCGCGTCACCCGCCTCGAGAATGGTAAGGGTGCCGGTCTGAAACGTCAGGATGTAGTTGCCGGAAGCCGAAAGCGTTCCCTGCCGGATGGTGTAGGGGCCGATGTTCTCGCCGCTGTCGCGGGCCAGGCTGCCGGAGAGGGTATCGCTCTCAAACAGTTCGCCACTGATCACACTCCAGGAAAGCGCCGGATCGGGATCGCCTTCGAATTTGGCCACATCATCGGCCTGCACGGTCAGCGGGACGGGATCAATGGTGAACGTGTCCGAGGCGCTGCCGGTGGCCCCTTCTTCGGTGATGACCGCCACCACGGCATAGGTGCTGGCATCGACCGGAACTTCCGGCGAGCCGTCAAAGGTCAGTGCATAGGAAAATCCCTCCGGATCGGTGGTCACGGCGGGCGCCTGAGCTTCACCGTTGTAGGTGGGGGTGAGGTTGGAGAAAAAAATCTGCGCCCCGGCCTCCTCCACCTCCACGGACACGGTGCCCTCGACCGGCTCGTAGGTGAAATCGTCGTCCGGGAAAAAAACGACCGCTTGTTCAGCCGTTTCGACCCCGGGTTCGAGGCCGGGGGTAAGAAAAACAAACGTCCCCGCGACACTGGCGCTGCCGCCGCTCAAGTCCGAATCGGCCAGACTTTGTCCAAACGTGATGGACGAAGCGGTGGGCCATGCGCTGACCGCGGGCACGGTTCCGTTGACCACCAGCACGGCTTCTGCGCTGAGGGTGAAACCATTCACGTTGCTGACCACCACCCGGTAGGTGCCGCTGTCGGAAACCCCGGCCGGATGGATGGTGTGGGCGGCGCTTTCGGCGCCGGGAATTGCCACCCCGTCTTTCTGCCACTGGTAGCTGATCGGCTCGTCACTACTGGCGACAACGAGGAAGGTGGCTTCCTCGCCCACGTTGATGTTCAATCCCTGCGGTTGTTCATTAATGACCGGCGGCGGAGCAGTGGTTTCCGGCGTGCCGAGGGTCTGAAACTGACCGGTCTCGGCGATGTTTTGGTAGACCGCTTGGATCCAGTCGGCGGAGAAGTCGAGATCGCTGATCCGCATCTCGTCCAGATTGCCCGCCAGCGAACGGTTCAGGGAGGTGTTGTCGCCGAAAATCCCCGCCCCCAGCACCAGGGCCGGATACGGCCCCTGCGGATAGGCGATGGTGTGGTTGAAGGGTTCGCTGTGGATGGTCTGGCCGTTGATGTAGGTGGTGATGGTGTTGCCGTCCCATGCGACCGCCACGTGGATCCATTCCTCCTCCGGAACCCCGCCGTCCAGAGTCGCATCGTGAACCTCCCGGGCGTTGCCGTTGGCGACCCCGGTTTCGGTGCCGATGGCGGTCCGGTGGCGGGAGGTATTGAAGTCGTTCCTGTACCCGCCCCCGTCCCAATACGGATCTCCGGCGGTGAACAACTGGCGTTTCTGAGTGTCCGCGCCGCTGTCGATTCGGATCCAGCCTTCCAGGGTAAATCCGTTGGTGAAGCGCAGGGTCCCGGGAAGATCATTGCCCACCTGCAGCGCGGTGTTGCCGTTGGATCCGTCAAAACGGGCGGAATTCCCCACCACGCCGGGTTGGACCGCCATCGGGCCGATCGGGCTGGCGTGATGGTTGAATCGGGTGCTGTCAAGGCGGTCGTTCGCCTCTTCCTGCAAATGCCAGACGGCGCGGTAGTTGCCTTCCCAGACAGTGCCGTTGACGGTGTATGAGGGCGGGTCGGTGGCGTCGGGATTCCCCCAGAGCGCCCGGATTTTTGTGTCCGTCCCGGAAAGCACCGGCACCCGCACCCACACGGCGGCGGAGCCGTCCACATTCCAGTAGTCGATCTCATACGCCAGCTCCCGGTCGCCGGCACCGTTCACAAACCGCAGGTCGCCACCCTGCGCATCGGCGAAATCGGCAAAGCTGAAACCGCTCTGACTTTCATCCAGGCGCACCAGCAGGGGGAAGTTTTCCAGGACGGACGTCCCTTGATATCCGTCCAGGGTGATGTCCATGGTATAGGTCCATTCCGCGCCGGGAACCGCATCGGTGGTCGCGGAAACAGCAGCGCTGAACGGACCCTCCCAGAATTGGTTTTCCGCCCGGAACCGATAAAAATACGTGGTCAGAGAATCCAGGCCGGTATCGGTAAAACTGTGGGTGCCCGCCTGCGTCGTCCCCGCTTCTGTCCAGGGGCCGGACACGCCGGTGGCCCGTTCGATGGTGAAGCTCTCCATGAAGCCGCCCACTGGCTCCCAGGTGACCCGCACCTGAGAGGACCCCTGCGCTTCGGCCGCCACACTGGCGGGTTCCGGCGGCACCGGCACCACCGTCACCCCGGCGGTCTGACTGGGCACGGTTCCCCCGGCATTCGTGACCCGCACCACGTAACTTCCGGAATCAGCGGTGGCCGCGGAAGCCACCGACAAGGTGGACCCGGTCTCACCGCTCACCACCTGGCCACTGCGTACCCATTCGTATTCCAGAGTGCCGTAGCCTTCAGCCACGACGGAAAGATTCAAGGGATCTCCCACGGGAAGGGTGACGCCCTCGGGTTGGGTCGTGATCTGCGGCACGGGCACACCCACGGAAATGAACCGGGTGTCGGTCGAAACCGCACCGGAAGTATCGGTCAGGGTCAAGGTAACGGTGAAATCTCCGGGATCGGTGAAGGTATGGGCTGCGTTCTCGCCGGTGGCGGAGGCACTGCCGTCACCAAAATCCCAGGACGCGGATTGGATGGTCTCGCCGGTTTTAATCCAGGAGCGGTGGGTGCTGAAGTCCACCTCCAGCGGAAGCAAACCACTTTCCGGGGTGGCCGTGATCACCGCTTCGGTATCCGTAATCGTTTGATGAATACGGTCAATTTCGATAAAATTAATTTTGGGGCTGTCGGCATAGGCGTTGCTTTCGATGAGCAACTGGCCTTCCCACACCGGAACGGTGACAAAGCCATCGGCATAGATGTGGTCCTCATGGGTCGCGGTATTGAAAACAAACGCTCCGTTCACTGAAAAGCTTTGCTGCCCGTCGGGAAAGAGCGGGTCGCCCGCCACAATCCGCACCCGGTAGAGGCCGTTGGGCACCTCGATGGCCCAGGAGGCGTTGCCCATTACGATCAGCCCGTCGTGCAGAAAACTCGGAGCGGGCGGTTCCAAATGGAAGCGCTGCCGGGCACTATTGGGCGCCGCCAGCCACCCGTAGGTCTCGCCGTTCCCGCGGTCTCCATACAACGCCCCGGTGTCGGCCAGCCAGCCGGGAGGCGGCGGCAGCGTGTCGTCCTGAAAATTGATGCGCCGCCAGACGGTGTCGCCCTCGCCCACACTGACCGTCACCGGATCTGACACCAGCGTCTGCCCGCCGGGTCCGCTGACTTCCAGCGTGTATTCCCCCTCATCGGAGGCGGAGAGGTCGGGCAGTTCCAGCATCCATTCCGTGGCCCCGGGGATTTCGGTGCCGTCTTTGGACCACTGATACGTTACGGGCTGACTGCCGGAGACCGAGGCCTGCAGGCGGACGGCTTCCCCAGCAAAGGCGGCGGCGCCGCGCGGTTCCCGCAGAAAGGCCAGCGGTTCCGTTTCCTTGACCTGGGCAAAAATAATGAAGGACGTCCGTTTCCCGCCGTTGCTGAGATCCATTTCGGCATGAATCGCATGAGAGGTCTTGGACGGATCGAGCGTCAGCTCCAAATCAAAATGAGTTTCGCCGGAGGCGGGAATCGTATAAATGACCTCGTCGCGGTCGTAGATACGGATTTCCGTCCAGTCGGGATTGTTGATCAGGTTGAAGCTGTAGCGAACGGTTTCAGACGGCGCATAGCGAACGGTGGCGGCCACCGCTCCGTCAAAGAACAGCTTGGGGTTCCAGGGACGGGTGATTTCAAAATGCTTGCCGTTGTGGAAGCGCAGACCGTTGTCGGTTCGATAAGAGACGGTGGCGCGGAGGAGCCGGGCCATGTTCTCGGTGGGCACCCAGCCCAGATCCAGAGGATCGCCACTGTAGTCGGCCTGGGCGCGATAAGAGAGGTAGCCGGTGGACCAGTCCGCATGCGTGCTGTCGATCAGCCAGCCGTCCGCGAGGTTCATCGGGGTCAAAACAGGCGCCGCGGTGGCGGTGGGCACGTTGTCGGGATCCTCCGGATAGCGCAGCGGAAGAATTTCATCAAAATAGCTGAAGGCCAGATGCATGCTGTTGCCGTCCGAATGTCCCTGCCGGTATTCCTCGAACCAGGCCCAGGGCGCGCCCTGGTCTCTGCCCTCCCGATACAAATTTTTGATGTTCGTCCGCCGCGTTTCACTGTCGTCTCCTCCGGCGATCATCAACGACGGCACCTCCAAGGGATCCACCCCCGCCTCTTTCTGATAGCTCGCGCCTTTATTGACCATAAACGCGATCGTTCGTTCGGGGAAACGCCGGGCAAACCCGTAAGCCTGCTGACCACCGTTGGAATGTCCCCAGAAAACCACCGGGGCATGGGGTAATTCGGGGCGTTCGGCGGCCAAATCGTCATGCAGGCGGTCCAGGCTGAACGTCTTGAAGTTGTCCCAGTGCTCATTTTCGCTTAAATTCCCCGCCTGAAGACCGAAAACCACAAACCCGTGCTTTAAGGCCCACTCCTGCAACAGCGGATTGTTGGCCGCGTGTTTATTGGACGAACCGGCCCCGTTGCCCGCATACAGAATCCCGCGGATCACCGGCAGCGTGTCCTCATCTGGAATCCAGGCGCGCAGGCGGGCGTATTCATAATAAAAATCTTTGTTCACCGTCAGCTCCATGCCGGTGGTCACGGTCCCCTCACTGTTGGTCATGGTAAGGGTGTAAGTGCCACTGTCGGACAAAGAAAGGTCGCTGAGGGAAAGCGTCGGACCGTCCTCGCCGGGAATCGCAACCCCGTCATGCGCCCAACTGTAGGTGATGGGCAGGCTGCCGGTGGACTGCACCTCCAGCGTCACGCCTTCGCCTTCCAACGCGGTGACGGAGCCGGATGCAGAAACCACTTGCGGGGCGCGTTCGGCATACACCGTCAGGCGGCCCGAAGGGCTGGTAATCGAGGAGCCGTCCGGGTAGTGCGCGGTGACCGTATACCTGCCCGCCCCGGCGGAAGTCAGATTCTCCAGTTCCAGCACCGGGCCATCCGCGCCGGGCAAAACCACTCCATCTCGTTTCCATTCGTAGTGGGTGGCCTCTGGACGGCCAAAGGCGTAACCCTCAAAACGAATCGAACCGCCGGTTTCAACCCGGGCGTCATGCGGAACATGCATAAACCCCGCCGGAATCGGATCCCCCCGCCGCAGGGAGAACATCCAGTCCACCGTGGCCAGAAACCGGCGTTCATGGACATTCGAGGAATGGTCCATATCCGTGACTTCCCAGTAGCGGATCGCGCCGTGACCGGCCTGACGCACTTTGTCGTACATCATCCGGTAATTCATCGCCCCCAGGGATCCCCAGCTCGCCCCGATAAAATCATGGGTCCCGATGCCCGCCCAGATGGCGGTGTCCTTGAATTCCTCGGCGAGGGCAATGGTGCGGGTTGCGTCGGTGGGGCCGGGGGCGCCGGCGAAAGGGGCCGCGGCGGCGAGGAGATCCGGACGCTCAAAAAGAATCGTCCAGGTGGTGTTCCCGCCCATCGAGAATCCGGTGGAATAAATGCGTTCCGCGTCGATACGCTCGTTCTCGACCAGTTCATCGATCAAGGCCATGAAAGCATCGAAGTATTGCGTGGTGTGGAGTACATTGTTTTCATCCGGATTCGTCACCGGCCGGGCCGGAAAGGTGGGACTCAACACAAAGGCGGGAAACTGCTGCCGGTTTTCGTCCAAAGCCATGAATTTTGACTCCCAGGTGGGCGTACTGCCGCCGATACCGCCCGCGCCGTGGATCACAATCAGAAGCGGATAGGCCGTTTCCGTGTCCGAGGGATCATAGCCCGGGGGCGTGAGCAGAAAATACGGCAGTTCGGTGTCGGCCGAATCCGTGAAAAACTGACGCGGTCCCAGGTTTGCCACCCCTTCGGTTTCCATGCGGTTCTCCACATCACTGATGTACGCGTTCTCCGACCCGCTGGGATTAGAGGAACGGGGACGCAGAAACATGCCGTAATCACGGTAATGCGCCGGAAACGCGGCCGTGCGCGGGTAGGTGTGGTTGTAAAAGGCGGTCGGATCTTCCTCGGCCTGGGTGGAGGTGTACAGATGCGGCGGCAACACATCGTGACGCTCAAACGGCTCATAAAACGTGTCCCCCGCATGCAAAACCGTGAGAAGCCCCGCCATCAGACATGCCGGAAAATGAAGCCGTTTATAGAATGAAGAAACCATATCGTATCCACTGTGAAGGTTAAAAGACCCTTACAAACTACACATTTCAGGGACAAAAATATAGAACCCCGAACGAATAAATTATTTAGTTGAAACGAATAAATCCTGATGGTAGTCATTCTGGAACTTCAACCCATCGCCCCGGCGAAAGAAAACCTATGCCGCATCAACTGACACGCACCACATGGACAGGCGGACAACTCCTGGCCTTCTCGGGGCTCGACGGCCCCACCGACTACCGCCGCGGCCTCACCGCGCGGACCGCCTTCGGCCCCCCCGGACTGGACATCGTTCTTCCCGGCCGCGCACACCTGCTTTTCTCCGCGGACCCCGCCCGGGGCGTGTGGATCTCCGGAGACGCGTTTCGTCTCGGCGAAGGGCCCGATGCCGTCACCGGCGCGTTCCTGGATGCGCATCACCTGCTCATCTCCGGGCCCTGCACCGTCGAACACCCCGACACCGCCCTCACCTGTCTGCAGGAGAACGGGCGCACCCTCATTGGCACCGCCGAAGGGTTTCAGCCCGAACGGATCGCAACCGACATCGACCGCGCCTTTGCGGACCGCCGCCGCTGGCTGCGGCAGCAATCCCTGCCGCCGCAAACCGATCCCGCCGCAACGCGCACCCTGCTGAAAGGCCTCTCCCTCATGAAGAGTCAGGTCTACAGCCCCGAGGGCAAGATCCGCCACCGCTGGACCACCCCCGACCGCTGGCCCCACCGGGCCATGTGGCTCTGGGATTCCGCCTTCCACGCCGTCGGCTGGCGCCATCTCGACCCCGATATGGCCCGCGACGCCCTCTCCGCCGTGCTCGACACCCAGGCCGCCGACGGCTTTATCGCCCACCGCATGGACCCCAAACGCCTTTCCGCCATCACCCAGCCCCCCGTTCTGGCCCTCGGCGCCAAAGCGGTCCACGATCTCCACCCCGCCACCAACTGGATCGCATCCGTTTATCCCAAACTCGCCGCCTACCTGGAATGGGACTTCGCCCACCGCGACCGCGACGGCGTCGGCCTCCTCGAATGGGAAATCGAAGGCAATCCCCATTGCCGCAGCGGCGAAAGCGGCATGGACAACTCCCCCCGCTTCGACGCCGCCACCTGTATGGACGCCGTCGATTTCAACGCCCTCCTCGCCCGCGAATGCGAAATCATGGCCGAATTCGCCCGGGAACTGGGGCGAACCGAAGACGCGGACCGGTGGACCCAACACCACCGGCGGCTCTGCCGCCTCATCCGCGAACGGCTGTGGTCAGAGGATCTGAAGTTTTTCGTCGATTACGACCTCGAAACCGACGCCCCGTCCGACGTCCTCGCCTGTTCCGGCTTTCTGCCCCTGCTCTGCGGGGCCGCCAGTCCCGAACAGGCCGCAAAGCTGGTCGAACACCTTCAGAATCCCGACACCTTCGGCACTCCCTTCCCCGTCCCCTCCGTGGCCGCCTGTCAGGCCCGGAATCTCGGCAAAGACATGTGGCGAGGACCGGTATGGATCAACCTCAACTGGCTCATCGCCGAAGGCCTCGACCGCTACGGATACACCGGACCCGCCGACGACCTCCGACAGCAAACGCGTTCCGAAATCGAACGCCACTGCGAAACCTACGGCACCTTCTTCGAATTTTACGACGCCGACCGCGAAACCGACCCGCCCCGCCTGCACCGCAAAGGCGCCTGCGCCCCCGAAGAAAGCCCTTACAAACAAGTTTTCCACGACTTCGGCTGGACCGCCACCCTGTATGTTGATTTGTGCTTCCGCTGCGGCTGAAGCCGCCGGGGAGGGTTCCGGGCAGGGGCTAAAGCCCCCGCACGGCGGTCTTGCGGAGATGCGGGCCTGGGGAGGGTTCCGGGCAGGGGCTAAAGCCCCCGCACGGCGGTCTTGCGGAGATGCGGGCCTGTTCCGAACGGTTGCGAACAGGGGCTAAAGCCCCCG
>JAFIGC010000073.1 GCA_020831635.1 Verrucomicrobiota bacterium | reverse complement strand
TGCGGCGCGGCCTGAGCGACCGCCTCTTGGGCGGCGGCCTGCGCGGCTTGCGTTGCCGCCTGCTGGGCGGCTTCAGGGCTGGCCCCCTGATCCGCCGCCTGTTGCGCCGCTTGCTGGGCCGCCTCTTGAGCGGCGGGTTGCGCGGCCGCCTGCATGGCTTCCTGCGCCGCTTGCTGGGCCGCCTCTTGAGCGGCGGGTTGCGCGGCCGCCTGCATGGCTTCCTGCGCCGCTTGTTGTGCCGCTTGCACGGCCTCGGACGGAATGCCTTCGGATGCGGCGGCGGCCATTTGTTCCGCCGCTGCTTGCGCGGCTTCCATCGCGGCAAATTCTCCGGCCATTTGGGCTTGGGCCTGCGGCGCGGCTTGGGCGACCGCCTCTTGGGCGGCGGCCTGGGCCGCTTCGGTGGCCGCCTGCTGGGCGGCTTCGGGGCTGGCCCCCTGATCAGCCGCCTGTTGCGCCATTCTTTCCTCGAGGTCCCGGGACGCTTCCCCGGCCATTTCCTGAAACTGCGCGGCGAGAGCCTCCAGCCTTTCGGGACTGGGCGTGGCTTCCATGGCGGCGGCCAGAGAGGTCTCCAAGGCTTCCCGGGCGCGTTCCCGGGCCTGTTCGGCCGCTTGCACGGCTTCGGCGGACCGGACCATCAAGGGATCCTCCCGCCCGGCGAGGGCCTCGGCAGCGGATTCGGGTTCGCGTTTGGCCAAAGCTTCGGCGGCTTGCAGCAGGGGAGAACGGATTTCACCGCTTTCGGCTTCCATCACCCCGGCTTCGGTTTCCCGCATGGCTTGGCGGTAGGTTTCCAAGGCCTCGTCGAGGGCGGCAAGCGCCTCGGGAATTTCGGGCGCACGGGCGGCCTGCACGGCGGCGGCTTCCAGTTGACGATCTTCCAAGGCCTGCAAGGCCTGCTCCAGGGGGGCGATCCGGGTTTCCTGATGACGCAGGGCCTGATCGAGTTCCGCCGCCAGCCGTTGCATGTCGTCGGCAGGGGTTTCCTTGGGCAAGGCAGCGGTTTCGGACGCTTCGCGCAGGGTACGGTCAATGGCATCCAAACTCGCCAAGGCCTGTTCCGGCTCCTGCCGCCGCGCGTGTTCGGCGGCGGCTTCGGCCCGCCGGGCCACCGGGTCCCGAAGGGCTTCGGGCAACTGTTCGGCGGCTTCGCGAATGGCTTCGGCCCGGTCGGCGGCACGCGTCAAGTCGCGCGCCAATCTTTCCTCGTCTCTACGGTGTGAAGACTCGGGATCCTCTCGGCGTTTGAGATCCAAGGGCAATTGTCTTTCCGCGCGAACTTCATCCAATTCGCGGCGCATGCGGTCGGTCGCGGCCAAAATTTCGGAGGGGTCCAAGGGGGCGTCTTCTCCGGGTCCGCGCGTGATTTCCGGCGAAGGGGTTGGTTCGAGGCGTTGACTCAAGGCCGCCAGACGAGCGGCGAGGTCTTCGGCATCCACGTCGTCCATCTCTCCGGCGGACAAGGCCCGGGCGAGGGCATCCAGTTCTCGGGCGGGTTCCCTCAATTGTTCCATGCGGGCGAGGGTCTCGGCCAATTCCGGCGACAAACTTTCCGCGAGCCAAGGGTCCAAACGCGCTTCCAGGGCCTGTTCTTCTCCCAGGGAAAGCGCATGCCGATCCCGGTCTCGAAGGGCCTCGGCCATGGACGCGACTTCGTCCAATCGCTCGGCGGAACTTTGCAGATCGGGGTCCTGACGGGCCCGTTCGGTTTCTTCGGCCAAGGCCAAATTCACGGCCGCAAGCCGCGGGTCCGGGTCCTGGCCGGACAGGGCGTTGAGAGCTTCGCGACGAAAGCGGTCGGCGAGCTGATCGGCTTCGGCATCGCTGCGGGCGAGAGCGGAGGGCAAAGCGTCCTCGGGATCTCCCCGGCGTTCCAATGCGACAAGTTCGGCGCGTTCATCGGCGGTTTGTCGGGCGACATCGGCGGGATCGGCTCGCAAGCCGGCCAGGACTTCGGTGGCTTCGCGGGCGCGGGATTCGCTTTCGGCCCGCATTTCGGCCAATCGCGATTCCGCCTGGTCCAGGCGGGCCAGGGCCGCGTCCGCCCGAGAGGCCAGCGTATCGGTTTCTCCGCGTTCCAAGGCCTCGCGGAAAGTGTCGAGTTCGGAGTGGGCCTCACGAAGGGCACTGCGAATATTTCGAGTGTCCGGATTGTTTCGCAGGGTGGTCTCTCCGAATTGACGATCCCAAAGGCGCTCCAAATCCCGTTGAAGGGTTTCGGCCTCCCGACCAATCTGAGCCCGGTCAATGGCCGCGAGCGCTTCCTCTCCGCGCGGCTGGGCGGCGCGCAAATCGCTCAAACGTTCCCGCAGCTCCGCAAAACCGGGGACAAGATCCGCCTCCAGTTCCCGGGATTGGGCCGCATGATCGAGACGGGAAAGGCTGTCGGCGGCTTTGGCCAATTCTCCGGGTGCTTCCGCCCGGGCCACATCGCGCAGGGCTTCGGCCTGTTGACGGTTCTCGCGGGCCTGTTCGGTCAAGGGGGCGCGAGCGGCCAGGTCATCCAAGGCACGGGCCATGTGATCCGGCAGGGTGCCGACGTCCTCGCGTTTTCCTTCGGCAAAGTCCCGGTCAACGGCGGCCAGCATTTCGGCGGGATCGCGCAAATGTTCGGAAATCTCACGGGCAATACGATTCAAGCGGTCCCGCTCTTCCGCAGCCTCGCGGAGGTTGTTTTCCACCTCTTGCAGCTCACGGGCCAGCATCAAGGGCGTACCTTCGAAATCCGTCCAAGCCCGGGCGGCGGGGAAGGTTTCGCGATCACTGCCCGGAACATCCCACTCGAAGATCATGCCCCCGTCATCGGGTCCATTGAAATAGAGCAGGTCCAAGCGAATCCATCCCCGTTGCAAGTGGGTCCGGGTGTTTCGCTCGCGCATGTCGTGGGTGCCATCATTGCGAATGGCAATCTCTTCATTGATCAAGAGGCGGGAGCCATCTTTCGAAGTGATGCGGAAACGGTAGCGTCCGGGGGTCTCCACAAAAAACAATCCGCTCCAGTGAATGGCGCCCGGCTTTGCCTCTCCCAACCCCATGGCCTCGGTGGATTCGAAGTGAATGCGTTCGTCCAAGCGGGTTTTTTCGTGGGGAGTCTCCGGATCGGGCGGAAACGGGGGGAAGGAATCGCGTCCGGGATAAATGAGGGCTTTCATGCCGCCTTGTCGGGGCGTGGGGGTGTTGCGGTCGAAGCGCAAATCCGCCAGGACCTCCAAGCGTTCCCGATACGATTCCCGGAAAAAGTCCCGCGAGCGTTCCAACAAGCGCTGGTTCCAAGCCAAAGAGGTTTCATCGTCACGGTGGCCGGTTTGTTGGAGTATTTGATTCAGTGCATTCACCCGCAACCAGGGTCGCACCTCTCCGGCTTTGTCCATCAGGGCGCGGCCGAGTTCGGAACTGAGCCGCACCAAACGTTCCGCATCCCCCCATGGGTCTTCATTTTGCAAATCTTCGACAAGGATCGGAAGGGTCAGCATACGCTCCACGTGCCAATAACGGCGCAAAAGACCGATATAGCGGTCGGAACCTTCGAAGAAGCCTTGGGCCATCCAGGATTGGGTCCGGGAGGCGATTTCATCGGCGCTGCGTTGCAGACGCGCCTGACGGTGTTGAAGTTGATTTTGGTTGTGGCGCAGATCTTCGGCACGCCCCGGACGCCCCCGGGTCACGGCCAGGATTTCGTCGCGCAGGAGGCGCATTTCCTCGACATTGGCGACGGCCTCGTCCAAGAGCTTCACCATCTCCCGCCCTTCCCGTTCAAACGCCACCCCGCGCATGTGCTCCCGTCCGCTCACCACGGTGACGCGCCGCCAGGAGGTTCGGGACCGATTGCCCGCCCCGTCGCGCGCTTCGAGACGAAGGCTGAGCGCCTCCCCGGTTTGCAGGCCCCAGGGTCCGGTATCCAAAACTTTTTCGCGGTCCCCGGTTTCCAGTTCTACTTCCTTGAAGGTCCGCCCGTTTCGTTGCAGGTGAAGGGTCTTGCCGGTAACCCCGAAATCGTCTCGGGCCTGCCAGGCCACATACAGCGGGTCCCCGGGCTCGATCATGAATTCGTCCCCGGGATATTCCAAGGTAATTTCGGGGGGACGATCCACTTCCAATTCAATGGTTCCCTTGAAGGTGTTCTCCAAATGGGGCGCCTCGCGGTTGCGCATGGTGAGGGTGTATTCTCCCGCGGTTTCCAGCGGAAACGAAAACACCATCGCCTCGGTTTCCGCATCGATTTCGGGGCTCAGCTCCAAGCCGTCCAGAGACAGCGTGGCTTCGGACAGGGGCTGACTGAACCGGGCGGACATGCGCACCCCGGTTCCGGGAAGTCCCTTGAGTTTTCCATCCCGAATCCGCGTTTCCACGGGATCGCGTCCGGTGTATTCCGGCAGGGTGTAGCGCACCTGGAGTTCTTCCACGCGAGGGCGGCGGAGCATCCGCATGTCCCGCACGGTTGTGGCCACATCTCCGGATTTGAAGCGATAGGAGAACGACGATGACGGGCGGTCCAAGGTGTGGAGAAAGGTGCCGTCCTCGCGCCGGGTCATGGGAATCACCCGGCGGCGGGCGCCGTCGAGTTCCAACAGCACTTCCGCCACCTCGGTGTTGGTGGGCCGCACCGTAAAGGTCAACGGCTCCTCTTCCACGAAGGTGTCGCTGCCGGGTTCCATGGCAATCAGGCGGAAGGACCCCACCTCGGCGTCGCGGGCGGAGGGCAGCAGCACCCGTTTGGCCCGCTGGGTGCCGTTGAGTTCCGGATGCGCAAGACTGAACAGGAAGAAAAACACCGCCAACACCGCGGGGGCGAAGTGCCAGGGTTTGATGCGCAGGGTGCGTTGGGGATCGAGGTGGGACAAATCCTCGCCTGCTTGTGCCAGCAGGGCCAGAATCATCTCCTTGGAAATGTCCTCGTCCTGGTTTCGCGCCAATTCCACCGAAGAAATGAGGCGTTCATCGAGATCGGGCAGTTGTTTTTCGAGGATCCAGGCCATGCGTTCGGGGCTGACGGGCAACCAAACGGGCAAACCCCAAGCCAACAAAGCCGTGGCCGCGATGATCCCCCAAGTCAACAGACTGAGGAACTGCCGCTGACCCAGGCCGAGGGGGGCGATTGCATCCACGCCCGCCGCCAGAAGGATGGCCAATATGGCGACGGTAAGGGTAATGGCGGCGCCGCGCCGGAAGGCCAATTGTCGCCAGCGTTGGGCGAAGATGGCCAGTCGGGCTTCAATTGCGGAGGATTCGGGCGAGAATGTGCTTTTCGGTTTCATGAGTGGTCTTCTCCTCATCTAGGGGAGCTTGCATTGTTTGCGGAAATGCCATTCTCCGCCGAGTGCCAGGGCGGCGATGAATAGCAGGATCGCGTGGAAGGATTGTTCGTATTCCACGCGGCGTTCTTGGGTGAGTTCCACGTTTTCGATTTCGTCGAGGAACCCTAGGGGATCGTGAATGGGGGCGACATGATCGAAGGCCGCTTCGAGGCGGGCCCGATCCTGAGTCAGGTGAATGAATTCACCGGCGGCGGCATCGCCGATCTCCACCGAAATTTCGGGACGGGTTTCCCGGTCGCCCAACTCAAAGATCCGGGGACGGAAGGTAAAGCGTCCGTAGGGCAGTCCACTGATTTCGGCGCGGTATTCCCCCGCCCCCGCGTCGGCGGGCAGGAGGGGGACGTCGCGCAGATGCTCGTCGCGGTCGTCAAACACCTCCACCACGCCCTGGGCGCCGGAGAGCGGACGCTGTTGGTCGTCGAGGAGCCGCACATTCAGCAGCACGCTTTCCTCGCGTCCGTAGCGAACCCGGTCGGTCATGAGCTTGATGTTGGGGTCGTCGCCAGTGGTGCGGCCGACGGCGGACCACAGGATGATCTGGCTCCAAAGGCGGTGATGATAGTGCCATCGGGTCCGGTCGCGCCAGCGCCAGAAGCTGTCGGTGCCGGAAAACAGCACCCGCCCGGCGCCCGCGAATCCGCGCACCAGCACCGGTTCGCCGGTGTCGGCGGTTTCCACCAATACGTCGGCGGCGGGAAAGGCCCGCAGCCCGGGTTCCACCCGGTTCATGCCCGGAAGTTTTTCCCAGAGACGGGGGTTGAGGTCGGGATCGCCACTGATGCCGGTGATCGCGTCCACCCGACCCGCCGGGGTCAGACGCAGCGGACGCTCGATGCTGCCCTCGCCGCGTCTGGGAACTTCGGGCTGCGGGGCGGTGGGATCGCGTTCCACCGGGAACACCCGCGCGGGCGGCAACCCGGTATAGCGAAGCGGCAGGTGGTGTTCGCCAGCGATCAGAATCAACGTGCCCCCGTTTTCGGTCACGAAGTCGTGAAGATCCTCCAGTTCTTCGGCGGAAAAATGATCGGGATCCACGTCGCCGAGAATCACGGTCTGATACGCGAACAAATCCTCCCGACTCTCCGGCCACAACCCGGACCCGCGTTGGAGCTGACCGTCTTCCAAGGAGGAGATGATCACGGTGTCGACATCGACGCGGTTGTCGCGGTGAAGCATCATGCGCAAATAGCGGGTTTCCCAGCGCGGGGTTTCGTCCACCAACAAGGTGCGGATGCGATCCTCCAACACCCGGACGTGAAAAGAGTGGCGGTTGTTGATGTCCAGAATCTCCCCTTCCAAGGCGGGAGTTTCCACCACGTAATGATGATCCCCGGCCTCGTCTTCGGTGAACATCAGGTCCACGGTCACCCGGGATTCGTCGCCGGGTTCCAAAATTTCCTCGTGCACCACCTTGTCACCACGCCGAACCGTGAGGGGAATGGGCCGATCCTCGAATCCGTGCCGCCGCACCACCACGCGGGCTGGAATCCGGTCGTCCTGAAAAGCGGTTTCCGGGGTGTGCACCGATTGGATGGCAATGTCATCGGGCTGGGATTCGGAGCCGATGCCGAGGGCGAACAGCGGCACGTTTCGATCCCGCGCCACTTCACGCACCGCGGACAAGGGACGCCCGGCATTGATTTGCCCATCGGAAATCACCCCCATGGCGGTGATGGGTTCGTCCCCGAGATGTTGGAAAACGCGGGTCATGACCGAGCCCAGCCGGGTGTGGCCCCGCACGGGTTCTTGTCCGGAAAGCACGGAAAATTCCAAGGGCTCGATTTCGTCTTCCTCCATCACAAAGAGCCGGAGTTCGCCCTTGCGCTCCAAGGCCTGCAGGAGGTTGACGGGGCCCCGGCCCAACACTTCCATGGCCAATTCCCAACGGCTGGTCTCCTCCAAACGCTTCAGCGCGGCGGTAACCTCGGGGGTGGGCCGCGCGGCCAGGGCGCGGTCGGCGGGTTTTTGCAACTTTGGAAACGCCTACGGCAAGTCGGACCATTTTGCCCTAGCGGCCTGGAAACGTTCCGGACGCGCTTGATCGGGCTGTTCCACCGCATCGGGCTCCAACTCGGCCAAATTGCGGAGTTCGGTTTCCAAGGCCTCCACGCCGTCCCGCCAGGGTTGGAAGTCGGCCCGCCACACGGTTTTGCCGGTTTCCGGGGCATGGGTTCTAAAATAATGACCGGGAATGGGGCGTTCCACGGTGCCGTCGGGACGCGTCCACCCCACCTTGAGATGGTCCCCGCCTTCATGCTCCTTGTGATGAGCCTCCAGATAGACGACCTGCCCCGCGTCCAAGCTCACGCGCTCATTGGCGGCCAACCAATCGTCAGTGCGCCGCCAGCCGCTATTGTGGATGATCCGCTTCAATTCCCCCGAATCCGGGTCCCGCACAAACAATGCCCCCGCATCGTCGCTGGTGAGCGCGAACCGATAATCCCCGCTTTCGGGAACCTGTAAATAGCCGGAAAGGACACTGCCGTAATGGTCACGGGCATTCGTGGGAATGGAGAAGTTGTCGCGAACCCCCTCGTGACTGGGATTGTCCGGATAAGCGCTCGCCGCGTATAGATCGGACAGGGCATCTCCCTGGATCCCGTCATAACGCCGCCAACGCAAACCAACCGCCGCTTCGCCTCTGCCGCTTGGCGCGGGTTCGTCGGGATCCCAAGCCAAATACGCGTGCGCCTCCATGGCGCGATCCACGGTGGACAACACCCGCGCCACCGAATCGGCCGCCGATTCCAGTTCCCGGTTGAAACGGCGCTCGCCCCGGCGGCGGTCCCGGTCCCCCTCCGCCAAACGGAGTTCCCTCAATTGGGTTTGACCGCTTCGCAACGCGTCCGACACCGCGGTCTGATTTTGGGCGGGAGATTCGAAAATCACCAGGCGCTGTTCCCGGGGAAACCATTCCAGATCCCAGGCGACTTTGATGGCTTCCTCGTCCTCATACTGATCTTTCACGCCCATGGAACCGCTGTCGTCCAGAATCAGGGCGATGCGGCCCCGTTCGATTTGTTCGCTGATTTTGGCCAGCACCGGACGCAGCAGACTGAAGAGCAGGCAAAGCAGGGCCACGATGCGCAGCGCGGGCAGAATCACATGCCAAGGTTTGGGCGGAGCGGTACGGCGGTACACCCAAATCGTAAAGGCACTCAGCAAAAGCGCGGGGAGCAGCAAACTCCACCAAGGCCAAGTTCCAGTCAGTTGCAAAGTCATGATGTGCTCCTCCAAGCCACCCACATTTCGGAAACCAAAAGAATCAGGGCCAACATCGCCAGCCAGGTGGTGAGATCGCGAATGCCGGTTTCGGCACGAATGGCCTCCCGCAGGCCCTCGCCGCCTTCCCGCAGGTGAATCGGGGCGGTGTCGGCCTCTTGGCCGTCCCTGAAGGTCATGCCCGTCAAATCGCCCGCCTCGGCGGGCACGTTCACCGCATACACGCGCTCGGGCAGATCTCCGGCCCGCAGGGTGTAAATCCCGGGCCGGAAGGTCTCCTCGGCGGTGGCGATTTGTTCGCCCTGTCTGCGGATCAGCGGCAGGGCAATTTCACTGCCGTCGGGGCGGACAAGGGTCACCTCTGCGGGCGCTTCCGGACGGGGGTTCTCCTCGGAAAAAGTCAGGCGAGCCACGGCCCGCGACCAGGAATACACCAAAGGTTCGCCCTGGGCGAGGTTGATGGGCGGGACCACCCGGCTGGAAAGTTGGAAAACCAGGTTTTGCATCAGTGGCACGAAATCGGGGGTGGCGGCCAGATTGCCCCATTCCAATCCCAGGGTTCCCGTCCACATGGCGGTCATTCCTTCCCCCACCCTGCGCACGGTCAGCAAAGGATCCTCTCCCACTTGCGCGGCGACGAGCGCCCCCTCCACCGGACGGGTCCGCCAATGGCGTTCCACCCGCGCGTCCCGCAGGGTTCGGGTTTGGGACACATCGAACTGATCCAACACCTCCAGGCCCACCCCGGCGGGGAAGACGGGATGCAGGCTTTCGTCTGCGGCTTCCACCCGTTCCAGCAACTCCGCCGGAATCCATCCCCGTTCGGCATCGGCAAAATCGTTCCAGGCGGCGGCCTCCACCCGCGAACCCAAGCCCAGCAGGACCCCGCCGCCATTGCGGACAAAGGCCTCCAAGGCGCGGGCCGACTCGCGGGAAATGGAAGTGACGTTGGCAAAAATCACGCTCTGATAGGCGCGGAGTTGCGCCGGACCCATCACATCGAACTCGGTGGCCGGAATGCGGGTCACCGCAAACAGAGCTTCGGTCTCCTCCGCATCAGGTCCCGTTTGCGATCCCGCTTCGAGGGCCCAGTGCAAAAGGGTGGCGTCGGAGGCGAAGGGATCGGGTTCGTCCGCGCCCTCCACGATGAGCACCGGCACCCGGCGCAAAACCTCCACCGCCAACACCCGCAGATTGTCCTCGGGCAGATCGTCCTCGGAAAGTTCCGCCCGCACCGCGAAGGTGCCCGCTTCCTCGAAGCGGTGTACGAAGGTTTCCGTGTGACGTCCCGGAGGAAGCGTCAACACCCGACGATCCACGGGGGTTTCCCCCACGCTGAGGGTGAGGGTTTTTTCGATGGGTTCGGGGCCGTGGTTGTGCAAATCCACCACAAAGGTGGCTTCGCGGTGCACGTCCAGCAGCGGAAAACGGCTGCGGAGATCGGTGATGGCGAGGTTGTGGATATCCTCGTCCGGCGCCTGCAATACCGCGTAAAGATGCAGCGGCAGCCTGCGGTCCTCCATGCGGGCCCGCACCCCTCGCCAGGGATGGGGATCATCGGGAACCCACGTGCCCGCGCGTCCGTCGGAAAGCACTACCACCCGATGTCGCGGCAAGGTGGAGGCTTCCAGCATCCACTGGGCGTGCTCCACCGCCCGGGGCAAATCCGCCTTTTCCCATCCGGGCTCCAGGGTTTCGATCAAACGGCGCAATTCGGCTTTGTTGAACACCGGACGCGGGGTGAGGGCCCGGGGACGGTTCCCGGCCCAGATCACCAGGGCGTTGTCCTGTTCGCGCATCTCGTCCACCAATTCCAGGGCGGTTTGGCGGGCCCGCTCGAAAGCTTGGGCCCGGTGTTCGCCCTGACGCAGGGTATAGGAGCCGTCGAAAACCAGGGCCAGGGTCGTCGGTTGTCCGGCCGCGCCGATGTTTTCGGCCCGCCACACCGGACGCGACAGCGCCAAGGCAAACAGCACCAAAACCAGGGCCCGCAGGATCATCAAGAGAATGTGTTGAATGCGGATGCGTTTGCTGCGGCGGTTGAGCGCCTCCTCCAGAAAGCGCATCGCCCCCCAGGGCTCCACCTGATAGCGGGGACGGTTGAGCAAATGAATCACGATGGGCAGACCGCCCAAGACCGTGCCCAATAACAACCAAGGTGCAAGAAACATCATGTGCGGGCCTCCCTCATTTGCGTTTCAACCGTTCCACGAGGTAGCGGGCCAGGCGGCGTTCGATGGGCTCGTCGGTGAGGATGAGTTCATAATCGATGCGACGCTCGTGACAGGTTCGGCGCAGGATGTCCCGGTGGGCTTCAAAGGCCTTCAAGTAGGCTTTGCGCAGGGGACGCGGATCCAATTCGCGGTGTCCCTCCGCCTCGAGATCGTCAAAGCGGGTGGGTCCGTCGAATTCAAAGGTCAACTCGCGGCGGTCAAGCACGTGAAAGAGAATCACCTCGTGACGCCGGTGGGCGAAGTGATTGAGGGCCAGCCGGATTTGGTCGGGGTCGTCGAAGCAGTCCGAAATAATCACCACCAGGGCTCGGCGCTTGATGCGCAGGGCAAGTTCGTGCAGGGTTTCGCCGAGGTGGGTGCCTTCGCGGGGACGCAGGGCCTCCATCGCGTCCATCAGGCGCTTGTAATGCTTGCGGGTGCTGCGGGGCGGCAGGTACAGATCGGTTTTCTCGGAACAGGTGGTCAGCCCCACCGCGTCCATCTGATTGAGCAACAGATAGCTCATGGTACCCACGATCACCCGACCGATGTCCAGCTTGCTGTACTTGGCGGACCGGTAGCCCATGGATCCGGAGGTGTCCAACACGAAATGGGCCCGCATGGAGGTGTCCTCCTCGTACTGCTTGATGTACATGCGGTCCTTGCGGGCCAGAATCTTCCAATCCAAATGCTTGAGATCATCTCCGGCCACATAGGGACGATGCTCGTCGAATTCAATGGCAAAGCCCTTGAACGGCGAGGTATGCAACCCGGTGACCATGCCCTCGACCACGGTGTGGGCGAGCAGTTCGAGTTGCCGAAAGGCGGCCAGGGAGCGCGCGTCCATGCGCGTGATCTGGCCGGCGTCGGTGGCGACCAGGGGCATGTTACGCTTCCTTGGGTTGGGGCGTCTCTTTCAGCAGACGGCTGACGATTTCGTCCGGGGTTTTCCCTTCGGTTTCGGCCGTGAAGTTGGTGACAATCCGGTGACGAAGAACCGGCAGCGCCAAGGCCGCGATGTCGCCGCAGGTGGTGTGGAAGCGGCCGTTCATCAAGGCCCGCGCCTTGGCACCGAGAATCAGGTTCTGTCCGGCGCGGGGTCCGGCGCCGACATCCAGCCATTCGCGGATAAAGTCCGGCGCGTCCGGCTCGCGGGGGCGAGTGCGGCGCACCAAAGTGGCGGTGTATTCAAAGACATGGTCGCCCACCGGCACCCGGCGCACCACATCCTGCAGGGCCAGAATGTCGGTGGCGGACAAGATGGCGCGAACCTCGGCCTTTCGGAACACCGTGGTGGCCCGATAAATGGCCACCTCTTCCGCGCGGCTGGGGTAGTTCACGAGAATGTTGAGCATAAAGCGGTCCAACTGGGCCTCCGGCAACGGGTAGGTGCCCTCCTGCTCAATCGGGTTTTGGGTGGCCAACACAAAGAACGGCTTGTCCAGCGGAAAAGTTTCCCGTCCACAGGTCACCTGACGTTCCTGCATCGCCTCCAACAGCGAAGCCTGCGTTTTCGGGGGGGTACGGTTGATTTCGTCCGCGAGAATCATGTTGGCGAAGATAGGCCCCTGATTGAACACAAAATCGCGGTGCCCGGTTTCGGGATTCTCCTGCATCACCTCGGTGCCGGTGATGTCCGAGGGCATGAGGTCGGGGGTGAACTGAATGCGTTTGAACGAGAGGTCGAGCGCCTTGGCCAGGGTGGAGACCATCAGGGTTTTCGCCAAACCCGGCACCCCCACCATAAAACAGTGGGCCCCGCAAAACAGGGCGATCAGCAATTGATCGATCACTTCATCCTGACCCACGATCACCTGACGCATTTCCGCCTTCAGGTTTTGGGTCGCCTCCGCCAAACGGCGGGCCGCTTGCAGATCATGTTCCGTCTGATCGCCAGACGCGGTGGATGCAGGCATAATTGTTGACGCTTGGGCATCCAAGGATGTGTTTCGTTCACTCATGTGTTTCTCCATTCAGGTTTGAAATATAACCCATCAAGCACACATGAATTCAAGTCGGGTGTCAAGTGGTAAAATTTATTTTATTTTTCATTTTTCACCTGTCTGACAGATGATTCAGTCCTACCAACTCTATGTGCAGGAACAGAGATCGGAAAACATTTTCAGGCTCCTTCCGCGCATCGGAAAACAGATCGAACAATGCTCTTCCGGGGCCTTTTCCGTGTGGTTCACGCTCCGGAGGAGCGAACGGCCACACCCCGGGGAATCGGATGAGCATTTTGAGCGTCCCGGAGGGCCGCACGAAAACCATCAGTGTTTGCGGCGGTAGGTCACCAGACCTGTCGTCATGGCCAACAGGATCAGGGCCAGGGTGCCGGGTTCGGGAATCAGCACCACTTGCAGGCTGCCTTCCTTGAAATACGCTTTGCGCCCGTCTCCAAAAAGGTGGGCGTTATCTTCACCGACATTGCTGATGTTGGTGAAATCGATGTTGCCGTTTCCGTTGATCAGCGTGTAGGTGTCGAAAACCATCCAGTTCTCCAATCCCACCACATCTTCGATGCCAAAACCTGCAAAGGTGACGTTGCCGTCAATGGTGAGGGCACCCAAGGGATTGAACACAAACTGTGCGCCCGATTGGAAATGCACGTTGCGGTTGATAGACCCGGTGCCGCCAAGGGCGGCGCCGTCGAACACCGTGACCTGGCCGCCGGTTCCCATGGTGCCGTTGACCAGCAGGGTGCTGCCGCCGGGATGACTGGCTCCACCATCACTGAATGCCTCCCCGATATTCGTGAGCCCCGTGTAGCCCGCGTTCCCAATTTGCAGGGTGCCCTCGCCGGCGATCCGCAGGTTGCGGGTCCCGGTAGAAATGATGTTGGAAAAAGTCCCCACCCCGTCTCCCTCCACGACAACCCTTACGTTGGTATTGGCAAACTCCGTGTTCCCGTCAAAGGTGAAGTTGTTGTCTCCCGTAAAGCCAAACGCTTCGCTTTGACTGATCCGAAGGTCGTTGGAGACGACCCGGTCGCCTCCCACCGCTTCGAAAAAAACCCCGCGATCACCCACGGCCCCAACTTGGTTGATCCTTTCAGTGCCAAAGGCGTTGTCATGACCCGCGCGAATGGTCATCAGGTTGTTGCCCCCGCCATTCCCAAGGTTGAGTCCCCCGGTCCAGCCGCTGTTGTCGGCGAGCAGTTCCAGGGCGTTCAGCGAACCCGAGTTGGGTCGTCCAAAATCGATGCTTCCAGACCCGCTGATCGCATCTTCAAAGCGATAGGTTCCCCGGGCTTGCGTGTTATTCCCCCATGCATTGCTCAGGTTGGCGTTGAGGGTCACGGTGTTGGCAAACACCAGCACACCGTCGTTGTGGTCACCCGCCATGCTGCTGTTCGCAGTGACAAATACCGGAGCCTCAATGGTGGTGGTTCCTCCCGACGCGGGGCGAATTTGTCCGCCTGCCAGGATGATGCTGGGAGTGTTCGCAATGGCATTGGCGTGGCTGATGCGCAGTGTGCCACCGCTACCGATGTTCGTGGCACCGCTGTAATCATTGGCATTTGTGAGATTCACAAAGCTTCCAGTCACATCCAGGTCGCGAGCGCCGGTAAGTGCGTTTTCCTGATTCAGGGTGAGAATGCCCGCGACGCCGGAGACACCAAGGCGATACGTTAAGCCAAACGGCGTGATCGTGCCGCTGTAGTTCACGTTGTTATAGGCACCCAAGCGGGCGTTGGCATTGAATCCCGTCGCGCTGAAATCAATGGCCGTACTCGTGTTTGCGCCGAGGGCAATGCCGGCATTGTCACTGAGATTCAGTTTGGCCAGGTCACTGGAAGTGGGTGCAAATCCAAGCCCAATGACGCCACCCCCGGCAACGGAGACCGTGGCCGCCGCGCCAATATTGCCGCTTCCTTCAATGCGTAATTGACCACCGGATTGAATTTCGACATTGCCGCTGCCCAGCGAAGAAGCCGCCAAAACCCGGATGAAGCCGGCTCCACTCTCAATGATGGTACCGCCCGTCCAGTTGTTGCCGGTGCCCCCGATGACAAACTGCCGTCCGCCGGTGTCCATGGCCAAGGTCAGTTGACGGGGAGTCCCGTCTTCGACGATGTTGCCGGTGATTTGGGGGAAGGCTCCGTTTGCAAAGTTAGACGCACCCCGAATCGCATGGTTCCCACCGGTGAGCGTGACCGTTCCCCCCAAAGTGATGGTGGGCTCGTTGTTGCCTCCGCCTCCTTTGCTGAGGAGTAGATCGCCTCCCAGGGTGACAGCCCCGGAAAAAACGGTGCGGGGATTGCCACCGCCAAAACGATCCGTGTTGATCTCCCCGCCATTCACGCCAACCAAGATGTTGTTAGAGAGGGTGACGCCCGGGTTGCTTCCTTGATTGTGACCGAAACTCAAGATGCCGCCATTCAGCGTGATGGCGCCCGTGCCCAGCGAAACGATGCTGTTGTTTGCCAAGCTACTGTTTCCAAATCGAAAAGTGCCGTTGTTAATGGTCAGATCGCCAAACCCAAGGTTCGAGTATCCGGAGAACTCCACCTGCCCGGAGCCATTCAGGGTCATATTGCCACTGGTGATGTTCCCGCCGGTAAAGGTGTAGGTGGACGAGGCATCGAAGGTGATGGAGCCCGGCGCGACGCCCCCGGCGGCAATGTTGACAGTTCCCGCGCCTACGTTGGTGAAGAACACGTGGTCGTCCGTCGCGAAGGTCGTCTGCGTATCGACATCGTCGCGCCAGTTTGCATCGGCGGTATTCCAGGCAGCGGTGCCAGCATCATTGGACCACGTCAGATCCTCTTGCGCGGATGCGGATGGAGGCAACCCAAAGAAAACCATCAAGGCCAAAGCCGTGAAAAGAAAGGCAAGGGAACGCGAGGGATGTGCATTCTTCATGATCTGGTCTCCTGTTGGGACGGGATGGTAATCCCCGTCCATGGTTTTTGAAATATGAATATACTGCTTCATACAGATTGTCTATAATACCGATTAAACGATTGATTGAAAAAATAGTCAATCCTCAAAATCAATATCACTTATATTTCTTCAGGCACTCTGCATAGAGATCTGGCCCACAAACGACATCCAGACTATCCGGTGTTCATCCCGCGACCTGCGGTTTGCTTATTCAAAAGCATTTTCAAGCGGGATCAATCCATTCACTTCCATGGAATCAATCCGATTGCGGTGCACGGCATCCCGCAACTGATAATGCAACCCGCTCCGCAACATCACCCAGATTTTCGTCCCCGTTTCGGTCTCCAGCACAAACAATCCGGGTTTCAATTCACGGCTTTTCGGTTTTCCCGGCCAAATCCAATAACGCCAGGGACAGAAAAACCGGTGCAAGCCTCCCTGCCAATATCCCCCGCGGGTGCCCTGGAAAATCGAAGTAATGCTCGAAAGCCGTACCGCCCCCAAGGGAAACAGCCCCAAAAACCAGAGCGACAACCAACGCTTGGACAAACGAACTCGAAATAGATGACCTTGGCAACTTTGCTTCATGCGACTCCATTTAGGACATTTTGGCATAAAGTAAAGGGTTGAATGAAAAAAATCACCCCATCCGGTCCACAATCTCCAAAAGCTCGTCCCCATATCGGCTGATTTTGGCGGGGCCAATGCCCGGAATCCTTTCCAAGGCGGCATGAGAGTCGGGTTTGGCGGCGGCGATGGCCTCGAGAGTGCGGTTGTGCATGACTTGGAAGGGTTTCATTCTCCCCTCGCGCGCGCGTCGCATCCGCCAAGATTTCAGGGCCTTGAGCAAAGAAGGATCCGACGCAATTGCAGGAGACGACGCGCGTCCGGGAGGGGCCGGCATGGAAATCGCGGGCTCCACTTTCCGCCAAACCGCGTCCCGTCCCCGGTCGGTGAGCGTCAATACCGGATATGGACCGGGCAATTGCGCCAAACAGCCATCCCCCAACAATTCGTCCAGCGTCCGGGTGATGTCCGCCAAGGTCCAATCCTTCAGCAATCCATAACAGCGATGATGCTGAAGTTGGGACTGATGAATGCCCTTGGTGTCCGATCCTTTCAATACCTCGGCGATGCGCGAGCGCCCATATTGCCCCTCCAGTCTGGCCACGGTACTGAGAATTTTCTGTATGGCCACCCATTGGGCCTCTGTCAGGGTCTGTCCACCCACACCCAACAAATTCGCACAAACATCGCAGGCCTTGCAGTCATTGATCTCGGTGGAGTCCCCGAAATACATGAGGATTTGTTTGTGACGGCACTGTCGCTTGCGCACATAGTCCAAAATCGCATCCAGTTTGGCCCGGTCCCGAATCGCTTTCGCCTCCGCGCGAGTGAGTTGCTCCGCCAGCAATTTCGCATCCACCTTCTCTTCCGCCATCACTGCCATGGATCGGCTGCCGGACACGGGTTGACGTTGGATGCAACGGGCACGCTCCAGCAAAACCATGGCCGTGCGCACCGCCATGGGGTTTTGGGTGCTCATCATCTCTTTTGCCCAGGTTTCGGCGGGAAGCGCCAAGGGGGTCTTCATGCATCGTCTTCGGATCAATTCCAACAACTCCAGCACCGTGTTCCGGGAAGGATTGGAGCCCTCCAGAAAAAACTCCTGGGTTTTGACGTCCGCGAAATTGTACAACAGCTCGCACCAGGCGGGAGCGCCATCCCGTCCGGCCCGTCCGATTTCCTGATAATACGCCTCCATGCTCCCGGGAATGTCCCAGTGAATCACGAAACGGACATCCCCCCGATCCACGCCCATGCCGAAGGCGTTGGTGGCCACCACCAAATCCACTTCCCGGTTCATGAAGCGGTTTTGCATGCGTTCCCGATCCTTGTCGGTCATGCCGCCGTGATACATGGGCACTTGCATGCCGCGCTCTCCCAGCTTTTTCCAAACCCGCTCCACCTGTTTGCGGGTGGAACAATAAATAATGCCAATCCGCCAGTCCTCGATCACCCGCAACAGCCGATCCAGTTTGTCGGCATGGGTGCCGCAATGCGAAACCGTGATCCGCAAATTCGGACGCTCAAACCCGTGGACAAACACGGCGGGTTTGGCGCGTCCATTTTTGCCGAGGGCCAGTTGTTCGACGATGTCCTCGCGCACCTTGCCCGTGGCCGTGGCCGTCAGCGCCATCACCCGCGCTTGGGGAAACTGACGGGTCACCCGCCCGATGCGCAGATAATCGGGGCGAAAATCATGCCCCCATTGCGAAACGCAATGCGCCTCGTCCACTGCAATCATCGACAACTCCACCTCGGCCAGCAGGCGCTGAAACCCCGAATCCCGAAATCGCTCCGGCGCCACGTACAACAATTTCACCCGTCCCAGGCGGGCGTCTTCCATCCGCTCCCGCATCTCGTGCCAGTCCAAGGTGGAATTCAAAAAAGTGGCCGGAATCTTGAATCGGCGCTGCAAGGCCTCCACCTGATCTTTCATCAGGGCAATCAGGGGAGACAATACCAGGGTCAGTCCCGGCAGCTCCATGGCGGGCAACTGATAACAAAGCGATTTTCCCGAACCCGTCGGCATTACCACCACCGCGTCTTGGCCCGCCAACACCGTCCGCACCACCTCTTCCTGACCCTCGCGAAAGCGGTCGAATCCAAAATATTTGAGCAATGCGGCCTCTACCACGGCGGCGATGTCCTCCCAACCGACAAGGGAATTTCAGATGAAGTCTCCAAAAAGATCAATAAAGCAGTCATACGAATCCCTTTGCACAGCCCCTCGAAAAATCCAGCCAAATCACGCCTTAAACCCATGCCCTTCCAAGGAATTCGGGGTGGAAGGGAGCGCCGATCGCCGCATCGGCAGGGGCGAAGGGGGCGAATTCGGGGTGGAATTCCTTCAATGTGCAAGGGGCTAGCTCAAACCGTCAATTTGAAACAGGCCGACGGCATTTTGGGGTGGGTAAGTTCCAGCCCAATATGATGGTGCCCGGCGGCATCCAGGGCCCGACGAAAGGTCCCCATTGCCACGTTGGGACAGTTGCATTCGGCGCTGAGGTGGGCCAAATACACCTTTTGCAGTTGGGGCCCGGCCACGGCCAACAGCAAATCCACGGCCTGATCGTTGGAGAGGTGCCCCTGCCGACCGGAGATCCGTTGTTTCAAGGACCAGGGACGGGGAGCGTCGATCAACAGTTGATGGTCGTGATTAGCTTCCAACACCAGCACGTGACACCCCCGCAATTGGGCCTTGATCAGGTTGGTCGGCAGGCCGATGTCGGTGGCAAAGCCTATTTTGGTATTCCGCCACTGGATCACGAACCCCACGGGATCATAGGCGTCGTGGGGAATGCTGTAGGGCATGAAAGTCAAATCCCCGATTTCAAAGGACGCCCCGTTGGTAAACACCTTCCACTGCAGAGCGTCGTACCCTTTTTTACGGGCCGCGCTTTGTATGGTGCCGGCGTTGGCGTAAAACGGCATCCCGTATTTGCGCTGCATCACCGGCAGCGCCGTGATATGGTCGGAATGCTCATGGGTCACGCAAACGCCCTGGATCCGCGCCAGAGAAGTCCCCAGCCCCTCCAGGGCGGCTTCAATGCGCTTGGTACTGATCCCGGCATCGATCAACACTTCGGTTTCATCGGTGGCGAGATAGGCGCAATTTCCGGAACTGCCGCTGGCAAGGGAACAAAGGGTCAGGGTGGGCATGGCAGAGGATCATGCCTGAAGGACGCGGAACTGGCAAGTGATTTCCGGGACACACCGCCTGTTTTTACAATTAAATCAAAATATTCGTTTGGCTTTTTTCCCTGAGATCGGTAGCCCATGGAAAAATCCGCCATGAACGTCCCCGAAAACCCAGAATCCGAAGAACAATTGTCCGCAGCCAAGGATCCGGCGGAAATGACGCCATGGACACCGCCCCCCGCCGGACGCCTGCACCGTCTCCCCGTCATGCGCAGACAGCCCGTGGGCGAATGCAGCTATTGCGGGGCGCCCCTGTCCGGTCATCTGTTCTTTTGCCAAGTGTGCGGAAAACCCTACCGCGAGCCCCCCGGCAACAAAATGATGCCCGTCCCCAGATCCGACGGTGAGCGGATACACGAAGACGCCCCCTCCTTTTGGCCGGTGTTCTGGACTTTCGCCTGCGCCCTGTTCGCTTCCGTGATGCTCAGCCTGATCTTTTTCGGCTCTGAACGGGAGTTCAGACTGTATCATTTGGTCTTCCAAACCATCGCACTGCTCGCGGTCACCGTGATCTTGTCCGCAAAACATTTTGATTTGTTGTGGGGGCAATTGAAGCGACCGGGGTTCAACCACGCCGAGGCTTGGATGGGCATGCTGGCCTTGGTTCCCTTGATCGCGCTGAATTGGTTTTGGCACTACCCGCTCTTGGAAGCGTTGCTCAGCGGCAAACCCGATTTCATGAGACTGGACCGGATCGGCTTGGAAGGTCCCGGCCTTTGGTTGCTCTTTTGCATTTTTCCGGCCATAATCGAGGAAATCGCTTTCCGCGGTCTGTTGCAACCCATGCTCATGAACGCCCTCCCCAAAGGAAAAGCCATGCTCATCGTGGCCGCGATCTTCGCGGGCATGCATTTCTCCATCTACAGCTTCCCGTATTTGCTCTTGGTCGGCCTCTACTTCGGCTGGTTGCAGGAAAAAACGAAAAGCCTTTACCCCTGCATCGTCGCCCACGCACTCCACAACGCCTTTGTGATTGCATTCTTTTGGTAACATGTTTTGAAAGTCAAACGCCAACTTCTCACGCTAGAAAAGGAAAAACATGGAAGTACAATTATTTATTATGTTCGTCTTCGGGACGATTTGCGCCTTGATCGCCTCTGCCAAAGGCCGATCCGGTGTCGGCTGGTTTTTTATCGGGTTTTTCTTTCCCCTGATCGGCTTGATTTTGATTCTCATCATGTCCGATCTCAAAGCCGAACAGCAGAAACAACAACACATGCTGAATGAACAACGTCGGCTTCGCGAACAGTTGCGACAGGAACGCTTGCGCAACCAGGCCTTCCAGCAATACACCGCCGAACGCTTGGATGTCCACGACCAAGCCCTGTCCTTGGATACCCGCTCCGCCGACGCGCACCGCCTCGAACTCGATGACCGGCAAAACCCTGGCAACTCCCCCAAAAATTACCTCGGGAGGGATGATGAGCAAACTTGAGGGTACCGTACAAATCGGCGGACTGTTCGAAGGCCCTCTAACCTCCGAAGGCGAAGCCCCCCTGCAAACCTGGCGTGCCCAATGCCGGCACATGGGATTCTACGTGGACGTTTCCACGGACGGCTCCCTCTTCTCGGTGATCCCCCACTCCGAATCCTTTCAACCATGGCGCGGCAAGGCCTGCCCCGATGAAACCATACGCGGCGCTCTCGAAAGCCTCCTCGGCTTGCTCGATTCGGACCAGCAACGATTTTGCATGAGCACCATTCGCAGTGCCGAGATTCTCCCCGGCATGGAGCGACAAACCGTGTACACCCTCGGACCCGGCGGTACCCTGCAAGTGGAACAACGGGACGTCGACGCATCCACCGTGAAGCCCAAGGGCCTGCAAAACCCCGCACAACTGAAGAAAAACATCCTTTATGCCGCCCTGGCCCTGATCCTGATCATTGGAATCACCGTGCCATTCGTCCCCTATAAAGCCTGGTTTCAACGCGGTCTCGCCAACATTACCCGCGTCTCTCCCGAAACCCTCGTCATCGATACCGGACCCTTCTCGGCATGGATCCAAACCCACCCTCTCGAATGGAATCAAAACGGCTCCGCCTACAGACTTTTTTTTGACTTCGACCCGGATCGCATCCAACGGACCTGGCGCGACCAATCCGATCTTTCCGCCACCCTTGCGGCCGAAGACCTGATCCGGGGTCGACTGCAAATCGAAATCAGAGATGTCGAGGGGAACCTTTTGCAACGTACCCAAATCCGAACTCAGAACGCCTCTGCCATTGAAAACGCCCCCGGACGAAATTACCTTTCCATCCCCCCCATTCCCCGCGCCCACAGTTTGCACCTCACCTTGTAAGGCGATCTGTTGGGAATCCGTGCTTCATTCCCTTCGAAAAGCAACCACTGAGCACACTGATTTTCACTAATCCAGCACGATGAAAACCCAAAATTACAAAACCCAAACCCCAACCCAAGATAAGTGTGAATCAGTGGTTTCAGTGGTTCATTTCCCAAAGCCCAAGCCCCCCCCCCAAATCCACGCCATCCGTGGTACGCCCCAAAGAAAACTGGATTCAATTGAAATTATAGCGGCTTTCATTCGTCTACTTAGTATATGACATTTATGAAATTACCCCTTTTCGCATTTTGTTTGGCACTGTTTTCCCCCAATCTTCAGGCCTTCGAAGACCAAAACACCACGTTTAGCTTGGTTCCACAGGGTACGTCTTTTACGCCGGGAGACACGATCTGGGTGGCCGCGCATCTGGAAATGAATCCGGATTGGCACACCTATTGGGAATTTCAGGGCGATTCCGGTCTGGCCACGGAAATCACTTGGACCCTTCCCGAAGGCTTTGAAGCCGGCGAAATCCATTGGCCCGCCCCCTACCGCTTTATCGAACCGGGCGATTTGGTGTCCCACGGATACAAGGATTCCGTCAAATTGATGATCCCCATCCAAACCCCGGCCAACGCCGAGCCCGGGGAAACCTTCACCATCTCCGCATTCGCGGAATGGCTGGAATGCAAGGACATCTGCCTGCCCGGGGAAGGACGGGATGAAATTACATTGACCGCCGGGGAAACCCCACCGCTACCGGAGACGTTCGAAGCCGTCTTTAAAACCCTCCCCCATGATTTCGAAGGAAAATTCACTCACACCGCAGAGGCGGAGGGCAATCGAATCACCATTCGAATCGAGCACGCCGATGATATCGAGATCCGGCCCGGAGAATTGCGCTTTTTTCCCTTGGACGAAATGTTTTGGCGTTTGATCGCCGATTTTGAAGTCGAAACATCCGGGACCATCACCACGATTGTCGGGGAAAGACTCCCGGGAAGTTCTTTGCCCGATACCCTCCGCGGGATTCTCGTGCACGAAAGCGGGTTGTTGGAAGCGGACGGGCCCCGTGTGCTTCAAATTGAAGCGGAAACCACGGAGGCTGCACCCGAAATCACTGATGACACGGAAGCAGCAGTGGCCATGGATATTGGTTCCGAACCCCGCAATCTTTTCATGGCCTTGATCCTCGCTTTTGTCGCCGGGATTGCCATCAATTTGCTTCCCTGTGTATTCCCGGTCTTGGGCTTGAAAATTTCCGGCTTTATGGAACAGGCCCACGGCGACCCCAAGGCCATGAAAATCCATTCCTTGGTTTTTGCGGGCGGCATCCTCGTCTCCCTGTGGATTCTCGCGGCCATTGTCGGTGCCTTGGGCGCGGCTTGGGGCGCGCAATTTCAAGATCCCCGCCTGGTCATCGCCCTTTTGTTGGTCCTCACCCTCTTTACCATGAACTTGTTCGGACTCTTTGAAATGGGGAATTCCATGACCACCATGGGCGGTAAACTCACCCAAAAAGAAGGATACTCGGGGTCGTTTTTCCAAGGGGTACTCATGACCGTGATCGCCACGCCCTGCACCGGACCCTTCCTTGCGGGCATGATCGGCTGGATGCTCACCCAAACGGTTTGGATCGGCTTTCTGGCCTTCACCTCATTGGGTCTCGGCATCGCCCTCCCCTATGTCGTCCTCGCCTTCAGTCCAAAATTGACCGAAAAACTCCCGCCCCCCGGCATGTGGATGGTGACTCTCAAGCAAGGCTCCGCCTTTGCCATGGTCGCTTTCCTTTGGGTCCTGCTCTACGTCCTTGCAAGCCAATTGTCCGCTTCCGCCACCATGCGCGTGGTCGGAGCCATGATGATCATCTGCTTTGCCGCCTGGGCCCTCGGCAAGTGGGGCGAACCCGGAAGGAAACCCAAAGTGCAACGATACGCGAAAATCTCCGTTCTCCTCCTTGTCCTTTTTTCCGGCTGGCTGGCCTTCAGCTATCATGAACCCGCCACCGAGGTCACGGATGCCCTTTCTCAAAAAATCGAGGCCGGTGAACCGATTCGCTGGGATGATCTCACCGAAGAACTTGCCCTTCAACTCGTGGACGAAGGCGTTCCCGTGCATTACCGCCCCTTCACCCCCGAACTCTTGGACAGCCTCCGCAGAGACGGACGGGCCGTGTTCATCGATTTCACCGCAGAATGGTGCACCATTTGCAAAATCAATAAATTCACCACCCTACATCGCGAGGAGGTCATGAAAGCCTTTCAAGATCAGGAGGTTGTCACCCTGCGCGCGGATTGGACCCTGCGCGACGACATCATCGCGGAAAAACTGGCCCGCCATGGACGACGCGGCGTGCCCGTTTACCTCCTCTACGGACCCGGAGAAGATGCCGAAGCCCAACTCTTGCCCGAACGCCTCAATCCCGGCATGATCCGGGAATATCTTGACAAATTGTAAAACTCGCCGAATTTTAGACATAATCTTGGCCCAAGAAGGCCTGAAATGAGAAACCAACCCCTGAATGGAGTATAACAAATGAAAAAACTAATGACATTGTTCATGACCCTCGCGATGACCTTGGGTCTTGCCGCACATGCGGCCGAAGCCGCCCCCGCCTTCACCTTGACCGACGCCCATGGCGAAGAGCACTCGCTTTCCGACTACGAAGGCAAAATCGTGGTGCTGGAATGGGTCAACCACGGTTGCCCCTTTGTCGTCAAATTCTACGCCGGTGGCCACATGCAGGCCATGCAGGAAGAAATGGCGGAAAAAGGCGTGGTTTGGTTAAGCATCTGCTCCTCCGCCCCCAACACCCAAGGCTGGATGAGTCGTGAAGACCAAGCCAAGACCATCGAAGAAAAAAACATCAAGGCCAAAGCGGTTCTGATCGATGAAGATGGTACCGTGGGCCGCGCTTATGGCGCTCGCACCACGCCGCACATGTACGTCATTGATGGCGAAGGAAAACTCCGCTACCAAGGCGCCATCGACAGCATCCGCTCCACCCGCGCTTCCGACATCGAAAAGGCCGACAACTACGTGCGTGCCGCCGTGGAAGCCATTCTGGCCGGTGAAGAAGTCGACCCCAAACAGACCCAGCCCTACGGCTGCTCGGTCAAATACGCCTCCAACTGATTCATACCGAATCAATTGCATGCTTGAAAACACCCCGGTCAATGCGGGGTGTTTTTTTCTGGCAAACTTCGGGATACCCGTCATGGTCTTCCCATGAAATTCGTCCATTTTGGTGACCTGCATCTCTGGAGCCCCCGCATGTTATGGCGGGAGTGGTATGAGCCCAAGCGCTGGCTGGGCCGACTGAACCTCACCTTGGGCCGCGCCAAAAAATTCCCACCCGGCTACCGGCTGCCGGCCATCAAAGCGGTGACGGAAGAAAAGGCGGACGTGGCCCTCTTCTCCGGAGATTTCACCAATTTTTCCCTGCGGGAAGAATTTGTCATGGCCGCGGCTCTCTTTGAACCGGTTCTCGAGAAAACCAAAGGAAATCTCATCGCCATCCCCGGCAACCATGACCGTTATACCCGCGGCTCCGTTGAGGAAGGCCTCCTGGAACATTTTCTCACGTTTCTGCCCCCGGAACCCGTGCATGTGCGCAAACTTGGTCTCCGCCTCTCCGTGGTCTCCGTGGACCACGCCGTCCCCCTCAAAATCCGTTCCAACGGCGTGGTGCGCGACGATGTTCACCAAAAGTTGGAAGAGACGCTGGAAAAGATGCGCAAGACCAACCAAATTGTGATCCTCATGGGACACTTTCCATACACCACCCCTCCCGAACACCCGGAAAGCTGGGAACACAAGCTCATCGGCGAAGAAACGCTGGCGGCACTCGTCAAAGAATACAAGCCAGCCCTCTACGTACACGGTCATAAACACGTCCGCTGGGCCTACCGTCCCCCGGAAACCCCCGATACCCTTTGCCTCAATTGCGGAAGCGTGGCCATGAAACACCCCGACCCGGAAAAACAGGCCGGATACCTCACCTGGGACATGGACGAAAACAACGGCAACATCAAAAACCTCACCGCAAAAGTCTATGACGGCAAATCGGACTGGGCCGCCAGTCTTCTCCTTGATGAGAGAGGGAGAGAAGGAGATGGGTCAGGGGAGTGACGAATGGAGAGTGTCGAGTGACGAGTGACGAATAAACCGCCTCATCATTCTGTCCCATTCACCCCATCATTCTGCCCTGACTGACGCAATGCCTCTAATCCTGCCCAACAGCCGCCTTGCATCCGTTTCCCCGCCTTCTTCCGTTTTTCGCCAAAACAAGACCGATACTCCGCCATCATCCCCTCCAGCCACGCCGAACTCCCGATGGCCACCCCGCAGGTGAAATATCGCACCCGCTGCCGCAACATTCGCGCCATCGGCACCTCTCCCCGACGTTCATACTCCGCAATCACCTCCACCGGGTCAAACCCCTTGCGGTTTCGAATTTTCTCAGTCGTCCGGTAGTCCTCTTTGCGCGTCATCCCCTTGGCCACCACCCACAAACGATAGGCCGCCTGCACCTCCT
This sequence comes from Verrucomicrobiota bacterium, assembly GCA_020831635.1. Classification (GTDB taxonomy): domain Bacteria; phylum Verrucomicrobiota; class Kiritimatiellia; order SS1-B-03-39; family UBA6053; genus PXAS01. The sequence goes on along the minus strand of JAFIGC010000073.1, from coordinate 285 downwards.
TCCAGTTTTTCGGGGCCGCGCGTTGCTTTCGCTCCTTTTCCATCGCCTCCCCGATCCCCGTCCAGTGCATCTCGCGGTTCAATTGACGCTTCCGCACATTGTCCGCCCCGCGCGGTTGATGCCCCCGCGTAAACCGCACCAACGCCTCCAGACCGTCCCTCGCCAGCACATTCCCGCCACACGCCTCCCCGTAGCCATTCCAGTGATATTCCATAGGGTCCCCGCACATCCCCGCCCGCACCGGATTCAGGTCAATGTACGCCGCCACCGACATCAACGCCAACG
>JAFIGC010000072.1 GCA_020831635.1 Verrucomicrobiota bacterium | reverse complement strand
ATAATTATGTATAGCTTATGCCTATGGATGGTCGAATAAATCGACAGGCCCTAAACGCGGGACTATGACAGCTTCATTTCCAACTTGACGCAAGGCGGCAGCTAAAGCGACCGCACTCCGAAGGCGCTTCGCGCACGCCACACGCTTTTCTCCGATCCTCAAACGTCATGTGCGCATAATCGACATCAATCTACGCATATACACAATAGACAGTCTGACCCTCATATGATAGGTGTAAGGTGCATTGACCGGGTTTCACCCCAAAAACCAGAATGATTCCCACCATGAGACCCAAACATTTCAGGAGCACAACATGAACGCACAACTCAAAAAACTCAGCACCACCCTCGCCCTGCTCGCCGGACTTTCTGTCGGGGTTGCGCAGGCGGACATCATTCTTGCGCAATGGACGTTTGCAAGTAACATGAATGCCACGACCGCAGCATCCGATGTCACCGCTTCGGCAGTGACGCTAGTTGCCACCACCACGAATGGACCGTACAGTAGTGCTACGGGAATCAATCTGGATGGTAGCAGCTATGTCGATGGAAATGCGATCAACCGTAGTACTTGGTCAGGAGAGGGCGGTCGCGCGTTCGGCCGGGTATTCAACGATTTGGACGAGCACTACTTTGCTTTCAGCATTACCCTTGATCCAGGCACCAACTATCAGCTCAAGAACGTACAATTTGACGCAGGATTCCGTACGGATGGGGTGAATCACATGCGTGTCCAATACAGTTTCTCCAGCGATTTCAGCAACCCTGTGACCATTGGCGAGGGAGCCGGTTGGCTGGAAGATCCGACGACGGGACTTGATTATGGACCCGATGCCGATTTTAACGGTATTGAGGGTCTGCCCTCACTGGGTGTTCAACGGCCAGGTGCAGGAAGCGCCTTTTCATGGAACCGCTTCAACAACGATGGCGGCAACGTTGCCATCTCCGATACCGTGTATTTTCGTATTCAAGGCGCTGGGTCGACAGGCACGGATGCGGATGCAAACTTCTACATCGACAACGTGACCATCACCGCCATCCCCGAGCCAAGCACTTTGGTTTTGTTAGGGATCGTGGGGGTGGCGGGTCTGATTGGTTTGCGCCGCCGCCGCAAATAACCACCGTTTCTCCCTGAAAAACACCCTGTCCGTCGGGCGTTTTTTGTTACGAGCGCAGCGAGCCTTCGGAGTGCGCGAACCTTCAGGTTCCGCTGTGCGGAGGACATGCGCCAGTCCCGCGTTTACGCGGAAGTTTAGAGGACCGTTTACGGTCCGGGTACACGGAGCCAATGGCCTCATTCCCAAACCGTTTACGGTCCGGGTACACGGAGCCAATGGCCTCATCCCCAAACCGTTCACGGTCAGGAAACGCGGAACCAGAGGTCAAAATGATATTTCCGGCTCATGGAGATGCAGGCCTTTTTCATTAGACGGAAGCTCGTCGTCATGGCATCGTCTCCTCGGGATTCTTGCGGACCTCTTGCTTCTGAAACCCGCACCCTGAAGGGCGCTCTATCACTTCCGCGTAAACGCGGGACTGTGACAAATTCATTTCCAGCTTGACGCAAGGCGGCAGCGAAAGCGACCGCACGCCGAAGGCTCGTTCCGCTCGCAATTGTAGATCCCCAGCCATGAAAAAGTTTTTCCTCTACTTCCTCCCACTTCTTTTGTCTGCATCTTTGGGTCTCGCTGGCGAATGGGCGTGGCCCCCGATTGAATCACAGCCTTTGCTGATGCCAGTGTCGTCGAGTTCGGACCCGGACTTCCCCAACTTGCCGGACCCGTTGCGCTTTTTCGATTTCGAGGCGGGAACCGTGTGGGGAGAAATGGTGACGGACCGTCTGGACTGGCGGGAGCGGCGGCGTCCGGAAATCATGGACATGATGCGGCATTACATGTACGGCGCTGAGCCGGGTGCGCCCGTGAACATGCAGTTCACGGTGGAGAGCGTGGATCCGAATTTCATGGAGGGCTTGGCGACCAAAAAAGTGATTCGCGGCGTGTATGGTCCGCCCGGCACCGCGCCGATGATTCTGGCCGTGTATGTGCCCAATCACGCGGAGGGTCCGGTACCGGTGCTGGTGGGACTGAACCGAAATGGCCATGAAGCGATTGAGCCGGGCGGCAGTCGCGCGGACCGCTGGGATCTTGAGGGAACGCTTCAGGCGGGCATTGCCTTGGCCACCGCCGCCCACGGGGATTTTGCGTCCGATGGCAGCGGTTTCCGCAACAGCCTCATCACGCCTTATGCCGAGTCGGGGTTTCACGGGGACTGGCGCACCATCGCCGCCTGGGCCTGGGGCATGAGCCGCATGGTGGACTATTTGGAAACCGACCCGGACATCGATCCCCACCGCATCGCGGGCACGGGCTATTCCCGTCGCGGAAAAACCGCCCTCTGGGCCGCCGCCTTGGACGAGCGGTTCGCCTTGGTTGCGCCCCATCAAACCGGCACCGGCGGTTCCCATCCCACCCGCAGCACTTGGGGATGGAGCCCCACCTTCCGCCATCAGTTTCCGCATTGGTTTTTGGTAAGCTACAACCAGGTCGATATCGAGGTATCCCCCAACGATTATTATCGACAACCGTTTGACCAACATTTTGCGGTGGCGCTGGTCGCGCCGCGTCGGGTGTTGATGTCGGAAAACAATTCCTTCGGCGCGGGGCAAACCGGTTTGCGGGCCATAAAAAGAGCGGCCCAACCCGTGTGGAACTTGTTTGGTTTGGACCCGGAGGAACATGTGGTTCTGGAATGGAACGGCACCAGCGGTCACAGCTTTATCCCCGAACACTGGGCGGTGATTCACGACGCGGTCCATGACCTTCCCTTGGGGGGAATGGCGGGTTTCCGGATTTGGGCGGAGGCGGCGGGCTTGGTGGAGCCCGGGGCCTCGGAAGAGTACGTGCGTGAGGCGGCGGCCCAAAGAGCAATCCCTTTCGGGGCGGCGGCCCTGGAAACTTACCTGTTTGGCGGTGAACCCGATGATCTTGCCTCCTTCCGCGTGGGGTTGGTTCGGGAAGCTGACGGAGCCGTGCGCATTCGCATCCCGCACCGACGCGATGCCGTCGGCTGGCCGGGACGGGGTTCCCACTGGCGGGGCATCCGCCAATGGGTGGAACACGCCGAACATCCCGACGGCCCGTGGACCCCCTTCGGGGTGGATGAATTGCTCCCCGTGGCTGTCGAGCCCGGACCCACGCCCGAGAGCGACACCTTGCATCTGGAGGTACAAACCCTCGAAGGGTCGGATCTGCGATTCTTTCGCGTACGGTATTCGGTCGTGGGGGAGACCCATCCACCGCTGGTGCTCCGGCATCCATCGGACCAAACCGTGGTCGAAGGAGATCCCGCGTATTTCAGCGCGGTGTTGACCGGGCGTCCGCTGACGTTCAGTCAGTGGCAAAAAAACGGAGAGGACATTCCCGGGGCCACCGGGGTCGATTTTTCGATTGAAAGCACCTCATTGAACGATACCGGCTATTATCGAATCCGGACAGGGAATGCCGACGAGGAGGTGTTTTCGCGGGAAGCCATGTTGCAGGTGATTCCCGACACCACCGCGCCCACGGTTGTGGAGGCCGAAATTTTGTCCGACACCCTCACCCGGATCACCTTCAGCGATCCCGTGGAAGAGGGTGCCGGCCCATACGGGGCCGAGAACCCCGCCAATTACAGTTTCGCGCCCCACGCCACCGTTCATCTGGCGGCGTTGCAGGACGATTTGCAAACGGTCTTGATTCAGACGGACGCACTGACCTTGGGAGAAAGCTACATCCTCACCGTTCATCCCGTGAACAGCCGGACCGCGACCCCCATTCCAGGCCCGGAGCAGCAACTTCTCCTGCGGCATCTCTGGGTGGCGCGAATTAACTTCCAACCGGCATCCGTGGAGGCCCCGCCCGGATGGCGGGTGGACAGCGGCAACCTTTTCGGCCCCCGGGGCGACGGCTTGGACTATGGCTGGACCTCCGAGCCCGGCACCGCTCGGCAACGGAACCAAAGCGTTTCGCCCGACGTGATGCACGACACCCTCATTCATTGCGGCGAAGCCGGTGCCGAGACCGATCCCGACTGGGAAATCGCCCTGCCCAACGGTAGCTACGATCTGCGCGTGGTCATGGGGGACGCCCAATACACCTCCAACAGCTTCAGCCTCGCCGTACAGGGAAGCTCCTTTCTCTCCGGCAGCACCTCCAACGCCACCCGCTGGATCGAAAACCGCCAAGAGGTGGAGGTGCAAAACGGGCGCCTCACTCTTTCCCGCGCCCCCGGCGCGGTGCGCAACAAACTCAACTTCATCGAAATCCGGGTGATGGAGTAGGGAGCATTCGAGTGCGGAGTGCGGAGTTGCGCGAAGCGCCTTCGGAGTGCGCGAACCTTCAGGTTCCGCCTTGCGGAGGACATGCGCCAGTCCCGCGTTCACGCGGAAGTTTAGAGGACCGTTCACGGTCCGGGAACGCGGAGCCAGAGGCCCTGTTTGAAAAGTATAGCGGACCGTTCACGGTCCGGGAACGCGGAGCCAGAGGCCCTGTTTGAAAAGTATAGCGGACCGTTCACGGTCCGGGAACGAGTTCCCCGAAGGTCACAGCCATGAGAAACCAACGTTTTGGTGTCGGAAGCGGGTTTTGGAACCGTTCCGAGTCGGAACTATTTGCGGCGGCGGTGTCCGATGACAATTGCCAGCCCCAGTCCAAGCAAGAACAAAGTCCCAGGTTCCGGAATGGCGGATATGGACATGGCGTTCCAACCCCCGCGGCTCAGATTGTTCTCTCCGCCTGCAAAGGTGATGGAAATTTCACCAGCCAAAGTCGGGGATACGCCATACCAGCCGATCCAACCTTCGTCATTCTGGCCAGCACCTGTCCGGACCTGCCACTCATATCCCCCCTCATCGAAGGCATTCCCTTTATTGCTAATATTTGTAAACTGATTTTGATCTGTGTTGAGTGCCAGAGGTGAATTGTTGTTGGGATCAAGTCGGGCTTCCACGGGGACCACGGGGTTCAGCCCTCCAAGGGCGAACATGGAAAGAAATCCGGAACTGTTGCCCGCAGATCCAGAATCGGCCTGAAATGCGGCTGCCAATTCGATGTTGTAGCTCAAATTCGGGTTGAGACCGCTTAAAACCAGCGTGCCTGCCTGTCTTCGGCCCTGAAACAGCCGATCGTTCAAGGCTTCGGTGACGGAGCCCGTTGCCCAAGAGGGAACCTCGGTTCGGTCATCCCAGCCTTGGTCGTTGTTAGTGTCGCTGAATGTCCCCGAAAGAACGGCGGTGGCCACATTGGCATTGCCACTGGTATCCTGCAGCTGAAAGGTGCCGGTGCCGGTGATGCCGCTGTTCCAGAGGTTGCCGTTCCCGTCGGGGGAGTTGGGAACGCCGGTGTTGGTGCCGAAATCGATGAGCATGGTTTGCACCTGCCCATGAGCCATGGCCGCTGCAAATGCGAGGGGGATGCAAAATTTTATGAGGATTCGTTTCTTCATACGTGAGATCTCCGGTTTGATTTCAATTCATTTTGCATTCTACCCAGTAGTGACTTTTTTTATCAATTACGTGTTTGCGAATTAATATAATTTGTTTGCGCAGATCTTAATGGCTGCCGACTGGATCTCAAATCATTTCGCCACTCTATAACTACTCATCTTCCTCACGGGGGGCGAGACGTTCGACGATGCGGCGGAGCTGGATGCGGTCCTCTCCGGCGGGCACGAACATCACCATGGTGCGGCGGTCGTCCCGGATCGGCCAGAAGGTGGAGTAAAACGTTTGCACTTCGCCCTGAATGCGGGCGGCGGCCATGACGGGTTGGCTGCGCACGGACCCCGCGTCCATGCGGCGGCTGAACCTTGACCGGGGTTCGATGAGGATAGGCTCGGTGTCCTCGCCAATTTGAAAGGCGATGGTGGAGGCGGTGAGGTTGAAGAACAGCCAGTCGCGGGCATCGGCGGCGTGAAGGTCATCCGTCATGGCCACGATTTGATTTTCGTTACCGGTGACCAGCAGCAGGATATGCGTGGCACCCTCCGGAAGCGGAACCATTGCGGCGGGTTGGGGAGGCTCTCCCTCGGGACCGGGTTGGGGATCGAGATACACGGGCAGCGGGTTGGCCATGGCCACCTGATACGCGGGGGACGGTTGCACGTTCGAGGCCCTCACGGTTTGAAAGGTTTCACCGTTCCACAACGACAAGACCGGGGACTCGGAACCGGAGAGGGTGAAGGCCCGCACTGAAACGGTTTCCTCCGCCGCTTGAAGGGGGGCGAAGACTCCGGTCAGGAGGATCAGGGCAATGATAACCGGGAGCAGGGCCGCGTATTTGTGGAGGGGAAAGTGCATGATGGGGCGGTCCGGTTAAATTTCATCTTCGTTGAGCCAACGAAAAGAGAGGACGCGAAATTGGCGACCAAAGGGGCTGGAGGGGTTGGCGAGTTCGCGCAAAAGGTCATCCCCGCTCATTTCTCCGGCGCTTTGCACGGGGTCGGGGACGCGTTGCACGACCACTTCGCACCAGGCGCGGGAAAGCGGCGCGCCAGAAGGGCCGGTTTCGCCGTAGGCGCGCACGGTGAAGGTATCGGAACGGGCGGTCATCATGGGTCCCAACGCTTGCAGGAGGTCGCCCTGCAAGAGTTGCCCGGGGAATCCCGCCCCTTGGGTGCTGTCTCCGGAGGCCACGCCGGCGGGGAATTCGTAATCGGAATCGATGTTTTGGTTCACGGTGGCGTCCAGCGCCGCCTGCAGGGCGCCCGCGTGTCCCTCGGGTCCGTCGCGGAGCATGCGATTCACGAATTCGCCCATGCCGAGGAAGGGGCCGCGGCGTTTGACTTGGGCCACGATGGCGGTGGCGAGTTGGTTGACTTCTCCGGGGGTGAGTTCCCGGAATCCGGTCCAGTAATTTTCGTCTGGGGAATCGCGGAGCATGCCGTCCCCGAGCGGGGCTTGGATGCGGGGGAAGCGTACGTTGCCGTCACCGGGAGACCGGAAGCCGGTGATCACCCCGTTTTCATTCACTTGTTGGACGGGCAGGCCCAAGGTACCGCTGAGAAAGGCTTCCCAGGCGTTGACGGAGGTGGAATTGACATTGAAGGCCCCGTCCACAAGCAGGTGGCCGGCGTTGTGGTGAAAGCCCCCACTGTCGGCGTCGTTGCCCTCGTCGCGCAATACCTCTGCAGTGAAGGCGCTGCCCCGGGGTTCGTAGGGGAGAAAGCGGGGATTGGGCAACAGGTCTTCGCCCGCGAGAAGGCGGGCATAGTCGATCTGGGGTTCGCCGGGGGTGAAATTGTCCCGCACTTGGGGTATGGTGGTGAACACATGCCCGTCCCACATCCGTTGGTTGACCAAATAGGAGGCGTCGTAGAGGTTGAAGTTTCCATTGATGCTGTAGCGGAGCCCGGAACTGTAGGTGTCGGAGACACTGGCCCGCCAACGGTTCAGGGGAATGCGGGGGTTGGCGTAGGAGTTCCCGGCGATGTAAGAGGGTTCGTAGCTGAATCGTCCGGCGGAGGCGTGTTGGAGCTGGCCCAAGGAGACGAGATCCTCGCGGGGAACGTCGAAGAGGATCACCCGCGTGTTTCCAAAAAGCGGATCATGGCCCGCGCCTTGATACAGGTGGCCCAAGGGAGAATCCTCCACGTTCATTTGCGGCACCAGGTCGTCGGGTTCCATCTCGGGAGAGAAGACGGCGAGATGGGGAAGGTTGAGCGGAGAGTCCCAGCGCGGGTTGTTCCAGCGGGCGCGGATGTTGGCGTCGATCAGAGGACGCAGTGCTTGGTTGGCCGGGGTTTCCCGAGTGGTGCGCAGGCGCATGGCAAAGGTGAAGGGCGCGTTCTCGCTTTCGTTGGGCGAGATGGTGTTTTGGAGAAGTTTGGAGCCGGTTTGATTGTGGATGTCCCAGCGGAAGGGTTCGTAAAAGACTTGGTTGATTTCCCAATCGTGTCGGTGGGCGCTCCATCGCGGGTCTTCATTGCCCAGGGACATGACCGGGCGGCCATCCTGACTCACCCACATGGAGGCGTTGACGGGGTGGTTCGGATCGCCGTCCCAGGGGATCAATTCGGAGACGAAGCTCTCGCTGACCAAGTGGGCGATTTCATTGCCAAATTCCGCGTCGCCATGGTAGGCTTGACCCGCGTCCCGGTCGGCATAGTCGCGGATGGAATAGGCCCGGGAGAGACCGGGGGGAACAATTTCGGGCTGGAGTCCCGAGCCAATTCGCAGCAACTGACCCCCAAACCCCTCCTCTCCCGGATTGGCGGTTGTCAGACCGGGGAAATTCAAAAAGATCTGGGGCCAGTTCATAAATTTGACGCCACCGTTTTGATGTCCCCGAATCCGGATATTGATGTTGTAGGGGTTGTAGAGACCGGTGATGAGCTGGGCATGGGTGCGGAACCCGGCGGGGTCGTCTGCGGTGGCGGGATGGTATTCGATCCAGCCGTTCACTTGCATGTAACTGTAGGTGGTGTTTACGGGGTTGTGCATGTAGGGGCGCGATTCCGGAGTCTGCTCAATCGGATCGGGCTGCCCGAAGGGACGCTGGCCGTGATAGGTGGATTGGTTGCGGTTGGGACCCATTTGGTGGGGTCCAAGGGTTCCGCGACCCAGGGGAGAGGCGGGAGGTTGGCTTTGGTTTTGATTGATGTCCCGCCAGTCCAAACCCGCTTGGTAAAGCACCGGCAGTCCGTTTCGTACCTCAATGTGCCTTTTGAGGTTGTAATAGTCTTTGAAGATGCCCCAGTGAATGTAGCCGTTTTCACGCAGATCCTGGGCTTGGGCCAGTTTGTCGGCTTCGATGAGAAAATGTTCGGCCCGGTCCGGGTCGACAGGCAGGGAGCGGTGGGGAAACACGCGCTCGAACACGGCGTCGTTTTCAAAGGCGAGGGTGAGGTCTTTGCGAAGTCCGCCGTGTCGGGTGTTTGAGAGCACGCCGCGTGACAAGAGGGTATAATCAAAGCGGCGGGTGGCCGCGATGCTGGCGGCTTCCTCCCGTTGCGCTTCCGGGACGAGAAAGGGAAGCTCTCGCAAACTGAACAAACGGAAAAAATCATCCAGTCCCACACCCGCCAAACTGCCCAGCCCGGGGAAAGCCTCCGGAGGGACGGCCCCGGGAATGAGACCCGCACCGGGTCGCCAAGAACCGCCGGGGTGATCGTTTCGGAATCGGGGACGCAACTGGGCCCGCAACCCGTGGTCTTCCACGAACCAAGCCAAACCTTGGTCGCCGAAGCGGGTGATTCCAGTGCCCACTTGATCGGATGAATCCTCCACGCTTCCCGGACCCAACAAGGGGACGTTATCTCCGTTTCCCCTGGAAATCAGCCAATCCAAGAAAGGCTTGTTCGCGGGTTGGCTGTCGTCGAATTCCGCCGCGTCCCACACGCCGACCCAGCGGGGATGGGCGGCGGAGGGGGCGGGCATGCCGGAAAGATTCGACTCCGGTCCCCCGAAAAGTTCGGCGCTTGCGGAAACCCGGGTGTCCGGTCCCATCAGCTCCTGCAGGCGCCCGATGGCCAGATCGGCCCCCAACCGCGCATTGGCCTGGGCTTGGAGGGTATGCTGATGGTTGACCACGTCGCGCAGGCCCGAGCGCACCATGGCCACAAACGTCAACACCATAATCAATAACAAAGAGATAACCAGCAATGTCACCAAGAGGGCACTGCCTTGCTTTCCGCCGGATGTGTTGATAGGGTTCGATGAACAATGCATACGATCATATTACACGACATGCGCAACCGTGTATATTTTCAAAATACGAAAATTGATTACGTAAATGCGCAGAATGATGTTTTTTCATACGGGAATGAATTGCCGGATGGCATTTTCTGCTGATTTCAGTAAGGAATTCTCTTATGTGCGCATCGACAAACCATCCCTCTCGTCCCCATATCGTGCTTTTGATCTCGGATCAACACAACGCCGGCCTCATGGGTTGCGCGGGGGATCCTTGGGTGCGAACGCCGCATCTGGATCAACTGGCCGCCGAAGGCTGTCGATTCACACAGTGTTATTGCAATTCACCGGTCTGTGGCCCCAGCCGAATGTCGATGCTCACGGGTCAAAGTCCCTTGCACAATGGCGTGTTGACGAATCGCCAAGCGCTGGCCTCCCACATTCCCACCCTGGCGCACGCGCTGGCCGCCGCCGGATACGATACGGTGCTCTGTGGTCGCATGCATTTCATTGGGCCCGATCAGCGGCATGGCTTTGCCGAGCGTTTGGTGGGAGAGTTTGGGCCCACGGATCCGGCTTTCCGCGAACTGGATTTGGGCGTCTTCAACCACAGCACCGGTCAGGGACGGGACACCTTGCGCTTCAATGGACCGGGGCAAGGGCCGGGCATGCACTATGATCGGGAGGTGGTGGACGCCGCCTGCGAAAGGATCGGGACACAGGACCCCACGCGGCCGCTGTTCATGGTCATCGGGACCCATGCGCCCCACAATCCTTATGTTTGTGACCCCGAACGGTTTAAAGCGTATCAGGCGTGTTTGCCCCGCCCGGACATGGCGGAGATCGTCAACAAGCATGCCCGTGCCCATCCGGCCCTGCGGGACTGGCTGGCCGCCCGCGAGATGTTGAACCCTGACCCGGTGGAACTACACCGCGCCCGGGCCGCCTATTACGGGATGGTAGAGGAAATGGACCGACAGATCGGGCGGGCAATTGCCTGCGTGGATACGCATCTTGGGCGTGAAAACGTGTATCTGGGATATGGCTCGGATCATGGCGATCTGGTGGGAAAAAACGGGATGTTCTGGAAATCCTGTTTTCTGGATGAGGCCGTGAAAGTGCCGATGATCTGGCGGGGTCCCGGCATCGTGCCCGGACGTGGCTGCGATGAACTGATCAGCCTCTTGGATCTGGCGCCGACGCTGACGGAATGGGGTCGGACTCCGTCCCTGCCGGCGGCGGAGGGCCTCTCGCTGGTTCCGCTGATGCGGGAAAACCCGGAAAGCCTCCCCGAAGACCGCTGCATTCACTCCGTGCTGATGGACCCGAGAACGGGCGCCTCTCTGATGCTCCGACAGGGTCCGTACAAATGGGTGCAATACGCCCGCTATCCGGGGATACAATGGGCGGATCTGCGGGAGAACGATCTATGGGAGGAAAACACCGAGCCGCCGCCGAAATTCTTTGACCAACGGATTCCCGCATCATGGGCCCCCGAGGCGATGGAGGCCCTGGGGCGATTGAATGATCAAAACAACCAAATTTTACGGCAGGCGGCCGAACGTCAGGAAATGCCGATGATCGAACCATGGCAGCTCGATCCGGCGATGTTTTTTCTCTCGGGCAGCGGCTGAAACCGCGGCTCACTCCTCATTCCGCATTTAAAACCATGGGCTTTGAAAATCGCACCCTGAAGGGTGCTCAAGGACTTCCGACTAAAGTCGGGACTACGACCTTTGCTTCCACGTTTCGCGCCGAAGTCCCGACTTCAGTCGGAAGCCCAGAGGACCCTTTAGGGTCCGGGATTTCAGAGCCAGAGGTCTTTTTTTCAGTCGTTTTGACCTCAACCGACGAATATCGCACCCTGAAGGGTGCTCAAGGACTTCCGACTAAAGTCGGGACTATGGCGCACTCGTCACTCCGCACTTCTTTTCGGGTCAGGGTGGTAGCGGTTTCCCGCTGGGGAAGGTTGGCGCCGTCGGCGCGCAGGGTTTCGATCAATTCCCGGGTGTCGATTTCCGCTGCGGATTGCTTCCGCCGGATCGCCTGAACGGCGGCGGTTCCCGCCGCCTGTCCCATCATGACGCAGGCGGGCTGATCGCGGATGGCGCCGTTCACTTTGAGATCGCTGGCGCAGCAACGTCCGGCCACCCAGAGATTTCGCCACCCTTTCGGCACCAGGACGCCATAGGGAATGCCATAGGATTCTCCGGGTTGCAGGACGTCCATGGACTCGAATTCGCGATGATAGCGGGCGTATTCCTCGGGGCTGGTGTCATACACATGCACATCCGGCTGCTTGCAGTAAATGGCGATTTGATCGGGAAAATGTCGTCGGGCTTGGTAATCTTCGTAATCCAGTTCGTACTCGCCCACGATCCGACGCGATTCCCGGACCCCCATGGCGGGGGCGCTGGTGACGATCTCGATTTCCTCGCAGCCCTCCAGATATTGTTTGAAAAATTCCGTGTACTCCCGGGCGAGAAGACGTCCATTTCTCATGCCTTCCGATAGACTGACGGTGTCCAGCGCATCCATGTTGAAGAGGTGCCCGGCGTTGAGAATCGCGGTGGTTTTGCCGGTGCGGAACAACCCGGGAACATGGCGGTCGGGCTGACTGAAATACCCGTCTGCCAAAGCTCGTTCCACTGCTTCCTGCTGATGCTTGCGGTGAAAGCGCTCGTAGTCGATGCCGGCCAAGGCCGAACAGAGGGTGGGCGGCATGATGTGGGGCGTGTCCCGGCCGGCCCGTCGGGAGACCACGCCACAAAGATCGGCCAGAATCGCGTCCCCGGTGGCGTCGACAAAGGTTTTCGCTTCAACAAAGCGCATCCCCTCCACTTGATGGAGGATCAGGCCGTGAACCTCTTTGCGGGTTGGATCGGCTTCGGCCTCGATGACCTTGGCAAAAAAACGCACCTCCACACCCGCCGCCTCGCAAAGTTCGTCGAGCAACCGTTTGTAGGCCTCGGTGTTGTAGCCCAGTCCCCGATTGTGGATGGTGTTCCAGAAAGCGGGGTCGTAGGAAGGCGCGATTCCCCCGCGCGCGTAGAGGGTTTCCACCAGTTCCAGCATCAGGCCGCCAATTACGGAATGCTTGCCATTGGCCATGTGGGACCATGCCGAAACCATCGCCGAGGTGCCCATGCCCCCCAAGGTACCGGTGGCCTCGACAAGCAGGACCCGGGCGCCCTTGCGGGCGGCGGAGATGGCGGCGCCACAGCCGCCGGGACCTCCCCCGGCCACCACCAGATCATATCCGGATTCAACGGGAATGGCGCGGGAAAAGTTGTGGGTGCAAGGTGAGGTCATTTGGGATAGCTCCGTTTGGGATTCTGAACGGTGTATACAGAATTTGTTCATGTTTGGCCATAATGAAAATATGTAATTGCATAATAAAACTGCGAAAGATTGCGAGTCATATTTCGGAAATGGGCTTGCGCCGCATCCAGATCGTGATAACCGATGTTCCTTCAGCATGAATACGACACATTTAAAACGATTTGCGGGGCTGATGCCCACGACCTTTGGTTACGGACGCGGGGTGATGGCCGGTGCCATGGAATATTTGGGCGGGCACCCGGATGTGGAGATGCTTTGGTTTCAGCAGGAGTATCCCCCGGTGGAAATGTTGCGCGAGTGGCGCGCGGATGGCATTCTGGGGAGTTTTTCGAGCCGACTGCCCGTGGAGCCCTATTTGTCACTGGGAATTCCCATCTTGAATGTGAGTTCCGCGCCCCAAGTCGCTCCCGTGATCAATGTGCGGACGGATCAAGATGCAGTCGGACGTTTGGCCGCCGAGCATTTGAAGGCAAAGGGGGTGAACGAATTCGCGTATTTGGGCATGAAAGGCCCTCGGTTTTCCAAGGACCGGGGAACGGCCTTCTCCGCGCATCTGCCCGGGGTGAATGTTCATGAATACGCTTTGCCGCCTTCCATGTGGACTTGGTTGGATCTACTACATGACTGGGTGGCGCAACTGCCCAAACCTTGCGGGGTGTTTTGTGCGGGAGACAACGAGGCCCGGGTGTTGCTTTCCGTGTGTCGCACCAGCGGCATTGCCGTGCCGGAGCAGCTGGTGGTGCTGGGCGCCAACAATGAAGAAGACCTTTGCATGGCCTGCACGCCGGCACTCTCCAGCATCCCCGCCCGCTTCCGACTGATCGGCGCCACCGCCATGGAGCTTTTGGTGCAAAGGGTCGAGTTTCCACAGCGGAAATTTGAGGATCAACTGATTGCGCCCCTCCCCCCCATTCAACGCGCGAGCACCGACGTGCGCCATCTGCTGGAAGATCCGGCCATTACCGACATTCTCCGCTATATCCGCGCACACATTCATGAAAACATTGGCGTGGATCAGGTGGCTTCACGCTATCCGGGCAGCCGCCGTACCTTTGAAATTCGCTTCAAAAAGCTCTTGGGACGCACCCCGCTGGCGGAAATTCATGCCGTGCGACTGGAAAGAATTCAACAGTTGCTGCGGGATACGGAATTACCGTTGGCCGACATTGCCGAGAAATCCGGCATTGCCACCGTGAATCACCTTTGTGCGTTCTTCAAAAAACACCAGGGCGAGTCGCCGGGACAATATCGCGCTCACGCCCGTCTGGACCATTGAGCATTCAGATTCAGCCTTCATAAAACGCGGCCAGGCCCAGCAGGAGCGCGCGACCCAACGCCCGTTCCAACTCCGGAGACGGGGACACCCAGCGCCCGTCCGCCCTCATGCGCCAACGGTGTCGGGAGATTTCCACCGTTTGCGCCGGGGCGCCGAAGCACCGTCCGATCCAAGAGGCGAAATTGGGGCGGTCCAGGGCCCCATGCCGCCAGACAAAGTCCGTGTAATCCGCGCGTTCCATCACATAGTTGGCGAAGGCCATTTGCACGTCGATCAACGCTTGGGGGGCGTTGCCCTCCTCGGGAACGGTCATGCCCGCCCCGCAGGTGTCGCGGCTGTGCCAGCCCATGTGCAGGTCCAGCAGATGCACGAGTTTCGGCCCCCGGGTCATCTCGCGGGTCAAGTGATCTCGCACCGCGCGGGTTTCCGGACGTTCAAACGGGCCCCAGTCCCGGTTCAGATTGAGGTCTTGGGTATACAGGGGATCCCCGTGACAACCCAGTGCCAAAGCGTCGGTATTGATCCATGGATAAAAAATCCAACGGAAACGCTTCCGCAAAAGCTCCCCTTGTTCGCCCAGCAAAAACCGAATCATTTCGTCCACCATGCGGAGTCCGGCCCATTCGCTGTAATGTTGTCCGGCGGAAATCACCAACGTCCCTTCGGCCCGGGCCGCGTCCCCGACCACCACCGCGTGTATGGGCGTTCCCAGCGCTGCGGTGCCGATGCGTTCCACCCGGGCGTGTTCGCTATCGTCGGCGTGTGCGAGAAGAGCATTTAAATCGTCCATGTCCACGGGCATGCCCACGGCCAGCCGACGGTCGGACGGTCCGGGGGGAATGACCACCCGCACGCCGTCGGGGATCCGTGTGGTCTGCTCCAAGCGCTGCCAGTGGCCGTTCCGCTCGCTTAGAAACATCACCCGATCCAAAACGTCGGCAAACGAATGGTTGTCGGCGTATTCCCCGCTCGAGGATCGGAGTTCCGGCCAGAGGATTTCCACTTCATGCGGTTCGGAGGTGGCTTCGAGGTCCGCGGAAAACGCATACCAACTGTTTCCCTGCAATTTGCCGGGGCTCCTGTATTGGAGCCGGACAGGCTCGTGTCTCAAATCCACCTCCATTTCCGGGCCCAGCGGATCGGGGGTAACCCAAGAATCCTGAACGGTGAATCTGGTGGTGCTGTCTTTCTCTTGATTGATCATACTGGGCTTGCACATAACAGAATTCAGAGGGAAATCAAACCGAGAAACTGCGAAATAATATTAAAGTACTCCGAATATACGCAAACAAAACCAGGGTTGCGTGCTGACGCGATCATCGGGAAGCATATGAATGCGGTTCCCGACGATGCGGGTAATCACGCCGTTGCCAGCCGGAATCCGGGTGACCGTCTTTAACGCGATTCCACCGACAAGCGGAAACCACGCACATGCATTTGGCCGCTCCGCATCCAGAGGAATAGATTCGGGGTCAGCGGACCATTTGGCGCCACCTCGATCCGCAGCGCGTGGGGCCGCCAGTCGTCGATGTCCATGGTCAGCGACTCACTCTGCATTTCCTCGTTTTCCTTCGACAAAAGCTGCATGCCGACAAACGCCACGTGCGTTCCGGGCCGCTCCAGCTTGGCTTCAAAAGACAGGGTGAGAATGTCCCCGCGTGACACCTCCAGGGCTTCCAGCCTCTGCATGATGCCGCTGAAGCGCTGCAGAGCCAAATGCACGCTTCCGTCCTCGTTTTCCACAAAGCGCACATCTTCTTTCTTGGCGTCCCATCCGGTCAGCCCCTCGGAAAAATCGCCATTCACCAACGCCGGGCTGTATACAGGCTCCGGCTGAAAACGGGCCATCACCCGCACCGGCCGGTCCGGCATCCGCACCCGCGTGGTGGGGGACCAAACCGTGCCCAGCGCCTCCACGTCCCCCTCCCAGCGGTGAAACGCCATGCCCTCGGGAATGTCCGCCACGATTTCCCGCACGCTTTCCTCCGGAACTTCGCCCCCGCCCTGTCCGGAAATCACCTCCAAGGTATACGCCACCGCCGGACGGGTTTCCGCGGTCACACTGACCGGTCCCTCCTCCGTCAGATGGATGACCGTCTCCGCCGCGTTCACATCTTCAACAAGGTCCACATCCCCGGTCCAGCGCGCGAACACATGACCCTCCGGGGGGGCTCCCGCCTTGAGAGCCACCCCGCGCGAACCGGTCAAATAGGCCCCCGAACCCCCGCCACCCTCCACCGCGAGCACGGTCCGGCGTGCGGGCGGATCGGACACCAGTCCGAACGGCTGCAGCAGGGTCTGCGTGCCCGCTTCCCCCTGCAGATGCGCCCGGACGTATGTGCCCAAATTCGTCGAGAGCGGCAGCACCTGCCCCCGGTGCATCTCATGCCCCTCGCTGATCCAGATCACCCGGTCCGCTTCGGCGTCCACCTCCACCCGGATTTCCGTTTCCGTGACCTCGATGCGCCTCGGAATCAGCACCTGACCCGTGTCGCGGGAGGGGTTGTGCACCGCGTGGAAGCGGCCCGCCTCAAACGCGGCCCGGAAATCCGTTTCGTTCAAACCGTCCGCCGGAAGGAGAAACAGGTTGAAACTGCGGGCAAAGTGCTCCATGCGGTGAAAATCGTCATTCGCCATGGCCCAGACTGGACGCTCCGGCATCAGGCGCGTGAGCACCGCGTCGTAGGTGGCGCGGTCCCCGGGATAACGGTCGTTCTGGTTGAAAACCTCCATGCCAACGAGGTGCGGATGATTGCGGTAAAAGCCCACATAATCCGCAGTCGTACGACGCCGGGCGTAGCGACCGGGATGAAACAGCACCGCCAAACCGTCGCGGTCTCCAATTTCCTTCAGGGCCGCGTCCACATCCCGCTGGGAACCGTCCCCGTAGTCATTGAAATAACTGCCGATATGATCCGGGCGGGAAATTTCATTGCCCTGAATCGGCAACATCCCCGAGGCGGCCACATCAATCCCGTAGGCCTCCCAGGGCCAGGTTGGCGCGTCCGGTTCATTCGTGTCGTGATCGGTAATGGAAAAAATGGTGTAGCCCGCCTCGGCATAGAGCTTCACCACCTCCTGCGGCGACAGCACCCCGTCACTCTCCGTGGTGTGTGTGTGCAGGTTGGCCTTGTGCACCACGACCGTGTCCCAGTCCACCTCGGCGTAGGGGTTGAGCACCACCGTGGTCTGGGCAAAGGCCCGCAGGCTGAATCCGAGCACAAGCAAAATCCGAAGGCAGTTTTTCATGGCAATCCTGTCTAAAATGTGGGTTTCAAAAATAGGAGATATACATAATGCCATAAATTCCCGCCCATGTATACCCCGTGAATACGCTTAAAAGCTGTCGGATTGCGTCAGACTCCGTCTCCGATATACCCGCGGGGACATGCCGTGCACCTTGCCGAAGGCCTTGCTGAACACCTCCCCGTTCCGATATCCGCAACGGGTGGCGATTTCAGCCACTTGCATGGGCGTGGAAACCAGCAAACGCCGTGCTAGCTCCAGGCGGGTGTCGTGAATGACCTCCAGCGGGGTGCGGTTCAGATGTTTCCGGAAACGCTGCTCCAGCGGTCTGCGCGACAGTCCCGCCGCCCGGCAAAGGTCCTCCACCTGCAGCGGTTCATCCAAATGCTTATGCAGATAGGCCAAGGCCGCCCGCACCTTGGCATCCTGAACCGCGAGGATATCGGTGCTTTGGCGCGTCACCACCCCTCCGGGCGGAACCCGAACCACGCCGCCGGGAGCCGGCCGCCCCTTCATCAGCCCGTCCAGAAGCTCCGCCGACCGGCGACCCAGCTCGTAAGCCCCCAGCTCCACACTGGAGCGCGGCGGATAATTCAACAAACAACTCACCTCGTCATTATCGCAGCCCAAAATGGCCACTTCCGAAGGAACCGAAATCCGCTCCCGTTTGCAGAAAGCGTTCATACGCGCTGCAAATTCATCCGTGGCCGCGAACACCGCCACCGGTTTCGGCTGTTTCTTCAGCCAGTCCAGCCAGGCTTGCCGGGCTTGGTCCCTAGGCTGACTACTGCTGGCCTCATACAGCGAGTCTTTCCGCAGCGGATAGGCGGAAAAACCCGCCTGCTTCAAGGCCGCGTGAAAGCCCGCGCCCCGCTCATCGCTGAACACACTCTCGGGCGATTCCAAAAAGGAAAAAGCCCGAAAGCCCTTCTTCAGAAAATACCCGGCCGCCACCCGGCCCAGTTCCTCATTGTCCGTCGCCACCGTCGGCAAACCCAAGCGCCCCGTGCGCCGGGAAATGTTCACCACCGGAATCCCAAGCGCACGCAAGCGGTCCGCAAACGCCGCCGACCCCACGTGCGCCACGATGCCCGAAAAATCCCGCTCCTGCAAATGATGCGCCAAATGCGTCCCCCGCGAGCGCACCAGATCCCAGCCCCCCCGCTCCCGGGCCACATCCGCAATCCCCAGAATCACCTCCCGGTGAAAGGACATTTCCCCCATCAGCAATAAAATCGACGGCACGGTTTCCATGCCCGCACCTTTTCACGAAATTTAACTTCCCACAAGCTTTTTTCGCCACCAATCAACGCAATCCGACAAGTTATAAACGCATTTGCGGGGTTCACAAGCAAACAGCCCTGTGATATCATATACATAGAATTATCAATCTGTTCGGACATAACCCCTGAACACAAAAGAAAGAGAGACCCACCATGAAGACGAACAAACCCGCAAAACTCCTCGCCCTCCTCGCCCTCGCCGCACTCCTCCCCGCCTCCGCGACCATCATCACGTTCTATGATTTTAATGATGTGAACAATTTGGGGTGGAATGGGATCACCGCAGACACAAGCACCGCAACCTGGAGCAGCACAGGCGGACTTGGGGGCTCAGGGGGTGTTCTTTCAGGAGGGACTGGTGATCGAACCCGGATGATCACCACACAAACCACGTTTGACGGAAGTTTGGGTGAATTAAGCATTGGGATGTTTTTTAATGCCAACTCAAGTAATTCAAGTGGTGATACAGATGACAGAGCCTCCCACATTGGATTCAAAGACAACAATTTAGCCGGGCAGACTCGAAATGCGGATCCTGGCATTCGTTTTGACCAAGCTGATAATGCAGTTTCGGCCCGCCTGGCCTCCTCCGGACTGGGTGACAATACCAATAAACAATTGGATTTGTTTACCATCGGCGATACGGCGCGGGCAACTTCTGGCGAGTTTTTCCTCGAAGCCGGTGATTGGTATTTCTGGTCAGCCAACTTCACACCCACCAGCGATGGCGTCTGGGATTTGACCACTTCGATTAATACCGTTGACCAAACCACATTTGACATTGGTTCGATGGTAACAGGTGCAACGGTCTCCGCAACGGGCATCACCGGACCCACTTTCGCCAATTTTTCTGAAATTTGGGGAGGGATTGCCCTTGCACCTGACAGAACAGATCGAGGCACATTTAATGCCATCGACAACGCCACCATCACCGCCATTCCCGAGCCCGGGACCTTGGTGTTGGTCGGGATCGCATTGGGAAGCCTTTTCCTCTTCCGCCGCCGCCGATAAACCGTACCGGCCCCACTCGACAACCCGCTTCCGAACCTCGGAAGCGGGTTTTTACTGTCTTCTGAGTCCCGGAAAAAGCGTCGGGAAAGCGCCGGAGTCCCGACTTTAGGGCCTGTCGGTTTATTCAACCACTGATGGACACTAATGTATTATTTTTAATTATTATTAACTTAAATATATTAAATATCAGTGAAAATAAGTGTTATCAGTGGTTAATTTTTATTCGTGCTGGAATAAATCAACAGGCCCTTTAGTCGGATAGCCATCAAGGACCGTTCACGGTCCGCCTTTGAGTGCCCGAGGTCCCACAAGCCGAGCCTATTTTCGATTACGATCACGATTACGCATACGATTACGAAGTCAGTCCTCCCCTCCTGTTTTCATTCACCCGGTGTGCAGGTAATCGGCGGGGCTTTGAATCACGAGGGAAGGATGTGGGGGGAAATCTTTCACGTTTCGAGTGAGAAGGTGCGTGGCTTGCCAGTTGAGGGCGGCTTCCAGTTGAAAACCGTCTTCGATATCGGGTAAACGTCTGGCCAGCGCGGCGTCAACCGTCTCCGTATGTAAGGGTGCGATCTCCAGGAAGTCCCTGAGCAGGCGGAAGCGCTCGTAAAGATTTGCGGTGGAGGTCGATTTCTGAATGTACGCAATATCCGACATCGTGATCGCGGTGATGGCCCCCATGCAGAAACCGCGCCGAACCCGGGCAAGACATTCCGTGGATTCAGGAAACCAGGGCACCCGCTGTTCGAGTACATCCAAAAGCACATTGGTATCGAAAAACAGCCTATCCATGCTTTTCCCGGATGCGGGCGGAGCGCGTGTCGAAAGGTGCTTGTGGCGTAAAGGCTCCCAGCAAATCCGCCATGTCATGCTCAGGGTCGGAGGGGGCCAAGGCGCTTGAGGACGTGTCAAACGCCCAAAACTGCAAAGACTCCGCAAACAAGGCCGAAACGGTGGTATGCCGCCGCCTGGCAATTTGTTTGGCTTCCGAAATGGTTTTTTCGGGCAAAGAGAGTGTCAACTTGCTTTTCATACGTGTAAAATAGCAAAAAACGGACGTATGTCAAGCCGCCGCCCGCTGAAAAGCGCCGGAGTCCCGACTTTAGGGCCTGTCGATTTATTCCGGCACGAATAAGAATTAACCACTGATAACACTGATACACACTGATACACACTTATACTTAACTTATTTAAGTTAATATGAATTCAAAATAATACATCAGTGTCCATCGGTGTCCATCAGTGGTTGAGTTAATCGACAGGCCCTTTAGTCGGATAGCCATCAAGGACCGTTCACGGTCTGGATTTCAGCGCCCGAGGTCCCACAAGCCGAGCCTATTTTCGATCACGATTACGATCACGATTACGCATACGATTATGGGGTGGAGTTCCCTTTGCTTTCTTTGCTTGCTTCTGTTCCAATCCCTTGGTGTTTTTTTTTTCTACAGAAGGGCGCGAAAGCAGCTCAAAAACGCAATTCGACAGATGTTTCACGCGGTTCCGGGGTTTACAAGCCGCCCGCCCTCTCGTATAATTGATTTTCACTTTGCCACGTTCAATCTATTTCGTTTCCTGCAAACATATTTCCCACGGATTCAAACCATGATGATGCTACAAATGAATCTTCCCCCACGCCTTTCTTTCCATGCCCTGTTTTCGGCACTCCTCTTCGCGGCACTGTTCATACCGCGCGCGGGAGCCCAACAGATCTTCACTCCGGATCCGGCCATGCACATCCGTCCCAACGCCTCGTGGCCGCGGGATCGTCCGCTGGGGGTGCGTCTGGTCTCTCCCCGCAACAGCTCCGCCACCGGGGCGGTGGTGATCACCGGCGCGCAACGTCCGCTCCCCGCACAGGTCGGCGCTTTGCAATCCGCCACGGGCGGACCCGCCTTCCCCGCGGATCTGGTCACCCTCCGCTACGGCTTCGAAGGCATGCACCCCGAGCCGCGCGAGGGAAGCACGCAGGTCATCTGGATCACCACCGAAGTTCCTCCTGCCGCGCCCCCGGGTAACTACCGCGGCGAAATTACCGTCCCGGGCGCGGGCAATGTGCAGGTGCTGCTGGAAGTCGGCGACTGGGTCGCGCCCCGCCCCAGCCGCTTCGTGACGAATCAGAGTTACATCCAGTCCCCCCATAACATCAAACGTTACTACAATGTGGAACACTGGTCGGACGAGCACTTCGCGCTCCTCGACGCCTCTCTCACCCAATTGGGCCGTGTGGGCGCAAACGTCATGTATTTGCCCGCGACCGGAGAAACCCATTTCGGCAACCGCCACACCATCGTCCGCTACAGCGGCTCGCCGCCCAATCTTCAACCGGATTTTTCCGCCCTCGAACGCTACCTGCAAATGTGGGACCAGCGGGTCGGCCCGCCCAATTTCATCATCCTCTACATGCATGAGCGCGGACGCCACACCCGCACCGACACCATGAAGGTGACTTCCGCCCCCCGCGGAGGCGGCGGGGGCGGGGAACAGATCGAGGTGCCCCTCTACACCGAGCCGCAGGGCCCCATGCTCGAGGCCTGGCGACAGACCTTTGCCGGCATCCAACAACGGGTGCGGGCCCTGGGGTGGACCGAAACGCAGGTCCTGCTGGGGATCGTGGGCGACAACCGCGACTTTGCCGACATGCGGGATTTTTTCGAGGAAGCCGCACCCGGCATGCGCTGGAAAACCTTCACTCACGGACGCGGGGACCCCCGCGTGCCCACCGGTGACACCGGTCACGTGAACATGGCGGGTCTCGACTTCGCCTTCATCACCTACCCCTACAACCCCAGACGCGGCCGCCCATTGCCCGATTCGCCCCCGGACGGTCCTGGAAACTGGCGGAACTTTTTTCCGTTCAACACCTCGCACCGGCAGGTCTTTGTTCACAACACCGGGGATATCGAAACCATGACCCCCTTCACATGGCGCTACAAGGCCATGGCCTCCAACACCGACCGCTACAACGGCTTCTCCCGCTTTGGCTTCGACTTTATTCGCACGGACGACGGATTGCTCATGGGGCGATATCACCGCTGGAACAACCTCACCCGGGACAACACCCGGCACATGGTTTATCCCGGTCCCAAAGGAATTCTCTCCACCCAGGCCGTGGAGATGTCCCGGGAAGGCAACGCCATGAACCAGGCGTATATCGTCCTGCACGACGCCCTGACCCTGGAGGAATACGAGGACAAGCTCCCCGACAATCTCCGCGAGCGCGTGGAACGCGTTCGCAATGACACCTACGCCCGCTTTCAAGAACATTGGCAGGGTTCCAAAGACGATTTGCAAAATCAGTTGGAAAAATTGGTGGGACAGGACTGGCAAACCCCTTTGCGGGAGCTGTATGATATCGCCGGCGAGGTCTCCAGGTCCCTCGGGCTCGATGCCAGCCCCACCGGACCGGTTCGCCGTCCCGCCGCCGACGGACCCGAAGCCCCCGCCGCGGAGGCGCGCGAATGGACCAGTACCGACGGACGCACCGTGCAGGCGCAATTCCAGGGCTTCGCCAACGGACAGGTGGGCATGATGCTCCCCAACGGGCGGACCGTCTCGGTGCCCATCGAGTCGCTCTCCGAAGCGGATCAGGACTGGGTCCGCGAAGCCACCGGTCTCCGCCTCTGGCGCAACCCGGAAGGCCAGGGCATTTATGCCAAATTGCTGGGCTTCGACGGGCAAACCGCACAACTCGAAAACGAGCGGGGGCAATCTTTCGAACTGCCCCTCAACGCTCTCCATCCCGAAGAACGGGAATACCTTCGGGGAATGACGAGTGACGAGTGACGTGTCAGATCAATCTCCTTCCCCAGGAATGGAACTGTATCTTTTACGCCACGGGGAGTCCTTGGGCAATGCGACGGGAGATTATTCGTTGCTTGAGTCCGAGTTGAGCGACACCTTTGTCGACGGCCGTCTCCTTGTCCGCGGCGGCGACGGGATCCACGCCTTCGACCTGCGTCAAAAGGATCAAAAAGGATGACAAGTATGAAACGACGCTTGACTGAAAAAATGAGACGGACAAAAGGTTGAACATGAGGATAACGCTGATACGCCACGCCCAGTCAATGGGGAACAGAACCGGAGATTATTCACACCTTCAGGCCGACTCTTTGTCCGAGACAGGACGCGGTCAAGCATGGAATCTGGCGGTCAATTTAGCATCGGAACCCTTTGACAAAATCATTGTCAGTCCGCTTGCCCGCACCTTGGAGACTGCGGTTCCCTATTTGGAAAGGACCGACCAATACGCGGAAATCTGGCCGGAAATCGCGGAGATGCGCTGGCAGAAAACCCATGAGCCCAGGGCCGATGACTGGTGCCGGGAAACCTGTTCGCCCCCCTCCGATCTCCCCGAACGGTTCACCTTTTACGAAAACCGGAAGATAAAACCTGCCGCGACTCCGCCCGAAACAAATGAGGAACAGCGGTGCCGTTTGTATATTGCCAAGGAACGCATTTTGAACCTGCAACGCCAGGGATATGCGTCTGTTCTCTTTATAAGTCACGGCATTTTTGTACGGGAACTCATCTGCGCGCTTTTGAATCTTCCGGGAGCGCTTTCCTTCCCAACCGAAAACTGCGCGGCCCACCAGCTGCTTTATGACGAAGAGGAAGGTTGGCGGGTGATTTATCTCAACCGCCTGCCCGCGCTAGCTTAAAATGAATTCCGCGATTAGAGTTGGTGCGAGCGTCTGCGGCAGTTCGCGATCTCGAGGGTGCTGATCTTACCCGCCTTTGCTCCTCACCGGATCGTCTTCCCTCGCCAGTTCCGGGGGGTCATGCCGGTTTCCCTTTGAAAGGCGGCGTTGAACGAGCGGACTTCGTCGAAGCCGACCTCCTCGGCAATGCGCCCGATGGGTTGGGCGGTGCGGAGCAGCAGTTCACGGGCATGCGCCACGCGCAGGCGGACAATCTCCTGATAGGGGGAACGTCCGAGCCGTTCTTTGAAGCGAAGTTCGAGTAGGCGGCGGGAAATCCCGGCATGGGCCGCGACCTGATCCACGTTCATGTCCCGCCCCTTGTGTTCCCGGATCCAGGAGAGCGCCCTGGCCAGACGCGGGTCCTCCAGCGCGGTGATGTCGGTGGAGCGACGGCTGACGACCCCCAGGGGCGGCAGTTCGATGCGTAGCGGAGTGGGGGAGGGCTGTTCGGTCAGTTCGGTCAGCAGTTCTCCCACCCGCTGACCGAGGGCGAAGCCATTCAGATCGATGCTGGACAGGCGGGGGCGGGAAAATTGGCAGATCAGGGGGGAATTGTCGGTGCCCAACACCGCGCAGGCTTCGGGAATGCGCAGACCCCGCTCTTCCGCGGCCATGGCGATGCGGATGGCGGACATGTCGATGGCACAATACACCGCGAACGGGGCCCTGACCTCACTTTGGAGGTGTTGCACCAAGCCCTCATATCCGCCGTAATCGAAGGGATTGCAGGTTTGCAGGGTGGCGCCCGGTATCCGGGACACCCCCTCCTCCAATCCCGCGCCCCGTTCCCGCTCAAAGAAAAAGTCCGGGTTCAGGCTGATGTACACAAAGCGGCTGAATCCGAGACCGCCCAGATACCGTCCGGCCATGCGCCCCGCCTCCCGGTCATCCGACACCACGCTGTGTACCCGCGTCTCCCGGGTCCGGTTGCTCACGCAGATCACCTCGCCGGGGTAACGCTCCGCCAGATTACGCTCCGCTTCCGGAATCGCCCCGCAGACCACCGCATCCGCGCCGCAGGTCCAGACCTCCGATGAGGTCCAAAACAATTTCTCGTGCTGCCATTGCAGCCCCCATTCGGGATGATGCTGGAGAAACTCCCCCAAACCATCCACGATATTTCGATAATGGACAATGCTTCCACTAAGATAAAGGGCCAGTTTTTTGGATTTCATGCCCTAATCATAGCAAATTTGCGGATTATTTCCACTTTTATTCGTGAAAATGCATATCTTTTTGAGTTCGGGTGTGGTAATTTATATTCATTCAAACTCGAACTGTAGGAGAACTCATATGAAAACGAAGACATCCAAATTTTTTGCTCTGGCCACCTTGCTGACCGCCTTGTTGACCGGCGCGTCGGCTTTCGCGCAGACATTTCAATTCCAGGAAGGCGTTTCACCGGATGGAACATTCACCCATCAAAACACCTATATTCGGGAGGGGCAAAATACAACCAACCTGAACGGTGATGATTTGCTCGTAGGGTATAATGGTTCCGGTAGCGCGCTAAGATTGCGGGCAATATTCGAATTTGATCTTTCGTCCGTCATCGATTCCGGACTGACGATAGAAGAGCTTTCATTAACTCTTACCGTGGCCAGTGGAAGCAGTGACGCCATCACGATCAACATGTATGAGTTATCGCCGGGCGGGGATCTAAACACTCCGTTCAATCAGGCTGAGGCCACCTGGGACCAATATTCATCCGGAAACGACTGGGACACACCCGGCGGGGACTTCGGGTCTACCCTTTTGTCATCCGTTAACACCTCGGGGAGTACCTCGACCGGGGATACGTTTACGTTTTCAAACACGCCTGAATTTATCTCCGCGGCCCAGGCCGCCTATGAGAATTCCCGTCCCTTCCAATTTATTCTGGTGTCAAATGATGAAACAGCTAGGGATCTAATGCGAATCGTCAGTAATGCTGGCAGCGAATCCGACAGACCTTTGTTGACTGTCACCGCAATCCCCGAGCCCGGCACGCTGGTCTTGCTCGGGATCGCGCTGGGCACGCTGGTGATCTTCCGCCGCCGCAAAGCTTGATTTCCGAGCATCGGAAAATCTTTCCGCGCCGTTTACGAGGCTAGGAAACCGCGTGTTTTTTTTGGGCCTGCGGCGTGG
>JAFIGC010000276.1 GCA_020831635.1 Verrucomicrobiota bacterium | reverse complement strand
GGTCTATACCACTCCGCCGCAAAACTGGGTAGATGGGGTTCGCCGGACGCTTACCCCCTTATTGAGTCTGAAACTTCCCAAAAACCCCGGCCCGCCCGCAAGACTCGCCCCCTGAACCCCCGAGCCTTCCCGGCGGTCCCAACCCAAGGCGGACTCGTCGCAAGCTCCTCGACTGTCCCGGCCCCGAGCGCCGAGCAGGTGTCGCGCCAGACTCCCGGCTTTCCCCCTTCGCCCCCAAGCCCGGCGCCTGTCACGCCCCACTGCTTCCCACCCCGGAGGCGGGAGGGTCAGCCCTTGCATTTAGTCATTTTTGATCCGCTGATTGACTATGAACCCTCCCCAAGGACCCCGACCCGCCCGCAAGACTCGCCCCCTGAAGCCCCCGAGCCTTCCCGGCGGTCCCAACCCCTGGCGGTGTTCGCTACGCTCACTCTCGTTCCATCCCCGAGCACCCACCGGGGGGTGGGGTCAGGCCGTACTTTGTAGCATTTTGACTATAAAAATGCTACAATGAACTGCCGCCCTCTCTCGTCAACACAGGGTTACTCTGTTTTCGGTAGTAAGTCTTTATTGCAAGGGGTTATGCAAAATTTTACCGCGGTTTGGGGGTTTCGAGCCAGTCGGCGGTTCATTTTCGGGATGGTTTCCCGGCTGGCCCCGGGTGGTTTGAACACTTCCAAGGCATGAAGCCCAATGGCGAGATTCCTCAGCGTGGCCATGCTCCGGGCTCCTTTCGGCTTGCGGATGCGGCACTTGTCCTCGTTGTAGGTTTTGTCCCTGGGAAGGTGGAGCTTGTTTTCGATTCCCCAATGTTCCCGGTTGTGTTTGAGCAGATCATGTGGCCCCGCCCGTTGAGGGTTTCGACTGGTGATTCCGCAGATGACCTCCTCGGTTTGCTTCCCCTTGGCTTCGCGGGTTCGTCGAATCAGGAAGATCTGGGAAGCGAAGGGAAAGTCGATTTCGGGTCCGGTGACTTCTTCGGTCAGAATGCGGTGGGTTTGTAGACGCCCGTTGGATTTATCGGCCGTGCGATGGGCCGAGGGAAAAAAAGCGCCCCTTGAATTGGGCTTCGATCCGCTTCTTGAGTTCGGGCTGGTTGTCTTTGACCGTGAACAGGTAATCCGCCCCCTTGTCCTGCACGATATGCCGGGCCGATTCCCTCTGGGTGTGCAAGGCGTCCGCGGAAACCAAGCACCCATCGAGATCCAACGGCTTGAGTAGTTCGGGCAGTGCGGGGATTTCATTGCTTTTGTCCGCGACCTTGACCTGGTTGCCCACTACGGCGCGGTCATGGGACAGTGCGGAAAAGAGCACGAGTTTACTTTCCTGGTCCGGAGCCGGACGGGTGCTGCGAACCGTTTTCCCGTCCACGGCGATGGCCTCCGCGCCGGAGCCTTCCAACTCGCGCAGCGCGGTACAGACCACTTGGTCGAGCGCGTCATTGTCGAGCCGATTGAGCAAACTCGAAAAAGTCGTGACACTCGGAGCGGTGTAAACACCCTTGTAATTTTTCCAACAACGCAACGCGCGGCGTTGGGGCTGTGTCAAATGCTCCGCAAAGTCCGCGATCGCCTCATAGCCTTGCGCCCCGGCCAGCACCGCACAGGCCGCGATACTCAGCAGACACCCGAGCGGATACCGCCGCCCATGCGCGGCGCGCGGATCGGGCATCGATTGGAAATGGTCAAACAAGCCGCGCAATTTCGGGACCTTCACGGCGCACCCCGGATGAAAAGACCTTTCCCATGCACGCCATGGTTCCGGAAGCTCCTCGCTTCGCAAAAGCTCGCACGCATCGGATCGCAATGGACGTACAAACAGTCGCTTCGGTTGGTCATGCGCCTCATAATAATCCACGCCACTTCGTTCGAAGCCTTTGGTTTTTCCCAGTTCAATCCAATTGGAGGCCTTGTAACACGTGCCCGCGTAAGCCACCAAATCCACGAAAGTCTCAGCGAAGAGAATGCCGTGTCCATAGCGCTCCCGCCAATCCCTTTCCAGCCGGTCAAGACACAGCTTCAACACCTTTGAGGCTAGGTTCGGGCACTCCCCCCGTTCCATCCGAAGCAGGAAACGGCTATTGGACACCAGAAAATGCAGCCGATTCCGCCGCTGAGAATCAGACCAGCCAATCAAACGATCCCGGCCTTCGATATGGTAAGCCGCGCCGCTCCAGCCGATCAGGGCGATCCAGTCGTCCTCGTATTCGGCAACATAACGAATTTGTTCGCCCACCAATGTCGCGTTGTGAAGATAGTGCTCCTCCTCGATCAAGCGATTCCAGAGCGGTTTTTCATGTTCCTGGATCGGGCGAAGCGTCACCCTGTCCAAGACATCCTGTTCTGTGTTTTCGTAAATAGCCATGCTTCGAAAGAAGCACAAATGGCAGAAGGTTACCAGCCTTTTTTGCTAAATCCTTCTCAGGCAACTCTATTCGACGGAAGAAATTTCAACCCTGCTCGTCAACACCCTCACCGTGGAAGATGCCCTGGCCATTCGCGACGAAATTCCCGAAGTCGTGGCCGCCAGTCCCGAAGTCCGCTCGCAGCGTCAGGTCAGTTACGGCAACCGGAACTGGTTCACCCGTATTTACGGACAATCCAGCGACTATCTGCAAATCCGCCAATGGCCCATGGAAACCGGACGCATGTTCGACGAGGAGGATGTGATCCGGGCCCATAAAGTGGCCGTGGTGGGACAAACCATTGTCGAAGAACTTTTCGAGGGGGCGGATCCCGTTGGCGAAATCGTCCGGGTACGCGGCATGCCCTTGGAAATCATCGGCGTTTTGGAGCGCAAAGGCATGTCGCTGATGGGGTCCGTGCAAGACGACATCATCCTCATCCCCTACAGCACCGCCTTCCGTTACGTGTCCGGACGCAGTCATGCCATGGTCATCAATGTGCAGGTGTACGAGTCCGATTACATGCAAATCGCTCAACAGAAAATCGGCGATTTACTGCGGGAGCGGCACCGTCTGGGGCCGGATCAGCCCGATGATTTCACCGTGCAAACCCAAGAGGAAGTGGCCCGAACCGCCACCGAGACCTCTCGGGTCATGACCTTCCTGCTCGGCTCCATCGCCGCCATTTCCCTGTTTGTGGGCGGCATCGGCATCATGAACATCATGCTCGTCAGCGTGACCGAGCGCACCCGCGAAATCGGGGTCCGAATAGCAGTGGGCGCCCGCACCCAAGATATCCTGCGACAATTCCTCGTCGAGGCCATCCTGCTGAGTTGCCTGGGCGGCATCA
>JAFIGC010000071.1 GCA_020831635.1 Verrucomicrobiota bacterium | reverse complement strand
TCGCGGTGCTCGCTACACGCACTCCAAAGCGGCTTCGCCGCGCTCCTTACTCCGGAGCTTAATGCACATCCAACCCGGCGGCGGCGGAGAGTGACAAGGTGACCTCGTCTTTGTTTTCTGGTTTGAGCACGAGAATGCCCGCCTGCTGGTCCACGGATTTGACCCTCACCCGGGTGCCGGGCTTGAGATGATGCTTGGCAAGAAAATCGAGGAAATCCGCGTTCTGTTCCCGCACCTTGGCGATGATCACGTCCTCGCCGCTTTCGACATCCACCAGCGGCACGATGTCCCTTGAATCCTTGAGCACCCCATCACTGTCGGGGATGGGGGAACCGTGCGGGTCCAGGGAGGTGTCCCCCAGCTTTTCTTCCATCTTTTTCAGGACTTTGTCGGAAACCACGTGTTCCAGCACTTCCGCCTCCTCGTGCACCTCGGCCCAATCCATGTTCAGCACGTTGACCAAATACAATTCGATAATTCGATGGCGTCTGAGCACGTGCAGGGCCAAGGCGCGGCCGCGATTCGTGAGGCGAACTCCCCGCCGCGGACGGTAATCCACCAGCCCGGCTTCCGAGAGGGTTTTCAGCATGCTGGTGACCGTGCCTGCGGTGACCCCCAGGCTTTGGGCCAGGGCCCCCAAGGCCACGTTGCCATCCTCCGACTCCTCTTCGAGCCGCCAAATGCGTTTGGTGTAATTTTCAATCGTTGGTGTGGACATGGCTCTGAATTAGGGGAATTGCGTGGAATTTGAAAGATCATTCTCCCGATCCCTGACCCAAATTTCCAAGGGCAAACGTTGTTGTCCGAAGTCGGGTTCGGTGCGCACCCATCTGAATTGGGCTTCGATTCGACTCCGCAACTGGAGATTTTCCGCCTCGGAAAAAGGACGCAGTCGGGGCGATGAAATGAAAAGATAGGGGGTGAAAACCACCGCGTCGCTCTCTGCCAGGGCCCGTTCGATGTCCTCAGCGCCCATGACCCCGGGACGGTCGCCGTCCATGGTCAGCGAAAAAGGCCCCATTTCCATGCCGCGCGGCACCTCGAAACCGGATTCGATGGCCAAATAGGCGTCCGGGGTGAAGAGGATGGCTTCGGGAGGTAGAAGGGATTGCAGGTCCTTGGCCACCCGCCGCAATTGGGCGAGATCGGTTTCCGCTCTGGCGTGAAACCAAAGACGGTCATGTCGCACCGGTGCCCAGGCGTGGATTTGGGGGGATCCCAGCCCAAAAAGCAGCCCAAATACGGCCAAGGCGGTCAAAACAGGTTTTTCCCGTTCCACGGG
Organism: Verrucomicrobiota bacterium; assembly: GCA_020831635.1. Classification (GTDB taxonomy): domain Bacteria; phylum Verrucomicrobiota; class Kiritimatiellia; order SS1-B-03-39; family UBA6053; genus PXAS01. Next base: position 25,574 of record JAFIGC010000071.1, on the reverse strand, counting down.
AACGCGTCGGGAGAGTTCCCGCACCATCAGCAGCACCGCCAGTGGATACAAGGGGGTCTGGTATTCATCGTAAGGAAAGGGGGACAGACCGTGCAAGAGGGTGGCCAGGCCGAGACCCATCCACAGACTCTGCTCCGGGGCGGGCAGCTTTTGGGGACGGAATGCATAAAAGGCGATCAGTAGCGCCGCCGGCAAATAATGATGAAGCTGACGCAACCCGAAGCCGATCCGCGCCATCCACAGGGTGTCAACCGTGCGGGCCAAGTGAAAATCCAGCAAGCCGAACTTCAGCGCTTCAAAATCCATCCACAGAAAAGGTCCGTAAATCAGGAACAACGCCAGTAGGCCGGTGCCCGCGAAAGAGATCCAAGGTTTGTCACCCAGGGATTTACGTTGCCAGAGCAGGGAAAGGCCCAAGGGAATGAAAAAAACACCCAGGGTCAGGCGGGTGCCCGCCGCCAGGGCCAGAAACAAGGCTGCGGACGGGGTGGCGCGCGGACCGGGTCCGCGCAACCAACAGAAGGCCGCCGCGCCCAGAAACACCCCCGCCAGGGCATAAGTTTTGACCGTAAGTGAAAATTGGAGATGGAAGGGCAGACAGACCAGCAGAATCAACGCCACCATTTCCATGGAGATGCGTCGCGGCTTCAAGACCTTCGCGCCCACTCGCGTGCCCAAGAGGACCAGTAACGCGGTCAAAACAAACAACAACGCCTGAAAAATGCGGGCCCCGAAGAGGCCCAATCCGGCCACCAGCGGACGGGCCAGTTGATACACAAACGGCAAAACCGGCCCTTGCGTGAAGGTGAAATCCGTGTAAAGGCCTTCCCCTTGCGCCACCCGCCGAACCGCCAGCAAATACCAGCCCTCGTCCTGATTCAGGGGCACAATCGCCGCCGCCAGCAGGAGGGCGGGCAAAAGCAGCAACAGGAAAAGATTGAAAAGTCGCGTGTTCATGGGGGGGCAGGGCCGAGCTTCTTTGCTCCTATCGGTGATTTTCACCGTGTCAAGGTCTGCCCTATACACACAAAAGGCACGGTGATTTTCACCGTGTCAAGACAGGCCGAAAGCTGTTGACAAACGTGCTTGTACATGTATAGAGTTACCCTTCCCAAACCCATCAATTTCAATTTTGAGGATTTCATCATGCAACCCACCTATCATCCTTCCCGCATCAAGCGCGCCCGCAAGCACGGTTTCCGTTCCCGGATGGCCACCAAAAAAGGTCGTCAGATTCTGGCGCGCCGCCGCCAAAAAGGGCGTAAGCAACTCACCGTCTCCGACGAAGCTTGAGGTCATCGGTGGACGTGAGTCCTGCGTCCTCCCGCACCCGATACACGTTGCCCGCTCGACTTCGCGTCAAGCGGGCTGGTTTGTTTCAGGAAGCCTTTGGACAGGGACGGAAGCAGGTGGGCCGGTATTTGATCCTGTGGTCGCGGAGCGGCGAAGACGCCGCCAAACGTCTCGGGGTGGTTGCCAGCCGCAAGGTGGGCAATTCCGTGGCCCGCAGCCGGGCCAAACGTCGTCTGCGCGAGCTGTACCGGCTCAACCAACATCAGATTTCCGGGTCGGAGGACGTGATCCTTGTCGCCCGCCATTCCATTCTCAACGCCAAGCCGGACGCGCTCCGGCAGGATTTCGAAACCGTTTTTTCCCGCGCAGGACGCTGGGAACCGCTTCCGCCGTCAGATGCGAAGTCGGAACCTCCGCCCACATCCACTGAATTTGACTCATGAATAAAAAAGAACTCGCCACTGTCGTCGTCCTGATCCTGCTCATCCCTGTGGTCATGATAATCGACCAACGTTTTTTCCAGTCGCCTCCGCCGGACGCGCCTTTGCCGTCCGAGATGGCGGATGACGCGGACACAGAGACCGATGCCGTCGCAACGCCCCGGGCCACTCCACGGGCCACGCCTGAGCCGTCGGTCATTGCCCCCGCGGATGCGGATGACACGGATGCGCCCCCCGCCATCGGGGAAGTGGAACCCACCGAATTCGAGGATCCGCCCCCCGAGGCGCCCGACGTGGAGCCGCGCACCCTCACCTTGGCCAATGATCTGGTTTCCCTCGAAGTGGGCAATTTCGGTGCCGGCGTGCATCGGGTTGAACTCAAAGGATATCCTGCCACCATCCAGGACAATCAGGCTAAGAAGAATGAAGATCCGTGGGAACCCATCCGGTTTGACTTCAGCAAGTCGCCCGCCTTGGTGTATCAAAGCAGTGGCCTCAATGCCCGGGCCCCGTTTGAAATGGAGGCGTTGGACGCCGGACGCACGGTGCGCTTTACCCGGGAAATTGCTCCCGGCATTCATTTTCAACGCGAAATGCGTCTTGAAGACGACTACACCGTTCGGGTGGTGGACAGCTTTACCAACCACACCGACGTGGAAACCGCCATTCAGGAACTGCCCCTTTGGTTGGGGCCCATGTACCCCTTGGAAAACGTGTCCCAAAAATTCGGTCCGTTCTTGGGCGTGGATGCCTTTCATACCGCCGGCATCGGCGTCAAACACTATTTGAAAGACATCCGCAAGGCCGTCCGCAATTACGAGGGCGTGTATGAAAAATCCGTGGACGCGGGTCTGGACTGGTTCACGGTCAAAAACAAATTTTTCACCCAGGTGCTCACCATTCAGTCCGGAGACCATCCCGGTGGACGCGGGTTGAGCATTCGTGCCAGCGCCGGGGATGACGACGCGCAAATCGGCATGATTCAATCCGGAGTTCGGCTGGGCAGCGACATCATCCAGCCCGGTGCCACCATGAGCCGCGAATTTCAGTATTATGTGGGCCCCATGCTCTCCGGCAATCTCAAGGAACTGGGCATGGGACAAGACGCCATGATCGACGTGCGCTTGTGGCGGATCTTCGTGCCCATCGGCAAGCTCATGCTCAACGGACTCAACGGACTGTACGGCGTTGTGGGCAACTGGGGCGTGGCCATCATTCTCCTCACCGTGGTGGTGCGGATGTTGTTCTGGCCCTTGACCGCCAAGGGCGCGGAAAACATGAAAAAAATGTCCGAGCTGTCCCCGCAGATCAAAGAAATCAAAGAAAAATACAAAAGCAATCCCCAGAAAATGAACCAGGCCATGGGCCAGTTCTACAAGGAGAACAAGGTCAACCCCATGGCGGGCTGTCTGCCCATGGTCGTGCAGATTCCGGTGTTTTTCTCCCTATATGGCGTGTTGCGCATCGCGGTGGAATTGCGCTTTGCCGAATTTCTCTGGGTCCGTGACCTGAGCGAACCGGAAAATCTCTTTTTGCTCTTTGGCTTTCCCGTGAACATCCTGCCGCTGACCATGGGGGCGACCATGATTCTGCAGCAGCGCATGACCCCCAGCACCATGGACGAGCAACAGCGCAAAATCATGATGATGATGCCGATCGTCTTCCTGTTCATCACCTACGGCATGCCCTCGGGTCTCCTCTTGTACTGGACCACCAGCAACATCATCTCCATCTATCAGTCTTGGCACACCCGCCGGAAGCAGGCGAGAAAAGGGGACGCAACCCCTGCGGTCGCGCAAAGCAAACCAGGGGCCGGCCAACTCCAGAAACGCAAGCCCCAAGGCAATGCCCAGGGAAAGAATAAGAAAAAATAAAACATGGACCTCGCCAAACTCCTCGAATCCCTGATCATCTCCGGCCTGAGTCTGGCGGAGCCGAAGATGGTGCGGGAGTTGGAGCCCGCCGGGCAAATCCAGGATGAGCGCGTGGCCGAATCCTCCGGCCTCGCCCACTCCCGTCAGTTTCCCGGACTTTGGTGGACCCATAACGACAGCGGTCACACCCCGCACCTGTTTCCCATGGACGCGGAAGGGAAAAAATTGGGCGAACCCGTCTTGATCGAAGAGGCCCGCAATGTCGATTGGGAGGATTTGGCCGCAGACGACCATGGGCAAATATGGATTTCCGACCTCGGCAACAACGCCAACCGCAGACGGGATCTGGCCGTGTACATCATCGACGAACCGCGTCCGCTGCCGGAAGACGAAGGAGGAGGATTTCCCGAGTCGGTGCCCGTAAAGCGAAAAATCCGGGTGCGCTACCCGGATCAGGAGGCTTTCCCCCCAGAAAAGCGGAATTTCGACTCCGAAGCCATCTTCGTGCGGGGGAAAACCCTGTACGTGCTCACCAAACATCGCTCCGATACCGACACCAAGCTGTACAAGCTCGAAGATGACGGCGGTGACGAGGAACAGGTCCTCGTTCATTTGCAGACCTTTCCCGATATCGGCATGGTCACCGCCGCCGCCCTGCATCCCGACGACAAACGTTTGGCGGTGCTAACCTATACCGGGGTGTGGGTGTTCGAAACCGATGGCGACACCGAGCGTTTTCTCGACGGAAACGTGTGGCGCATGATCACCACCCCCGTGGTGTGGCGACAGGTGGAGGCCATCGATTGGCTGGATGACGAAACCCTGCTCATCACCAACGAACAGCGGGACGTGTACCGAATTGGGTTGGAGCAGTTGCAGTGAACCTCTTCCGCACCTTCCGCTCCCGCAACTACCGCCTCTTTTTCATCGGACAATTCACCTCCCTTTCCGGAACCTGGATGTCGATGATGGCCATCGCCTGGCTGGTCTACCGAATCACCGGAGACGAATGGATGCTGGGGTTGATTCCCTTCGCCATGCACGTGCCCACCTTTCTGCTGTCCCCCTTGGCCGGGGCCTTGGTGGACCGATGGAACCGCCGCACCGTCATGGTCTGCGCGCAACTGCTGGACATGGTGGCCATGCTGGTTCTGGCCTGGCTGAGTCTGACCGGACGGGTCGAACTCTGGCACGTCTATTCCGCCGTGGCCCTGCTGGGCGTGGCCAAAGGCTTCGATTTGCCCGCGCGGCAATCCTTGGTCGTGGACATCATCGAACACCGCGACGACCTTTCCAATGCCATTGCCCTGAATTCCTCCATGTTTCAGGCCGCCCGACTCATTGGACCCATGCTGGGCGCGGGGGTGATCTGGGCCTCCGCCCAACCCGGGGTCATTGCCATCTTCGGAGAAGGGCAGGGGGAAGGGATATGTTTTCTACTGGACGGACTCAGCTACTTTGCCGTCATCAGTTCGCTCCTGGCCTTGCGGCTCACTCCCAAACCGAAACCGCACACCCGCAAGCACCTCCTGCATGACATGAAAGAAGGCTTCGTTCATGCCTTCGGGTTTCGTCCCATGCGGGCTCTCATGTTGCTTATCGGCACCATTGCCCTCCTCGGCATTCCCTATTCCAGTCTTTTGCCCGTGATTGCCGACCGGGTGTTGCAAGGGAACGAACGCACCTACAGCCTGTTGATGTCCGCCGGTGGACTGGGGGCGTTCTTGGGGGCGCTTTATCTGGCCTCTCGCGACACCGTATTGGGACTGGGCAAGGTCATCGCCCTATCCACCATCCTCTTTGGACTTTCCTTGGCGCTGTTCGCCCTGTCCACCTGGCTGTGGCTTTCCCTGCTGCTGCTCACCCTGGCGGGGGCCGCCTCCATGGTGGCCATGGCCGGAACCAACACCATCATTCAGACCTTGGTGGAAGACGCCACCCGCGGGCGGGTGATGAGCTTTTTCGGCATGACCTTCATGGGGGCCATGCCCCTCGGATCGATCATTTCCGGAAAACTCGCCACCTATATCGGCGCTCCGTACACCGTCCTATTGGGTGGACTCGCCTGTGTGGTCGCCGGGCTGATGTTCGGCTGGCGCCTCCCCGTCCTCCGCGCCATTGCCCGCCCCGTTTACATTGAGCGCGGCATCCTTCCGCAATGGTCCTCTGGGGATTGAAAGGTCTTATTTTATGTATTTCTTCAAGTCTCGGTAATAGTTTTCGTGGGAACCGAAGGTGAGGAGCAAAATTTCATTTTCGAACACTTGATAGGCCAGAAGCATCTGTTGATTGTTCATTTTATATTTGTGAACCCTAACGCCTTGAAGATCGCCCTTTTTTTCCTGTCCAATTTCAGGATTCTCTAAAATCCTTTTCACCTCTTCGTCCAGTTGCCTCTTCTCGACTTTCTGCAATTTCTTTGCTTTTCTGCCAAAAAGAGGACTTGCCAGGATCTCTCTATCCAAAGACATACGCTTCCTTTACGCACTTGGATTCTTCTTGCGCAATGAGAATTTCTTTGATGAAAGAAAAAGGAAGTTCCGGATTATCTTCGGCAATTTTGCCGATGCGCGCCCAATATTCCACTTGGCTTGTCATGGACCGCTTCTCTGCCGAACTTCTTGTTTTCGCTTCTTGGGCTAAATCACTGGATATTCTTATGACGGTGCTCATGTAGCAGAATGTAGCGAAATGCTACGTTTTGTCAAGACTTTTGACCCAATTTATTGGGCGGACTCGCCTGTGTGGTCGCCGGGCTTATGTTCGGCTGGCGCCTCCCCGTCCTCCGCGCCATTGCCCGCCCCGTCTACATCGAGCGCGGCATCCTTCCGCAATGGTCCTCCGGCGACTGAGCGGTCTTTGACTTCAGTGGATTCCTCCGCGGCTTCCTTGTCCTTCCGGCTGTTTTGCCAATTGGGCCCGAATAGTCTTTCTTTCAAATTTTCCATGTACTCCACTTCCCTTTGCAATTCTTCTTCTGTAAAAACCACCCCTTGGTGATCGAATGCAAAACTTTCAGGATTGAATTTGTATACATGGATGCCCCTTGCCTCGCGGAACCTGTATCTGGCCTGTACGTACAGATATCGATTCCCCCTATCCGCCGCTGCCCAGGTTTTTCCGATTCTCGGAATTTCATTGAGGACTTGAAAGGCCACGCGTTTTTCATCGATATACACCTCGACCGCAGGGGGATTATGACCCGGAAAAGTGCTCATGAAAGGATACCATACCCGCAATTCAACCTCTAGGTTTTCTTTTTCCTTTTGACCTCTACGGGGAAGGAAAGTGATGTTCAAAGCGTGAAAATACTCGAGTATTTTTTGCCCTTCCTCGTCCGCGGCAATGTTGTTCCGCAAGTTTTCCAAGCTGTTGTAATGTTTTGTCGGCTCGATATTTTCAGTCTTCACGCCCTGATACGTCTCAAAATATCCTGCCGCGAGGACCCTGGAAGCAAGGAGAATTCCTGACAATATTATCCAAAATTTTTGCGTGCTCATGCGGTAAACCCTATAAATATTTGATGATGTTGAAAGACAATTCGAACATCTTCCCCCAGCCATGGAAGCCGCGAGTGCCGTTCACCCGCGCCGCAAGGGCGCGGGGCTCTTTCTTTTCAAGGCCTTCCCATTCTAGCCTCAGGTGCCTTTCACCCGCGAGACAAGCTCGCGGGGCTCTAGAGTTATGCAATTCCACATCGAAAATACCGGGATGTGTCCTTCGAAATGGCTTTCAAGTGATTCGGAGGTTTGGGGAAAACATAACCATGATCTTATCGCCCCGTTTTTCGTGCGGCCCCCTAAAAATGCCCCGGAGGGGCAAACGGACGTAGCCCGGGGTGAAGCCGCGAGGGGCATTCCACGACCCTCCGCGGCTCACCCCGGGTATAGCAAGAATAGATTGAGCGTCCCGGAGGGCCGCACGAAAACCGGAACCCCTAGTCCCATATCCCATATCCCATATCCCATATCCCATATCCCATATCCCCTTATCCCTTATCCCTTATCCCTTCCTTCACCCAACCCAGCAACGCGGCTTTGTCGGGGTGACGTCCTTCGAGCTGTTCGTCGTAGGCGCGTTGTTTCCATTTGCCGATTCCCGGACCTTGTTCGATGCCCAACGCCATGAGGTCTTTTCCGGTGATCCAAGGTTCCGGCAGGGCCGCCTCGGCTTCGTATTCCGCTTTGGCTTGGGTCAACAATTCGTGGCTGGCGGTAATGCCGTTGCTGCACAGGCAGTCGATGCGGTGCAGCTCCAGTTCGTCTTCGAAATGCGGACGCCCCACCATGCGGCGCAGGCCGGCTTTGCGCATTTTGGTGACGTTCATGAAGTTCATGTGACGGTCGACCATTCCCGTGACTTGCTCGCGCATGGCTTTGCTGAACTTCATTTTCCGCATCCAGGTCTCCGCCATTTCCGCCCCGACCTGCGCATGTCCGGTAAAGCGGATGCGATCATTTTCCTCGCTGCGGGTGGCGGGTTTGCCGATGTCGTGGAGCAACACCCCCAGGGCCAAGGCCGGGGAGGGGTTCTTCAGTTCGTTGAGCATCATGAGAGTGTGGACCCAAACATCTCCCTCGGGGTGGAATTCGGGGGGTTGGGTGCAGCCGCGCAGGTCCAAAAATTCCGGCAAAATTTGCTCGAGCAATTTGCAATCGTCCAACAACGCCACCGCGTCCCCGGGCCGCGGCGATTCCGTGAGCATGCGCACGAATTCGGTGCGGATGCGCTCCACGCTAATGCGTTGCAAATCGGGGGCGCGTTCGCGAATGGCCGTCCGGGTGTGGGCTTCGATTTCAAAGCCGAGCACCGCCGCAAACCGCGCCGCCCGCAACATGCGCAGGTGATCCTCCCGAAAGCGTTCGCGCGGATCGCCAATGGCGCGGATGCGTTTTGCGGCCAAATCTTCAAGCCCGCCCACATAATCAATCACCTCGCCGGAAATCGGATCCAAAAAAAGTCCGTTGAGGGTGAAATCGCGGCGTTGGGCATCCTCCGGCGGGGTGCTGGGTTCGATGCGTCCGGGACGGCGTCCGTCGGTTTGGTCGAGGTCCCGTCGAAACGTGGCCACTTCGAAAAGCGCTTCGCCCTCCATGACCTGGATGACTCCAAAAGATTTGCCGATGGCGTGGGTGCGGGGGAACAATGCCTCCACCTCGTCGGGGTTGGCGTCGGACGCGATGTCGATGTCCTTGGCGTCCCGTCCCAAAATCCAGTCGCGTACGCATCCGCCCGCGAAAAGGGCTTGAAAACCCGCAGAATTCAGGGTTTCCGACACTCGGAAAGCTTCCGGAAAACGTTTCCGAAGCTCGGAAAGCGGCGGCGGGGCGTTCATGGTTGGGTCTTCAGGCAAAATCGGAGAGTTTGAGGATTTCTCCGGGGCGGCGGATGGCTTCTTCGGCGGCATGGGCGGCCCGCATGGTTTCGTAGGCGCCCGCAACCGGATCGATGGCCCCGCCGCCGGCGGCGACATTGGCAAGGAAGCGGTCCAGCAGACCGGTCATGTCGTGGTGGGATTTGTCGTGCGGGTTGGGCTTGAAGCACTCGGTGCGGTCGAAGCGGTTTTCCTTGCGCTCGGCGTCGAGTTTGAAGAGGTGCAGTTCCTCCTTGTAGATCCGCATGTCGCAGGAGCCTTCGGTGCCGATGACTGAGATGTTGAACTCGTGTCCGGGGGCGTGCACGTAATCGGGCCGGTAGTTCTTTTCCCGGTACCAGGTCGCGGCGCGGTCATGCATCACTTGGAAATTCACGGTGACGCCTTGGTCGGTGGTGAGCATGAGGGTCACGTTGGCGGGCACGTCGTCCGGATAAAAGGAAAGCGGATTTTGCGCGGGACGGAAGGCCTGGACGGTTTCGATGTTGCCCGCGTAGTGGCGGATGAGATCAAGCTGGTGAATGCCGCAGTGGAAAATCAGGCCGCCGCCGCGTTTGCGGTCCAGTTTCCAGATTTCCTCCAGGGAGCCGTGCGGGGATTGCGCCCACCAATGTCCGCGGGAGTCGAGCATGGAGATCCACTGCACGGCTCCGAAATAGCCTTCGCCGATCAGGGATTTGAGGCGGTGGGTCATGGTGCCGTGAATATATTCGAAACCGACCTGCACGGAGCCGTTGGCGACCGCTTCCGCCTCCACGATTTCCCGGCATTCCGTCAGGGTGGGGGCCATGGGTTTTTCCAGATAGACGTGGGAGCCGGCGGCCAGGGCTTCGAGGGTGGATTCGCGGTGGTCGTGGTTGGCATTGACCACGCAGACGACGTCCGGGGCGCCTTCCAGTTTCAGGAGTTCGTCCAAGGTCCCGAAAGCGGGGACGCAATATTTTTCCGCCAATTCCCGCTGCCGGGCGGTGGAGCGGGTGATGATGCCGACAATTTCATACGCGGGCACGGGCCCGAAATCACGGAGGAAGTGCTCGCCCACGCTGCCGCCGCCAACAATCGCAATTCTGAGAGGTATAGGGTTCATAAAGTCGCTTATATGTAATCATGGACCTATGGAAAGAATTTTCGTATCCAATTGGTAGGCGCGGCATACCGCGCTCGATTCCGATTTTACAAAAGGTTCCGCAAAGTCCAGATGCATTCTTGAATCATGTCCTGTTCGACGTTGCCGCTGCGGAGGGCGGCGGGCAGGACGTTGAAGGTGTAGGTTTCGACTTCGATGTGATCGCAGCCGCTTTCCCGCAGGGCATCTCGGAATGCGGGAGTCAGGGTGTGGCGGGTGCTGCCGAGAAGGTCGTCTCCGGGCCAATGCAGGGGGACGTGGCAATGGATGCGCAGGGTACCGGCGTTGGGGGCGGGGGCATCGCGCCACTCGGGAATGTCGGGCCAGGCTTTGCCCTTGCTGGATTTCATTTGATGCAGGTACACGCCATCATCAAAGGCAGACAAGGCCTCGGGGGAAATGCGGGCGGCGTCCGTCTCCAATGCGGCGCTGACTTGCACTTTGGAAATGCGGATGCCTTCGCGGACGAGGGTTCGCATGGATGCGGCGGGGTCTTCGAATTGCATGGCCACGTGACAGGTGTCGAAACAAACCCCGATATGGCGACGCAAAAGTCTTTCGGCGTCGGTTTTGGGGATGCCGGCGGATTGGCTGAGTTCGGCACTGCCTTGGGCGAACAAGTCGTCGTTGAACCATTGCACGGTTTGGGGGGTGGTCTCCAGGGTGCAGTCGGGTTCGGGTTCGAGGCCGATATGCAGCAGTTTGCCCGTTTCCGCTTCGATTCGGGACAAATGCAGGGCGAGGTCGCAAAAATGTTTGCGCATGACGGCGCGGTCGGCGTCGGAAAGGGTCCAGGCGCCATAGGATAGGGGGACGGTGCTGACGGAGCCGGCGGTGTCGGCGGGCAGGAGTTTGGCGAGGAGGTCGAAGAGGTCGCGGGTGTAGTGAAAGCGTTCGGGCCGTCGCCAATCGGGGGCGTAGACGTTTTCTTTGACACGGGTTTGATGAAAGGCGCCGTAGGGGAAGCCGTTGAGGGTGAAGGCGTACAGGTTGAGGCTTTGCAGCAATTCGCGAAAGGATTCGAGCGCGCCGGGGGCTTTCAATTCATCGGCGGCATGTTTCGCGATGCGCAGGCCGAGGCCAAAGGGAGGATTGGGCTCCGTGGAAGTCTGAAAAGGGGACAGGCCCTTTTGAATGGCGAGCACATGGGTGGCGATGGCGTGGCGGACTTCGGAGAGGGATTCACCCGGATGGACGTTGAGGCAATAGGAGAAGTGGGTTGCTGGTTGTGGGTTGCTTGTTGCTTGTTGTGGGTTGCCGGTTGTTTGTTGTGGGTGGAGGCGCATGGTTAGTTTTTACTTTGCGCGGTGTTGCGTTGGGGCAGGTTCAAGCATTCCGTCATCAGGGTTTCGTCCACTTCGTGGATTTCTCCGGTTTGGCCGATGGGATGGGGGAGGGAGAGGGTGAGTTGGCCGCCGAGGTGTTCGCGGAATTCGTCGAGACCTTGGAGGATCGCGGGGCGTCCGTCGCCCAATTTGAGTTGGAGTTCCGGGACGTGGAGGTCGAATCCGCAGGTGTGCAGGGCCTCGATGACGGTTTCGGCGGTTTGGGGGGGCAGCCAGCCGATGCGGGCGGCGTAAAGGGTGTCGATGGCGAGGCCGATGGCGACGGCGTGACCGTGTCCGATGCGATAATTGGAAAGGCTTTCGAGTTTGTGGGCGGACCAGTGTCCGAAGTCCAGGGGGCGGGCGGAGCCGAGTTCGAAGGGGTCGCCGCTGGTGGCGATGTGGTGGAGGTGGAGTTCGGCGCAGCGGATGACGAGGCGTTCCATGGCCTGTTCATCCCGTTGGCCGAGGGCGGGGGCCAGGTCGCAGAGTTCGTGGAAAAAGGCGGCGTCTTTGATCATGGCGACTTTGAAGGCTTCGGAAATGCCCGCGCGCCAGTCGGTGTCGGAGAGTCCATCGAGCAGGGACAGGTCGTTGACCACGGCGTGGGGGGCGGCAAAGACGCCGACGGTGTTTTTGCCGCCGTGGAGGTTCATGCCGTTTTTGACGCCGATGCCGGCGTCGTTTTGGGCGAGGGTGGTGGAGGGCATGCGCACCAGGCGAAGTCCGCGGTGTACGAGCGAGACCGCGAAGCCGGCGGCGTCCAGCACCGCGCCGCCGCCAATGACCACGACCATGCTGTGACGACAGAGATGATATTCCAGCAGTTTGTCCACCAGGCTCATGACGCAGCGGTAGTCGTTTTTGATGCCTTCGCCGCCGGTGATGACTTCCGGTTCGCAGACCAGGTCGAGGCGATCCGCGCGGGCGGCGAACCATAGGGCGATGTCCCCGGTCAGTTCGGGGAAAGCCCGGTCGACGCCGCTGTCCACATAGACCATGACCCGACGCCGTTCGCGGTCCGGGGAGGCGAGGACTTGTTCCAGGATCTCATTGTCACCGGAAAAGGCCTTCCGGGTGAAGAGGACGGGGTATTGCAGGGGGACGGAAAAGGTTTGTTGGATCTGATGGAGAATGTTCATGCCGGATGAAACTACAGTGTTGGCGCGGTTTTGTTCAGTCATATTTTATATAACGTTGAAATTGTGGTTTGGGTTCACGACCATGACATGCTTTTTTGGCGAAAAGGCGGCTGCGCCGCGGATAAGGGATAAGGGATAAGGGATAATGGATAATGTATAACTCGTCACTCCGCACTCCGCATTCCGCACTCGAATGCGTCGCCTTTTGCGCTTTCGGGGGGGGAGGGACAGGAGCGCCGATCTCCGCATCGGCGGGGGGTCAACATCGAACGTCCAACATCGAACTTTGAACGAATGCCGAGGGGGAGACGGGGACTGGAGCGCCGATTTCCGCATCGGCAGGGGGTAAGGGGGGATGCCTTTGCCTTTACCATTGTCCCAAACTTTGTCTCAAGCTTTGTCTTGAACTTTGTCCAAAACTTTGTCGATGGGGCGAAATCATCCCAACGGGATGAAACTCGACAGCCAGGGGCATCGCCCCTGGTTTTGGCGCCTCGAGATTTCACGCATCCTGAAGGGATGCAACTCTTTCCCAGGGAAGAGTTGCACCCCGTTGGGGTGCGTGTGTATGTGTGGGCACGCGACCAGGGGCGATGCCCCTGGCTGACGGGTATCATCCCGTTGGGATGTCCATGTGAATTTCTCCCATCAGTCAACAACCAACGTCCCACCCCAAAGCCCCAAAGCGGCAGCTCTGGTCGTTCCTCCCGACGCTGCCGCACTCCAAAGACGCTTCGCGTCCGGCCCTTCATGTCCCGATCTGGTCCAAAAACCGGGCCAAAATTTCCGCGCCGCGCACCAGATCCTCGACTTCGATGTATTCGTCGGCGGTGTGGGCTTGGGCGATGTCCCCGGGTCCGAAGACGACGGTTTGGCCGCAAACTTGGCTAAGGGGGGCGGCGTCGCTCATCCAAGAGGTGCCTTCGCATTTGGGGCGGAGGCCGGTGACGGCTTCGATGGCATTGAGCAGGGTTTGCGGCAGTTCGGATTCGGGAGGCGTGAAAAAAGCGGGGTTGGTTTGATTGCGGATGCATTCGCCGGAGACAATGCGCTTCTCGCGCACCATTTCGTCGAGTATATGGCGGACGGCCTGCTCGAAGAGTTCGGGTTTTTCGGTGGGGATCACGCGGCGGTCGAGTTGGACGACGGTATGGTCGGGAATGATGTTGTAGGTGACCCCGCCGCGCACCTGGCCAATGTTTAGGGTGGATTGTCCCAAAAGCGGATGCGCGTGCATTTGTTGCAGGGATTTGTGGGCCCGGAGGATTTCGGGGAGGAGGCGGGCCAGGGCTTCGTTGGTGCTGACGCCGGATTCGGGTTGGCTGCCGTGTCCGGAGCGTCCTTTGAGGACGACGTCGTACCAGTTGGCGCCCTTGTGGGCGACCACGGGGACGCAGCGGGTGGGTTCCAAAATCATGGCCTGATCGGCGCGCAGACCTCGTTGGGCCAGGGTGGTGGCGCCTTTGGTGCCGCATTCTTCGTCGGGTGCGCCGACGAAAAGGAGTTTGATGCCCCTGTCGGTGATGGCCCGAACCCGTTCGGGGGTGAGGGCGTGCAGGAGGGCGGCGGTGCTGCCTTTCATGTCGCAGGCACCGCGTCCGTAGAGGCGTCCGCCGGAGAGGTTGCCTTCAAAAGGAGGGATGGTCATGTGTCCCACGCCTACGGTATCCAGATGGATTTCGAACATGAAACTGCGGGGGGCGTCGTCGGCGCCGGCGCTGGCAATGAGGGCGGGGCGGTCGGGGCCGTAGAGTTCGAGGCGTTCCACGGAGAAGCCGCGGGCCTGCAAAAGCGGGGTCAGTGCATCGGCCATGCGGCGTTCGCAGGCGTGCTCCGGGAGGGGATTGTGGGCCGGATTCACGGAGGGAACCCGGATCAAGTCTGTTAATAAGTCCGTAAGCCTTTGGGTATTCATAGGTTATCGCTGTCCAAAAAAATTGTAAAACCACAAGATATTGTGTTGTCTAATGGGGTGTCCCCATGATAATGTGTTTTTTGATCTTCCATAGTCTGTAACTGAATCCGTGAGAGATTTGCAAAGAAGGCGTGCAAGATCATGGAGCGAAAGGGATTGTCTGGAACCGAGGCATACCCTTGCGGTCTGTAGAGTGTTCCAGACAATCCCTTGCAGCCCATGAGATTGTGCGGATTCACAGCAAATCTCTCACGGATTCAGGTGTAAGCATAGTGCAGTACCCACAAGAATCGAGGCGGAAAAGCATGTACTTGAAAAAAGTTGAATTTCTAGGATTTAAAAGTTTCGCGGAACGCACGGTGATGAGTTTCGAGCCGGGGATGACCGCCGTGGTGGGTCCCAATGGTTGCGGCAAAAGCAATATTGCCGACGCGATCCGCTGGGTGCTGGGCGAGCAAAGCGCCAAGGCGCTGCGGGGCGGTAAAATGCTGGACGTGATTTTCAATGGCGCCGATGGCGTGAAGCCCACCAATTTCGCGGAGGTGACCCTGACGCTCGCGGATTGCGAGGAGGCGCTGAAGATGGAGTACCATGAGGTGACCCTGACGCGTCGGCTGTTCCGCAGTGGCGAGAGCCAGTACCTGCTCAACAAGCAAAACTGTCGCTTGAAGGATATTCAGCGGATGTTCATGGACACGGGGGTGGGGCGCAACAGTTATTCGATTTTGGAACAGGGCAAGATCGACCAGATTTTGAGTTCTCGTCCCGAGGATCGTCGGGTGGTGTTCGAGGAGGCCAGCGGCATCACCAAATACAAGAACGACCGCAATGACGCCCTGCGGAAGTTGGACCACACCGAACAGAATTTGCAGCGTTTGGACGACGTGATCCGCGAGGTGAAGCGGCGGATGATCTCGTTGCAGCGTCAGGCCGGGAAGGCGAAGCGGTACAAGGAGATTCAGGACAGTTTGCGGGGTCGGGATTTGTGGTTGGCCCGTCACAAGCTGGAAATCATGCGGGAACGGATTGGCGAGTTGGAGGTGAAGGCCTACAACATGGAAAAGGAAATGACCGCGGCCCGGGCGGCGGTGGAAAGCGGCGAGGAGGAGGTCACGGCGGCCCGCGCGGATTTGGAGCGGGCGGACAAGGAAATCGCGGACGTGATGGAGTCGGTGGTGGCGCTGCGCAATGAGTTGAATCAGGCCAAACAGTCGGTGAAAGTGAACCGCGAGCGCATCGAGGAAATGAAGGCCTATGCGTCCAGGGACAGCCGGGACGCGGAGGAAGCGAGGGCGCGAATTGATCAGCATCGCAGCGGCTTGGAAGAAATCGCGGAGCAGTTGAAGGAAGCGATGGCGCTTCGCGAAGAGGCCGAAACCGGGTTGAATGCCCGACAGGAAGAGGTGCGGACCCTGGAGCGCGAGGCCCAGGAGCATCGGCGGGTTTTGCAGGAGCGTCGCGGACGGGCCTTGGCATTGGAGCAGTCGCAAAACAAACTCCAGGGACAGATCCGCGATTTTGATCAGCGGGAACGGGGGCGCTTGGTGCAGCAAGAACGCCTGCGGGAAGAAGCCAATGAGCTTGAAAACGGCTCCGGGGAGCGGGAAACGCGGGTTCGGGACTTGGAAACGACGTTGAAAACGCTGGCGGAAAAAGAAACGGCGGCCAAGACCAAGCTCGCGCAACTGACCGAACAGCAGCAGGATCAGGGGGAATCCATCCGCACCCGTCGCCGCGAACTCAACGAACTCGATCAGGCCGTGGCCGGGTTGAAAGCCAAGCTGGACGTTTTGCAGGCCCAAGAGGCGGAAAAAGAGGATTTCCCTTCCGGCGCCCGCACCCTGTTGGGCAAGGAAACCATTGCCGGACTGGATCGATCCGGGGTGGTGGGAGCCCTGGCCAAGCATGTGCGTGCCGACAAAGAGGCGCAAACGGCTTTGGAGTCGATTTTGCGCTGCTGGATGGACGCGGTGGTCGTGCAGGATACTTCCGCGTTGCCGGAGATTCTCGAGGCCTTGGTGAATGCCAAGGCCGGCGCCGCCCGCATTCTTGCCGTGAACGGTCCCGAGGCTCCGGCGGCGGTGGACGGTCCCGGCGTACGTTTGCGGGACAAGGTGAAGTGCAAGGCGGCTTTGAATCCGCTGGTGGACCGCTTGCTGTCCGGGGTGTTTTTGGTGGAGGATCTGCGCGGGGCGGGTCTGCCGGGGCCGGGACAAACCTTTGTGAGCGCCGCCGGACATTTGCTGCGGGGCGACGGTTTGATGGAATGTTATGCCGCCGATCAGGATCTGGGCAATCCTTTGGCCCTGCAGGCGCGGATTTCCGAAACCGAAGCCGCCTTGCAAGGCAAATCCACCGAGGCCCAGGCGTTGCGGGAGGTGATTGAAGCCGCCCAGGGCGAGGAATCCAAACTGCAGGAGGCCATTCGGGCCGCGCGTGAAGCCGTGCAGGGACTCAGCCGGGACATGGCCGGACGGGAAGCCGAACTCAAAAACGTCACCCGCGAATGGACTCAGGGCAAGGAGCGGTTGCAGAAGGTGCAAAATCAGTTGAAGGTGCTCGACGAAACCCACGGGGCCTCCGACGCCGAACGCGCCAAGCTCGTGGAGTCCCTCGAAACCGCGCGCGCCGAGCACGAGGCCTTGCGGGATGCGATTGAAACCGCCGCCAAGGCCTTTGACGAGGCGGAGGCGCGGCGCAACGAATCCCAGCAGGTGGCCACCGATCATCGCATCCGCTTTGCCGAGCACAAACAAAAGGTGGAGTTGCTGGAACGTCAACGCCACAACCTCGGCGAACGCATCCGCGAGTTTGAGCTGACCATCAAAGAACGCAGCGAAGGAGTGAACACCTACGAGCAGCGGGTGTTGAAGTTGGACGAAACCATCCGGGCCGCCCAGGCGAAAATTGGCCCTTTGGAGGCCACTTTGGCGGAAAAAACCGAAATTTTGGACCAGTCGCGCGCGGATCGTCAGGAGCGTGGGGAACGGGTACAGACCTTGGAACAGGGCTTGCGGGAGCAGCGGCGGAAAATCGAGGGTTTGCAGGCCACGCATGGCAAAATGGACGTGGATTTGGCCGAACGCCGGGTGCGCATGGAGAATTTGGTGCAGCGGGTCACCGAAAGTTATCACATCAGCCTCGGCGACGTGCAAAAGGCGGAAGAGCCGGAATGGCCGGACGGAGAAGCGCCCCCCTGGGATGTGTTGGAAGTCCATGTCGAGGAAATGAAAACCAAACTGGAGCAAATGGGTCCCGTGAACATGGTGGCCATCGAGGAATTCCAGGAACAGGAAGACCGGTATCAGTTCCTCATGGCCCAGCAGGAGGACCTTTTGCAGTCCAAGCAGCAGTTGCTCGACACCATTCAGAAGCTCAATCAGACTTCCACGGAAATGTTCAACGAAACCTTCCGCCAGGTAAACGAAAACTTCAAAGGCATGTTCCGTCAGCTCTTCGGCGGCGGGGAAGCGTATTTGGAGTTGGTGGACAACGGGGACGTGCTGGAGTCCGGCATCGACATCGTCGCCAAACCGCCCGGCAAAAAGCCCCAGGTCATCAGCCTGCTTTCAGGTGGAGAGCGCACCATGACCGCCGTGGCCTTGCTGTTCGCCCTCTACATGGTCAAACCCAGTCCCTTCTGCGTGCTGGACGAATTGGACGCGGCCTTGGACGACGCCAACATCGGCCGTTTTGTCGGGGTGGTGCAGGCCTTCCTGAAAAAATCGCAGTTCATCGTCATCACCCACAACCAGAAAACCATCGCCGCCGCCGACGTGTTGTACGGGGTGACCCAACAGCGCAAGGGAATCTCCAAGGTGGTGTCCGTGAAACTCACCGACCACGACAAAGACCCCGAAGACGTGGCCCGCGCCAAGCAATTGGTTGAGGCGTAGATTGCCGATCACTTCCATATTTACTGACGTGTGCGCTGGATGTGCGACGCGAAGCGTCTTTGGCGTGCGGTAGCGAGTGCAACGAAGCTACCGCTTTGCAGAGCCCTTGCCGCATGACGGGCCTTTTCACTTTGCAGGGGGAAAAGCGGTAGCTTCGCGGTGCTCGCTACACGCACTCCAAAGCGGCTTCGCCGCGCTCCTTGCTCCACACACGGATGGGACGCGGACGGACTTGTCTCACCCCGGTTTCACTTCAATCCGTCCCTCTTTTACGGCGGCCATCATCGCCGTGTAGTCCGACTTGTTTTGCTTCGCATACGCCCTGGCAAATTTCGTCAACGCTTTGTCAAACCCGTTGTCTGATCCGAGATAGCCGCCAATCATGGCCGGGTTGCCGGAGCAGGCGTGGGCCCGGGCCAAGGCGCGACTGCAAATATTGCCGTAGGCCATCAGCCCCTTGGCCGAGAAACCCTTCAGATTGATCGAGGTTTTCTTATCCCAAAGTTGGCGGAAATAGTAATCCTGTCCGGCCTCGTCACTCGTCCAGCCCAGGAAGATGTCGCTGGCGGCCTGCATCAGTCGTTGCCCATGCACCACCCGCCGACCCTGGTGGGTGATCGGGGGATGTTCGACGTAGGGTTCCAACACGGAGGGTCGGGCTTCTTTGAACTGCAGCATCAGCGGATCGTCATCGTCCGCCATCAGCAGTGCCACCCCGCAATGGGTGCCGACACTGCCCACGCCCACCACCTTCAACGACGCGTCCACCAGGCGATAGCGTTGCAACAAAAATTGGTACTCGTCCCGCAGGGTGGTTACGTATTTCTCATAGATGTTTTTGATTTTGGCAAAGTAGGCTTCCGCCTCGGGGGGGTGATTGAGCTGAGGCGGTTGATCGATCAGACGACGTTTCCCGTTCACCTCTTCGGTCTGCTTCAGAAAGGCATCCGCGCCGGTTCGGTCCTCCGCGCGGGAGGTCATGCGTTTCCACGCCTTTTCAGTGGTTTTGTCCGGGGCGTATTCAAGCAGCGTGTCTGCCTGAATTTGGGAATACCACACATCCAGGGCCCTCATGCCGCCGTAATCCCGGATGGCCTGGCGATAGGATTCCGCCGTGGCCCGGACGGCGTCGTCAATGGCATCCTCCTTCAGCTCCAAGTCTTCCCCCGCAATGTAAATGCTGGTCACCAGACGTTTCAGGTCCCATTCCCAGGGGCCGGGCAGGGTTTCGTCAAAATCATTCAGGTCAAAAATCAAGGTCCGTTCCGGGGAGGCGAATCCGCCAAAATTCATCAGATGGGCGTCTCCACAGGCCTGCACCTGAATGCCGGTGACGGGGGTTTGGGCCAGATCGGCGGCCATGGCCAGTGCCGAGCCGCGATAAAAGGTGAAGGGTGATTCCAGCATCCGATGGTGACGGACCGGTACCAGGTCGGGGATGCGCCCCCGGTTGGAGATTTCGAGGAGCGCGACGGGATCGGCGCGGTCGTCCGCGGGCTTCCACTCGCCATGCGCGTCATGGGGGACCTGCTTCCGCAGGGCTTTGCCCGCGGCCTGGCGTTCCTCTACGGATAAGTGTTTTCCACTCGGCGCATGTTGGTTGGCGATTTCTTGAACATTTTTCATCGGGGCGCTCCTGGTGGATTTTTCATCATACATTTTAGACTATACTTCTTTCGCTCCTCATATCCACCATTATTCCTTTTCTTTGCCGAGCCAGCCAAGGACTGCAGAGAGACCCAGACAGACAGCTCCCGCCGGCCAGATGACATTTCGTTGGGCGTATAGCACCTGTCGGATGGGCATGGGCTGTTGTGCATGCCGCCAGAGTTGGGTTGACGGATCCCAATCCTCGGGCGGGCCCAGGCCTGTGCTTCCGAAGCCGGCCAGACCCAAGACCAGAAATCCAATGGCCGCATGACGCATGATGGATTTCATCGTTTCAACCCTACCCCTGGGAAAAGAGATCCATCATCTTTTCCCAGACCCCGTCCGAGGGCAGGGGAACCTCCAACAGCGCGGCGGCTTCGTGGATTTGCTCGGGACGGCTGGCACCGATGAGCGCCGAGGTGCAGGCTCCTTTGCGTATGGCCCAACAGAGCACGAGCTGTGACAGGGTTCTTCCGCATTCCTCGGCCAGGGATTTCAAAGTCTGAAGTTTGGCCAGGTTTTCTTCGGTGAGCCACGGGTCGCCTGATTTTCCCTGCACCGCTTTTCGGGAATCCTTGGGAATGCCTTTCAGGTATTTTCCGGCCAGCAGTCCGCCCTGTAACGGGGAGAAGCAAATCGATCCCATTCCATGGGCACTCAAAATTTCAAAAAGCCCCGCATTTTCGACCTTGCGGTCAATCAGGTTGTATTTGGGTTGGTGAATGACGGGAACCGCGAGATGATTTTCGAGACAAATTCGGACCGCGCGTTCGGTTTGCTCCGGCGTGTAGTTGGAGAGTCCGACATACAAGGCTTTGCCGGTTCGCACCAGGTGATCCAAGGCCGTCATGGTTTCTTCCAGCGGCGTGTGGGGATCGAAACGGTGTGAATAAAAGATGTCCACGTACTCCAGTTGCAGCCGTTTGAGGGATTGATCGCAGGAGGCGATCAGGTGCTTTCGTCCGCCCCCTTCGCCATAAGGGCCTTCCCACATGCGATACCCGGCCTTTGAGCTGATCACCAGTTCGTCCCGCAGTTCGGTGAATTCCTGTTTCAGGATGCGTCCGACCCTGGACTCCGCGCTTCCGGGCGGGGGACCGTAATTGTTGGCCAGGTCGAAATGGGTAATGCCCCGATCAAAGGCGGCACACAAAATGTCGCGGCAGTTCCGGTGGTGGGCCACTTCGCTTTCGGCCCGGAGGGATGCGTGTTGAAAATCTCCAAAGTTGTGCCAGCATCCCAGACTCACCGCGGGCAGCATGAGTCCGCTGTTGCCGCAGCGTCGAAACCAGTCGGTGGGTAGGGCGTCGTATGTTTGGGTCTTTTCCATCTGCTCGTTTCTCCTTTCTCGGTTCGTCACCCTTAGGCGCCAATGGTGCCGTGCAGTTCGCCAATGGCCGCCGCCGGATCTTTTTCCAGCTTGGCCAGTTGATTGCGTAGGTTGCTGATTTTCTTGGTGACTTCCAATCGGTCGTCTTCAAACCCGTTTTGGGTTTTCTCCATGCCTTCCAGTGAGTGGATCAGGAGTTTCAGGCGATCCTTTTCCAAGCCATGGCGTTTTTCCAGCCGCGCTTTGTACCAATCGCTTTCCAGAGTGGCTTCGAGCGTGAACATGCCTCTGATTTCGGGGTCGTCCAGGGTTTTGCCTTCATAATCCCCGTGGGCCATGATGTGCAGCAGGGCTTTCAAGGGAGGAATGGCCAAGTCGATGCCGCCATCCTCGAAATAATTGTGGGCGGCTTTTCTTTGCGCTTCCACGATGTTGGAGATGCCGTCCACAAAATATTCCAAACTTTGCAATTCGGGTTTCAGCATTTCTTCTGTCAGCACCAAATCGGGATGACTGAACACGCGTCCGAATATGCTGCGGGCAAAATTTTCGGTGATGCGATAGCCCAGGCGGCTGGCCAAAACCGGCTTGCCGTCGTGCTCGAAATCCTCGAGTTTCTCCAGATACCCGTTTTCGATCAGCCAAGCCGGATCCTGTTCGTTGTCCCTCATGCGGCACCAAAGTTCCGGCATGAGCAGGCTGATGTCGTGGTCGACGCGGTATTTGTGGCCCACATATCCGGCGGCGGTGGTGAAACCATGGCTCTGGGTGAGCAGATAGCTGACCAAGGCGTTGTTGAGGTCCACCACGGGCAGTAGCATGTTGAAGGGGCCTTTGGTAAGCGCCCCTTCCGATCCGGCGCCGGTGGTGGAGGGGGACTTGCCCGTCAGGCTGGCGATGAAGTCCATGAACAGCTCGGGCAGTTCCTGATAGTGGATCGGATTGTAGACCGCCAGCGGACGAATGCCGAGTTCGGGCTGGGGCGGGTTGTTCCGGCGTCCGGGCAGCACGGCGGCCACGGGGTTGTAGACCGGGGCGGACTCCGGGAGTCTACGCCGCAAACGCGTGCCCAGCTCCGCAAGATATTCGTCCCGTTCGTGGCCCAAATCGGGACGGTTTTGCAGATAGCGGGGGTTTTTGGTCGGGGAACCGTCCACCATGCGGGGACGGCTGTTGCACACGAAAAACTTGGGTCCTTCCGTATCGGCGAGAAAGGATCGCATCGAATCCTGCATGTCTTCGGTGTACTGTTGGAAAAGAATCACGTCGTTGACCATTTCCTGAACGTCTTCGCGGGTGAGCGGGGCGTAGTTGGAAAAGAAATTGCCATCCCGCGCGTAATCGCGTTCCGTGTGTTTGTCGTATCCGGGAATGATGGCGTCGTCGGGACGTTGGAACAGACGGAACTCACAGTTTTCGATGAACTTGTACGAATGGGATTTGAAGCCCGCGGGCAGATTGGAGACTTTTTTGCCGGGGACCACCACGGAAACGCTGATGTCATCCTCGCGCTGCAGTTTCACCGCCGGCCAGAAATCTTTGCGCAAACTGAACAGACGCCAGGAATTGTCTTCCGCATATCCCAGGCGAACGTACCCGGCGATCACCGGACGTTTGCGATAACGCAATTCAAATCCGGGAAGACCGTTGATCATGTCCACATGGAAGCGCTCCCGCCAGGAGTCGCCCCAATGGGGACGGTGAAAGCGCTTCACGGTCAAAATGAGGTCCTTGACCCGCTGGGGTATGGCATTCAACCAGGCGCTGTATTCTTCGGTGTATTCCGGGTTGGGGGTCAAAAGGCGGATCACCGATCCAAGGGAGCGTTCCGCACTGAGGATGGGGCGGCTGGGTTTGCCGGGTTCTTTGGGCGTTTTGAAACGGTCGCTGAAATCCTTGTTGAGAATTTTGTCCACCAAATCCATGTCCTCCTGGAAATTCGGCGTAAACACGGGCGCCGTGACCATGGCGTCGGTGATCGGCTTGGAAATCTCGGATTTCCCCCCGCCGGAGACCGTACAGGGTTTGTGGCAGAGCAAGCCTTCGGGATTGGTGCCGATCAGGCGCCAGCGTTGTCCGGTAAAGGGGTTGATCATTTGCACCTTGTACCCGTTGGGGAGCACATAGGAGACCCAGGGCTTGAGTTTGATCTGCTGTTTTTCCCCGTTGCGTTCCCAGGAAATGGATTGCTCGCGCAGGACAAAATGGGCGGTTTCGGGGATGTAAATGATATCCGGATACTGCTTGTCGATCCCGTGGCCTTCGGGCTGACGGTTCATCCGGTCTCCGTTGAGCTTGAGCACTTCGTCAAAGGTATGGGTCATTTCCCCGCGCAATTGGCTGAGTCGAAAATCCTCGCCCAAGTCGAAACTCGGATAGGCGATGGCGCCCCCGGCATGTTCTTCTTCCACCAAACCATAGAGATTGGCCGCATAGCTGAGTTGGGTTTTGACCTCTTTTTTGCAGTAACCGAAATAGTTGTCGGCGATCACCGTCACCACCACCCCGCGTTCGTCGCGGCAGGTCACCTTGAAGGCGGTGCCGTCGTTATACACTTCGTCTTCCTTCTCCCAGCACATGCCATCGCGCTTCTGGCGTTCCGTGGCTTCACTGACATGCGGCAGTCCGAGTTCCTTTTTCTTCAAGGTGATCAGGTGCGGGGCCAGAATCACGCAACCCGTGTGACCCGACCACCCCTCGACATCCAGACGGGCATCGTTTTCCGGCAGCAGGGGATTGCCCGCGTTGCCAAAGATGCTTTCCACGAAATCCAAATTCGCCACCATGCTGCCGGGCGCGAAAAAGCGGACTTCGATCCGTTTTTCCTCGGAAACACCGGGGACCTCGGGGCAGAGCAGGGGACGCAACAGCAGGCTGACCCAAGTCTTGGCTTTTTCCGGCTGTGAACTGGTGAAGGGCAGTTCCAAGGAAGCCTCGGGCGGATTCACGGCCGCATGGAGCAGGCGCGAAAAGGTTGCCACGGGCACCGCTTTTTTATCCCAGGCAATCGGGAGACCGCCCTCGCAAACGTGGAAAACGCCCTTCGTGGTCCGCCGGTCACTCTTCGGATTGTGCAGAACCCCGTGCCGGGTGCGGTAACTGGTGATGATGTCCGAAGAAAATTCATCGCCGTCCGCCGGCAGCGAGAGGGCGCGGGCGAGACCGTGACGTTCCAAGGTAAAGGTTTTGGACGGGAGCCAGCGACCCTTGGGGTTGACCCCGTTTTCCTCGAAATATTTGCAGATAAACTCATGCACATACTGGTCCACCGGGCATAAGTGATGCCCCAGCAGGCGGTCCTTGGCGTGATACGTGGCCAGCAGGGACTTGCCGATTTCCAAAAAAGGGTAGGTTTTCTCGTCGCCGAAAACCGGGAGGTCCAAAGCTGCCAGTTTGATGTTGATGAATTGAACGAGGGTCGGATCTTTTTCCGCCGCGTGGGTGCCGGATGCCGTGTAGCCAATGGTTTCGCTGAGTAATCTTTTCATAATCGCCTGAATAGGTTGTAAGGATACCTCCCTATTGGCCCACTCCCTCCGTGAAATCAACCTATAACCGTGGGGAATCCGGAAATTCACGGAAATCGCACAAAAATGTGACGAAAGGTTTGCAAAGTGCGGAAATAATGTCTAAGTATCTTGCCTTTCACAAGTTAAACCCCATATTCTATGCCAGCGAAAAAAGATCAGGATCTCATACAAGTTGACGGCGTCGTCAACCAAGTACTCCCCGCGACCATGTACAAAGTGCAATTGGAGAACGGGCACGAAATCCTTGCCCACATCAGTGGCAAGATGCGCAAACACTTCATCCGCATCACCACCGGCGACCGGGTGCAAGTCGAGATTTCCCCCTACGATCTGACCAAAGGGCGTATCACTTTCCGGCACAGAACCTAATACAAAGCGCGGCCATAGCATAGTGGTAATGCGCCTGCCTCCCACGCAGGACACGCGAGTTCGATTCTCGCTGGCCGCTCCATTTTTCAAGGCGTTTTCTTCACGGAAAACGCCTTTATTATTGGGCTTATATCATTTTTTGGCTGATGGCTTCTGACGATTGCGCACAATGATACACGGTGATTCAGTATGGGCAAAAGGGGACAAACTAGGGGACACACTAGGGGACACACTTTTTTTCCGTGGGGTTTGTCAGCTAAAAAAAAACCAGCCGGATGGGATGTCCGGCTGGCTTTGGGGGTGATTGTTT
>JAFIGC010000070.1 GCA_020831635.1 Verrucomicrobiota bacterium | reverse complement strand
ATCATTTTCCGGTTTTTACACCCAAAACCCCGTCTAGATCAGGAAGTCTGAACCTGCGCAGATCCGGCGGGGCCGGAGGACACCCTCATCATTATGATGGATGGCTGGAAGGCCCGACACCGAGGGCGCGGGTGGGGTTTTACAAAGCCTGTCGAAGGCTGGGAGGCGGTCCATTGGTACGAAATCAAATCCGCAGTGATCTATTGCCTGAAGGACCGAGCCCAACT
Organism: Verrucomicrobiota bacterium; assembly: GCA_020831635.1. Lineage (GTDB taxonomy): Bacteria > Verrucomicrobiota > Kiritimatiellia > SS1-B-03-39 > UBA6053 > PXAS01. The sequence goes on along the minus strand of JAFIGC010000070.1, from coordinate 26,778 downwards.
CAGTCCAAAACGCGCCGCCTTGCTTCGCAAACATGTCGTGGCCACTCCCGCGAAAACCGAACCTCTCACCTTTGGGAAACGGGTCCATCACGAGGCCGTTCGCCTGGGAATGGCCCTGGCGAAACGGGTGTACGTCATCATGGATGGCGCAGTGTGGCTATGGAATGTTTTTGAGGACCGTTTCCGATCCGTGGCCACTGGAACCCTTGATTTTTATCACGCCAGTGAACACATTCACGCACTTGGCGAGGTGCTCTTTGACAACAAGGAGGAGTCCGGCAAATGGTCGGCGAAGATTCTCAATGACCTCAAACACCGTTCCGCCTCAACTCTCTCTCGCACCCTTTCCGAGTTGGTTGCCGATGCGGCGGCCCGTCCGCCCAAGGTGCGCGAAACCATTCGCCAAACCGCCGCGTATTTTGAAAAACATACCGAACATATGGATTATCCCAAATCCGCAGCCGCCGGATGCCCGATCGGCAGTGGCTCCATGGAGTCACAATGCTCCCAATTCCAAAATCGATTTAAGCGGCGAGGTCAATTTTGGAGCACATCCGGGTTTTCGGCCCTTCTCGAAATCGCAGTCAGGCATCAAAACAACGAGTTAAGATCTCTCTGGGCGGCCTGACCTGTACCAATTCGGGGATGCGCCCTTGGGCGGGGTTTTGCCTTGCCGACAATTGAATTTGCCTTATCACAGACACATGATGAATAAACGTACCCCTATCATTTCTCTATACATCACTTTCCTGATTTTCCCTTTGGTTCAGGGACAGCACAATATTTTCCGCGAGGCTTTTTCTGTCATGTGGCGGGCAGTGCGCTTCGCAACTTGGATCCCGAAAAAATCATCAAGGAAATGATCGCCAACGAAAGTGTCGCGATGCCAGAAGATCCGATCGGACGCAGAGCCACTCGTAGTGCAGGCGGACCTTTTGGTGTCGCGCACGGCCGCTGGGTGCTCACGTATGAACTCCCGAGATCGGAGTGGAATCCTTTCAAAAACCATTTCGAGGACGGAATACGACAGATCATCCTGAATGCTGGAGCCAATGTGCGTGGCGGGGCCGGCAGAGGATCCTCTTTCGACGGTTCAAAAAGCTTCGAATACCTGATCAAAGGAGAGGAGGGGGAGATGGATATCATGGGTTCTCTTGATATTTTATACGTCAATAGAGGAGAGGGGAAGGTGCAGGTTCTGGTACACGCCTTCGAAGTCGAAATGGACGTGGAAGCCCGCATCAAACGGGCTCCGCCCCCCCCGAACGAGCCGGATTTTCATGAAACCTTCATGGCAATGTGGGAGGCGCATCCAACGGCCCGGGAGGTGCGTGCCCAACAAAATCAGAGAAAGGAAAAAGCACTCGATTTTCATCCCGACGACCGCCCCATCCTCCTGGATTCCAAGAAACCGTAAGCCAGAGCCCAAGATCAGTGGAAATCAGTGTGCTCAGCCTCCGGCCCTGAGGGGCCTACGCCCCGGAGGGTGGTTCATTTTCAAACCCATTTATTCCATCGACCTACGCCGTGGATTCCAGTCTGCGTTTGGGAACAGGTTTTCCGCATTGTACTCCATGCTCCTTTGCTCATCCGGTGACAAAATATATTTGAAAACAATCCCCCCTTCAAAACCATCTCGGCCATAACCGTAGCCAAAACGGACATCGTCTATAATTTTTCCATAACGCGCCCCCAGTAATTCGCCGGTTTCAGGATCTGTCCTGCTCCTAACGCGGAACCAGTATCCAACAGGTTTTTTCTCATTCAATCCTGAATTGGTATGACTTCTCTGAATGGTCATACGGCCTTCATAATCATTTTCCGGAGCCTCCCGTCCCAAAGCCACTTCGCTACCCGGCAAAGCCGTTTCGTCAACACGGAGGATGCCATCTGAATCGTTGGGAAAGTGGATCGTCAACGTGACATCGAATTCAACTATCCGCCTCGGTTGCAACAAATTAGGAGGGCTTTCTTCTGACCTCGCCTCGCCTTCCATCGTAAAAAGAATGTCCCGATTCACACCCCGACCGTGGGGCCGCACCCAATCATTTGCAGTCAGATCCAAAGCATAGGTTTCGTTGAACTTTGGAGGATTTCCACTAAATTGATTGGCATACATGGGACGCGGGTTGATTTTGCGGTACATCACCACGGTTTCTTCCCAACGCAAATGCCAATATTCACGTACGGTGGGATCATCCGACTGCCTTAAATGATGATCACGCTGTCCGATGCCTGCGGTTGTCATCCAAAAACCTTCTTTTTTGGGAAAAACACCCGCCCGTAGGGCCTTCTCATGAAAATCGATGAAACCCTCTGCGTTTGTCGTGAGATGCTTTGCGAAAGAAACCTTTCCCATATCCACTTGCTGCAAGGGTGTTGTAGTAAAAAGAACTTCAACTTTCGCGCCTTCAATGGGTTCGCCTTCCTCATCCACAAACCTTACCTTACCTTCCAGCAAAGTGTGATTCATATTGTAATGCACCGGTTCCACACATGCCGTGTAGCCAAACATCATCAGGCTCAATAGAATCCATTTAAATTTCATAGGTTGCCTGTAGGCCATAAATTGAGTTGTGATCGAAAGGAGGTGTTTCTGACTTTACAAACGGTTACTTCCTTGCAGAGCAAGATGCAAGATGTAAAATGATCCTTGAGACAAAATGAAAGATTCACGTCCCAAAATTTAAAGCCAGAGTCCAAGATCCAGACCTCAATATATTGGGCATTTTGACATGGTTTGATCGCAAGTTCAAATGCGTTTTTCATCTGAGAAACATGCAAAAAATAAGTTTTGGAAATGATATGAAAATGGCATCCGGTTTTCGTGCGGCCCTGCGGGCCGCTCAAGTTTTTTATCCCTTTCCCCGGGGTGTGGAGAGCCTCGTGAAACTCGGCCCTCCACACCCCGAGATCCGGTTACAAACGTCGTGGGCGTCCCGGAGGGCCGCACGGAAAATGGGGAGATAGGGGTATGGTTATGTTTGCTTACATGCGGAGTGTCGAGTGCTCCCCGGCGGGCTCGTCCCGTCGGAGGCATGAACCTCGGCTAGCCCAAGTAAGATGAATACCATGGCCTCCGGCGGGCTCGTCCCGTCGGTGCCGCGACCCTTGGCTACAAATCACTCTATCTCCTTCTAAATATCCGTGTGAATCCGTGCCATCCGTGGTTCCCTCTTCCAAAACCAATAGCCAGAGCCCAAGATCAGTGGCCATCAGTGTCATCAGTGGTTGATTTATAGCGGATGGTTTAGCTTCGCAGAAGACTCAATCCATCCAGCGACAAAAACGCATCCCGAACTTGGGTGGCGTCGGCATGGGTGGTTTCGGGTTTGGCATCCTGGAGTCCGGCGTAGAGTTCTTGCAATCGGCGGAGGGTGGCTTCGGATCCGTAGGCTTCGGCAATTCGATCCCGGTTGTGGACCCGGGTATCCTTGGGAAAATTCCGTGGCCATTCGAGGTTCAGGGCATCGGATTGGGAAAGGACGGATTCTTGGGCGGGTTCGTCGAGTCGTCCGAAGTCGATCCGCCCCTCGCGGACCCAGGTGGCTTGAAGGTGTTCCAGTTGCAAGGGGTCGGAAATCTCCATGGCCTCCCGCCATGTTTGCAGGGAGGAAAGGGCTCTTGGCCAGAAGGCGTCGTCCAACATGTCGACGGGCACCGGGAGTTCCGGATAAAGCGCGTCCAGGCAAACGCCGTCGGCTTTGAAGCCGGCGGTAATCTCCGGCAAATCTCGTCCGAACAAGGGCCGATCCAACAGAAAGGGCTCCAGAAAGGACATGCCAAATCCTTCCCCCACGCTGGTGGTCATGCAAAGATCGCTCCAACCGGCCACATCGTCGAAGGTTTTGTCCGCTGCCATGCCCAAACCAAATTGCACGGGAAGGTTCATGTCGGACGCCAAATCCCGCCAGCGCCGGAATCGGGGCAGTTCGCCGGGGTTTTCGGGAATCAGGGAGGTCGCGAATTCAAGTTCGTCCCCCGCCTTCGCGGCCCACAACAAAAATTCGCCGAGGTTTTTGCGACGAATGCAACGGCTCAAATACAGCACCCGACGGGGCGGGTCCGCAGGGGCGAGCAACTCGGCGTTTCCGCTCATGGGATTGGGCAAAAGCCGTACCGCATCCCGGGGGACGCCGGCTTTGCACAAAATTTCCGCGTCCCGGGCCTGCAACACCGCGTAGCGGATGTGTGGGCCGATGGGATAGAGTTGACGCGGAAAGTCAGGAAGGGTTTTGCGCAGAAGCCGCAAGTTCGCGGGGCGTCCGTCTTCGGCGAAGTCATGGGGCTGAAACACCATGGCTTCCCCCGCTGCGGCCATGCGGCAAAGCGCGGCCGTGTACACCGGACTTTTGCCGAGGCTGTGGTTGTGTACGTGCCACAACAGGTCGGCTCCGGCTTCGGACCGCAGGGCGCGGAGGCAATTCTCCACCTCGGTTTCGCTGTAGTCGTCACGGTACCCCAATTCCGGCAGCACCCGAATCCGCACGCCTTCCGGCACCGGGTCCGCGGGAGCTTCGCCGGTGAAAATCATGACCTCCTCCCCCGCCTCGCACAAAATGCGGGCGTGGGCATACATCACCCGGGTCACTCCGCCGCGGCGGAGATGGTGATGGACCATTCCGATCACGCGTGAAATTTCTCCCGGTATTCGGGGATTTCGATCATGGGGGGACGCTCTTCCTCGACGATTTTGAATTCCTGTTGCTCGAAACGCTGTTCGCGGCTCTGGAATTGCCGGAGAATCTGGCTGGTTTCGGCTTTCACATCCACCATGTCCAATTGCTCGGCGCGGTTGAGGAAGGCCTGTAGGATGCCAAAGGCCATTTTGCCCAAGTCGCGGGTGTCCTGATTGCGGTGTACCCGCTTGTCGAGGTCGGTTTGCGCGAAGGCGTAGAGGCCCCACCGGGTGTAGACGTCGATGAGATGGGAGATTTCCACCCCGTAGCCAATGGGAAAGGCGATCTGTTCCAAGACCTCGCGCCGGACGGCGTATTCGCCCGAGAGGGGTTGCATCAGGGCCGTGAGTTCGGGGAAGAAGAGTGAAAACAGGGGGCGGGTGAGGATTTCGGTGACCCGTCCGCCGCCGGAGGGGCGGATGCCTTGTGAAAAAGCGAGCGGTCGGTCATAGAACGCTTTCACGTACTTGGTTTCCGGCTGATAAATCAGCGGAGCCACCAAGCCATACACGAAACGCGAATGGATGTTGGTGATGTCGGCGTCCACGTACACGATGATGTCGCCATTCAATTGATGGATGGCTTTCCAGAGGTTTTCGCCCTTGCCTCGCTTGAATCCTTGGGACGGAAGAATGTCCCCGGAGAAATACGTGTCGGCGCCATAGGCGGCGGCAACTTCCAGCGTTTTGTCCTTGGACCCCGAATCCACGACCGCCAGCTCGTCAATCAACGGATAGCGGGTCATGAGTTCGGATCGGAAAATGACGATCTCTTTTCCAATGGTCTTTTCTTCGTTGAGGGTGGGAATGCAGAGGGAAATTTTCAATCCCTGCCTTTCCTTTTCTTCCACGAGTTTCTTCAAATCCCAAAAGGTGGAATGGTGGAAGGTATTCGATTTCAGCCAGTCGTTGATTTTCATACCATGGCTCCTTTTTGTTTGTACGCCGGATCATCCAGGGCCTGCAAAACCCCCAACACTTGGGCAATGCCACTGAACATGGGTTCGATTTCCACTTCTTCGGCCAAGGTGTTGACCTCGTGTCCGCGGGTGAGACCGAGGGTGACGGCGGGGATGTCCGCCGCAATGAGGGCGGCGAGTTCGGACATGCTCGGTCCGATTTGCGGCTGGATGTCCAAGGATTCCATAACCCCCCGGCAGGTTTGCACCAGGGGATGGTCGAACCCAATGCCGCCGTGATCGCGCCAGGAAATTTCGTCGAGTTCGATCTCCACCCCGCTGCGGGCCCGCACTTCTTCGAGGATGAAACGGATTTTTTGCAGAATCATGCCCGCCACTTCGTCGGATTCGCTGCGGACCTCGAAACGAAGGGTGGCGTCGCGGGCCAACTGATGAAAGGTATTCCCCCCTTCGATGCTGCCAAACACCACCGAGGTGCGCGGACGGCTGGGACGGGGGATTTCGAGAATCCGGTTGATCAGTTCGTTGAGATGGTAGATGGCGCCGTGCACCCCAAAGCGGGAGAAATCATACTCGTCCGGCATTTTCACCCGAATCTCTCCGCGCATCATGGCCACGGCCGTGAAATTCAGCCGACCCAGCGGACAGCCTTCCAAACAGATGGCCTCATCAATTTTCTGACGCGTGTTTTCCAACAGAAAGCGGATGCCACCCAAATTCCCGCGGCCCAAACTGCGGGAAACGCCCAACAACAACAGGTTGTACTTGGGTCTGAAATTCAGCTTTTCAAAGAGAAGCGGCAAGCTGGCCAGCACCGCCACCCCGAGGCTGTTGTCGCCAATGCCGATGCCGCGCACCCGGTCGGAGCCCAGCGACAAGGCATGGGGCTCTTTGGGTGAAAAGACCGTATCCAAATGCGCCACCACGGCCACGGTGCGGTTGGACGATTCCCCCGGCAAAAATCCGACGGCGTTGTTCACTTCGTCGGAACTGATGTGATCCAAACCGGATTCGCGAAAGCGGTCCAACAAAAACCGCACCCGGGCCTCCTCGCCGAAAGTCGGGGCGGGCGTTTCCGCGGCCATCACCAGATTGGCCAAAAGAATATCCCGGCACGCTCTCACTTCGGCCACCAAATTCCGTCCCTGGACATCGGGAGGCGACGCCGTGTCAAATGATCCTGTGGTTGTTTCGTTGGTCATAGGCTGGTCCTTTGGGTGGATGGGACGGAATTCTTCATCAATTTCCTCCTTTTTGTTTTTGCGTTTGGGTTTATGTTGCCCAAAATCCTACCCTTTTTTTGCCGGCAGGCAACCCCAACCATCCATCCAACCCTCCCGGAGAGTCCTGAAATGTCCTTGAATATCGGTTTTGTATCCACCCGTTTCGCCGGCACCGACGGGGTGTCCCTGGAAAGCGCCAAGTGGGCGGAAATCCTTTGGGAATCCAACCATGTTTCCCATTGGTACGCCGGACAACTCGACCGAAATCCCGGCGTAAGCATGTTGGTGCCAGAAGCTTACTTCAAGCACGAAGAAAACGAATGGATCAATGCCCGCATCTGGGGGGTGACGCGCCGGGACCCGGAAGTGAGCAAAAAAATCCGCCGCTTGTCGGAGTTTCTGAAAGGCACGCTCTACGATTTTGTAGCACGCTTTAAAATTGACCTATTAATTTTGGAGAACGCCCTGACCATCCCCATGCACATTCCCCTGGGCATGGCCATCACCGAGTTTTTGGCCGAAACCGGTCACCCGGCCATTGCCCATCATCACGATTTTTCTTGGGAGCGGATTCGTTTTTCGATCAACGCGGTCAGCGATTACCTGGAATTGGCCTTTCCGCCCCGCCTCCCCTACCTGGCCCACACGGTGATCAACCAAGCCGCCCAGGAACAGCTTTCCTGGCGGCGCGGGGTCACCTCCGTGCTCACCCCCAACGTCATTGATTTCCGAAATCCGCCCCCGCCCCCGGATCATTACGCCGACGATGTGCGCGCCGAACTGGGATTCAGCGAGGAGGACATCATCATGCTCCAGCCCACCCGCATCGTCCCCCGCAAAGGGATCGAACACGCCATCAAGCTGGTCGAATCCATGAACGACCCGCGTTGCAAGCTGGTCATCTCCCACGAGGCCGGGGACGAAGGTTTCGAATACATCAACATGCTCCGCGAACTGGCCCATGAAAGCAACGTGGACATGCGGGTGGTGGCCGACCGGGTTTCCGATTTGCGCGGGCTGGACGCGCAGGGGCGAAAAATTTATACGCTGTGGGATTTGTATCCGCACGCCGACTTCGTCACCTACCCCAGCATTTACGAAGGCTTCGGCAACGCCCTGCTGGAGGCCATCTATTTCAAAAAACCGGTGCTCATCAATCGCTACGACATCTTTGCCCGTGACATTGAACCCAAGGGCTTCCGCTTTCCGATGATGGAAGGCTACGTGACCCGCAAACTCGCCAAAGAGGTCCACCGCATTCTCGAAGACAGCACCTATCGCCAAGAGATGGTGGACGAAAATTACAGAATCGCGGAGCATTTTTTCAGCTACGAGGTCCTGAGGAGAAAACTCAACGCCATCATCAACAATTTGATATGATTTTCCTGTTCATGAATGGCTTTTATTGGCGTGAACGGGCTCAACTCGTGTCCCAAACGCCCAAGTTCGCCTGGAAAAAGCCTGATTCAATCGTTATGGCTTCGAAAAGAAGCCTTCAGTACGGAACGAAAGTATTTGGATGCCGGATCTCGATCCGTGCGGGGATGCCACATCATCGCGGTGTCAAATTGAGGGCAATCAAAAGGGAGCGGCCAAACCTGAAGGGGAAGGTGTGTGCGCATGGTGTTGGCAAAGCGTTCGGGCAGACAGGCCCAAAGCTCACTTTGCGCGGCCAGATATGCGGCGGCAGTGAAGGTGGGCACAATTACCCGGACCTTACGGGAGAGCTTGTTGCATAGCAGTACCTGTTCAAAGACCGAGTGTACCTCTCCTCCTTTGCCCATGGTGATATGCACATCCACGTGCTCCGCTTCATTGAAGGCTTCTTGGGTGGGGGCACAACTCTGCAAGAGTTCGTTTCGCAAAGCAATCCGTCCGAATTCGCTGTAAAGTGTTTCAAAGCGCATCCCCGGTAAACTTCCCGGAGGACCCATCACGCAGTCTACCAAACCTGTCACCAGACCGTCGCGGGCCAAAAAATAATCGATGCTCACCACGCGCAGGGTTGCGAAAGGCAGATCCCTGCGAAGGTTTGCAGTCATGTTAGCCAAATCTCCCGCCATCACGTTATCGGCACAGGCCAGCGTGAAGGTGCGATCCACATCCGAGGGATCCACTGGATGCGCAAGCTCCATGATCCCACGCAGATCGATCATAAGATCTTCCAGCATCGGTTCCAACTGCAAAGCCAGGGGGGTGGGCACCAGGTTCCGCCCCTCCCGAACCAACAGAGGATCGTTCAACAATTCCCGGGCACGTGCCAATGCATTGCTGACCGCGGGCTGGGTCAGGTTCAACCGTTCCGCCGCTCTCGTAACACTGCGTTCCTCCAGAATCGTGGCAAGTTGGGCCAGCAAATTGGTGTCAATCGATGGAATATTCATAACAGTGATGTATAGTATATATATAATAAATATTATCAATATATAAATGATGTTAGTCTCCTGCTTCGGTATGAATCCTGAATCCGTGAGATATTTGTAAAGAAGACGTGCAAGATCATGGAGCGAAAGGAATTGTCGGGAATCGAGGCATACCCTTGCGGTCTGTTGAGTATTCCCGACAATTCCTTGCAGCCCATGAGATTGTGCGGATTCACAGCAAAGATCTCACGGATTCAGGTGAATCACAAACCCTATCAGGAGAAATGATGAGAAAAAAAGAAATGCTTTGGGAAATCGCCCTGTTTTTGTTGATCGTGAATCTTGGAATCGCCTGTGGCGCGGGATTGTACGAATCCCAAATCACTTTTCCGCAATGGCTCGTGGAAACGGAGACCGGAGAAAGGGTCTGGAACGCGGATGCCGCACGTTCGGCAGATGTGGGGCTGGGATTTTGGGTCTATGTGACCACGGTTCCGATGACCCTGCTGTTGATTGTGAATGGGGTGGGAGCCTGGAAGTGCTTGGAAAGGACCCGGGGATGGTGGCTCGCCGCGGTAATTCTTTTAACCCTGGAACGCCTCGGCACTTTTGGCTATTTCATTCCAGCCATGATCCAACTTATGGCGGAGGACCCAAGTCTGGCGCCCGAACTCGCCGTGAGAAATGCGTCTCGCTGGGAACTCCTGAACACCGGACGACATCTCCTGTCCTTTGCCGCTTGGTTTTCCGCTTTGATCGCATGGCGGATCATGGGTTCGGAGGGTCGAGAAGAGTTCAAAGCCAAATCGTTCGGCTCTTGAATTTGCAGAGGGAGTCCTCGAATCAGAGGGCCGGAGATGGAGTCAGGCATACTTCTTCTTTCAAAACATCCCGAATGCATTTTCAACTGCGAATCTGCGCGAATATTACCCCAAAATGAATGTAAATTCGCGTAAGATCAGCGAAGATAAGCGGTTTTCTCACTTGGGATCGGAATACCGACCGGACTGAAAGAAACGTGGCATCCCCGTTCGAATCCCGTCCCCTTTGTCGCGTAGCGACAGCCCCACGCATAGCCGTGGGTTTCAACCCACGGAGCCGGAGGCAACAGGGGCAGTGCGCCGCGTAGCGTCGCCTGACGGACCCGGGGGTTCAACCCCATCGTGATTTCGGATAACGGAATGAGGGGATTGAAATCCCCAGGACCGTGAACCGTCACTACGCGACGGGATGCCGTTTTTTTTTGGCCAAAACCGTGGATTGAAATCCACGGCTACGCGTGGGTCTGTCGCTACGCGACAAAATCCCCCCTCCCCTTCCCCATCCGTTGGACGCGCCTCGAATGTGGCACATCCGTTGGTTCTCATCCATTACCTAATCCTAATCCTAATCGTAATCGTAATCCTAATCGTAATCGTAATCCTAATCGTAATCGTAATCGCAACCTCCGATCCAATCCACGGCAATTTTTTGAACAGGAGGTCGCAGAGAGCGCGGAGAAGGGAACGCGGTGGCGTTGCCTTTGATTCCTTTACGTGCTTCCGTCCCAATCCACTGTGTTGTTGAACAGAAGCTCGCGAAGAAAGCGAAGAATTTCAGTGGGTTTGTGCTCCCCCCACAAGACTCGAGACCGGAAGATCCGCAGGCCGTGTCCCGGCATCCGCAGGTCTAAATATCCAGTGTGTTTTGATCCGTTGGTCTTTACTCTCATCCTAATCCTAACCCTAATCCTAATCCTAATCCTAATCGTAATCGTAATCGCAACCTCCGATCCAATCCACGGCAATTTTTTGAACAGGAGGTCGCAGAGAGCGCGGAGAGGGAGTTTCGCTTGATCCTTCTGCGGATTTCCGTCCCACCAATCCTCTGTGTTGTTGAACAGAAGCTCGCGAAGAAAGCGAAGAATTTCAGTGATTTTGGGCTCCCCCACAAGACTCGAGACCGGAAGATCCGCAGGCCGTGTCTTGGCATCAGCAGGTTGGAAAACGCCATCCCCGCCCGTTTTCCCGATTGACTTTGCAGGGGAGGGTGATTTTCTGAATTAGAAACATCAGTTGACATATACTCTGCACATTACACCAAAATTGATGTTGCACGATATGGAATTCCAGGTTATCTTTTACGAAACGAATGAAGGAAACGTCCCGGTCAGGGACTTTCTGGAGGGAATGATTGGATAAAAAGGCAGGAACCATGAGCAAAACCAATTTTGACAGCTATCTGGAGGAAAACCTCCGTGATCCCGACTTTGCCGGCCGCTTCCGCGAGGCCGGTGAGGCTTGGGACATCGCCTTGCAACTCAGCGCCTTGCGTGAAGAGGCTGGTCTCTCACAAAAAGAACTGGCCGCAAAACTCCACACCAGTCAGCAACACATCAGCCGCCTTGAATCCCCCGCTTACCAAGGTCACTCCCTCCGTCAGCTCCGCAAAGTCGCCGAAGCCCTCCACGCCCGCGTTCGGGTCGTCATCGAACCCGCAGACCATCCCGTTTCACCTGCCATCGTGAAAGAGGCGGGTGAGAAATACGGAGACAAATAGGTTGCCAAATATGTAGTTTGATTCGCGAAAGATCAGCGGTTTACACGGTTGGGATCGAAATACTGGCCGAACTTGAAAGCATGAAGCGACACGTGGTGGCATCCCCTTTCGAATCCCGCCCCATTTGTCGCGTAGCGACAGCCCCACGCATAGCCGTGGGTTTCAACCCACGGAACCGGGGGCAACAAGGTGGGTGCGCCGCGTAGCGTCGCCTGACGGACCCGGAGGTCTCAACCAAATCCCTCTAGCTTTTTCCGGATTCGCGTTGATAAATCTTATCATGTGGACTTGATAATGTGGCCCATATGGGCTATGCTTGATAAAAAAACAAACAGGATAAACCCATGAGCAAAACTGCGACAGTTAGAGCCAGAATAGAACCAGCCTTAAAAGCAGATGTTGAAGAACTCCTGTGCCAAATGGGAATTTCAACCACTGAGGCCATCAATATGTTTTTCAGTCAGGTTCGTCTCCGAAAAGGTCTGCCTTTCCCGGTTGAAATTCCAAACGAGGTCACGAAAAAAACTTTTGAAAAGACTGATCGCGGGGAAGAACTCAATTCCTTTGAGAGTGTTGATGAAATGTTCGAGGCACTCGACAATTAAAGATAAGGTTATTTTTGAACGCACGGGATCTCATTCCGAGTTATTCAATAAATAACCTGAATCCGGGGATTTTAATACTGCCTCCCAAGCCCTGCGTTCGAATCCCGTCCCATTTGTCGCGTAGCGACAGTCCCACGCATAGCCGTGGGTTTCAACCCACGGAACCGGGCGCAACAGGGGGCGTGCGCCGCGTAGCGTCGCCTGACGGACCCGGGGGTTTCAACCCCATCATGATTTCGGATAACGAAACCGGGGAGAGATTCCCACCCGTTGGTCTCAACGCTCTTCCCAATCCTAATCCTAATCCTAATCCTAATCGTAACCTCCGATCCTATCCACTGCAATTTTTTGAACAGGAGGTCGCAGAGAGCGCGGAGAGGGAGTTACGCTTGCTCCCTTTGTATGTTTCCGTCCCAATCCTCAGTGTTTTTGAACAGAAGGCCGCGAAGAAAGCGAAGAATTTCAGTGGGTTTGCTCTGTTTTCTCCTCTCAACAACCCTCCGCACGCCGCATTCGACACTCCGCACTCAAATGCCCCCTCCCCGTCCCCATCCGTTGGACGGCGAAGCAATGCGCCACGGCAGCACATATCCGTTGGTTCGTCTTCCTATTCGCGAGACATGCCGCTGCCGCGGCAAATTCGTTGGTCCTTTCTCCTCTCCTTGCAGGGAACATCCGTTGTCCGGCGGAGCCATCCGTTGGTTCCCCCACATCCGCTTAAAAATAATCCATCCCCGCCCGTTTTCCCATTGACTTTGGCGGGGACGGTGATTCTCTTTTTGCATCATCTGCCGATGAATTCTAATCCGGGAGGTTCGGGGGATGTTTTGTAAGCGATTTCCACCCATGAAACCCCTAACACTTAAAAAACCAGGTGTTTTCCGATCCAGAAACCGCAGATCGGCAGTGCCCTCACCTGATGTTAAAATGCACGGGCTGCCCCCTTTCCTACGCGACGTGACAATGGGGAGAGGGGCCCATGCATTGAGTCATGACACAGTGATTTTTGGTTTAAAATGACTAAATGCAAGGACCAGACACCCGGATTCTTTCAAAGTTGACACCTCCGCACATTCATGCGATAAGAATAAAACAAGGAGTGAGAACCCAATGACAACCCTGACAAGAACCATCCATACACCCCGCAATTACAACCTTTATCCGCGCGACACACTCGACCTCGATCCCGCCGAGTTCCTGAAGCGCCGGGAGACCGAATCTTTGCGCGTTGTCAAAGTCATCCCTCCCGTTCCAGGTCAGAGAGGCTGGGGAAAGATCCGCGTCAAGCTCAACTACACCGTATACGAGCCCCGGCATGTCTGATTCCGACAACAATCCCGTACACCGGAAAAAGGCTTTTCCCCCAGAAATCAGCCGGTTTATTGACATTCAGGCCAAGGAACTCGAAATTCGACAGGCCGAACTCAATCAAGCCCAGATCGCTGACGAACACGCCCACGTTTACGCATTAGAGGCCCTTCGACTCCAAGCCCAAAGCGACAGCGAAACCCGTACGCACATCATCACCGACCGCGACAAAACCCGCCGTTGGATCGCCATAATCCTCCTCATCTTCGTGCTGTTCTTCGGCTGGGCCATCCACAATGACAAAGAAGAAATCGTTATTGAGATCATCAAGATAGGCTCAGCATTTCTGTTCGGTGGCGCGGGCGGATACGGCCTCGCCAAAAAACGCGAAAGCCGTGAGAACTAGCCCCTCTGAACCTGCCACCCCCTTGCACGCCCCCTCCAGGGCACTGTTCCTGTTTTCTGGTGTCGGCAGCGGTCCGGATCCGGACCCTGCGTCACAGAATCCTTGAGTATGTAGGAAAAAGCTGGACGGCGAAGCAATGCGCTACGGCGGCACGTGTCCGTTGGTTCGTCTTCCGATTCGCGGGACATGCCGCTGCCGCGGCAAATCCGTTGGTCCTTCAACTCCTCTCCTTGCCGGGAATATCCGTTGTCCGTGTCGCGACTGCGGCACATCCGTTGGTTCCCCCACATCCGCTGAAAAATCCATCCCCGCCCTTTTCCCATTGACTTTGGTGGGGACGGTGATTCTTTGATCTCGTCATTTGCCCATGATCTTACCCATCGGATATGGTGACTACAACACGATGAACCAAAGCAACCCCATCAACACCGCTTTCGATTTCCGGACCGACACACCGCCGGGAAAAGATCCAGACACGTGGAGCCCGACGCTCTGCACATACCACAAACTTCTTTGGAGCAAACCGTTGCCGGACGGCACCATGTTCACCCTCCTTCACAAACCCAACCCTCCCTTCTATCTGCATCACGATTCGGAAAGAGGGAGGTTCTGCTTGTCGAGTGATACCGTGATCCCCACCTTCCGAAAACAAAAAAGCCTGTCGGATGTCTTCGCGCGGATTCCGGATGAAATGAGAAATTTCGGAGGTCTGGGATACACCATTGGCGGGATGATGGTCTTCCCCGCGATCCAGGTTGACCGACAGCGAACCATTAACCAGGCGCGGGGATTCAATGCTCGAATCAAAGATCGCTTCGACCACACCCTGGAATGCATTCGCAGACACTACGCCAGCGAAGAAAGCCCACTGAGCGATGTTTTGACCCGTTACGCGGATTTTTTTCAACTTTTCGGAGATTTCCGGGGATATGTGGCATTCTTTCATCTGCAGGACCTGCTCACCCCTGACGCCTCCGCCGTGGAATTCTTTTCTCCGTTCAATGATTTTAAGACCTCTCCCGTGCCCGACAGCGTGGAAGCTTATCTGGCCTATCGTAAAAACGCGGTCAACTTCCTGAAAGCCAGGAACCAGCGGATACAGAATTGGGCGGAAATTCATCTCAATCCTGACGCATGAACTTGTTCCGACGATAGGGGCTCTGGTTAAGGCCTTGGTTAAGGCCCCACTCAAGGCCCCACTCGAGGCCTCGGTCGAGGCCCCGGTCAAACGAATCGATACCGAATAAAAAAGTGCCCCAAAGGCTGCCTCTGTAAACCCTAAAGCCCGGGGAAGTCAACCGCCACGTCGACTGGCGGGGGGGCGATAAAAGATCAAAAAAAATCGGCAAATGGCTCTTGTATTGAAAGAAATATGATGTGCTTTATCTTTCAAAAGATCATCACGAAAAAAGCCCACGCACAAACCCGGACCTTTCCGCCTCGTTCCCCCCGACAGCCATTTCCCGGACTGGAAAACCGACTACGAAGTTCAGTGATGGGCCATCCACTCATCGGCGATGACCTTTCCGACAATCGGAAACCCGAAAAGAAACGCTTCCGAGAATCGGAAACGCGGGCAGAAGGCAGTGGGGCGGCAGACTGAAAGAAACGTGACGTTCTCGTTACCGCCCCATTAGTCGCGTAGCGACAGTCCCACGCATAGCCGCGGGTTTTCAACCCACGGAACCGGGAGCAACCGGGGGGAGTGCGCCGCGTAGGGCCGCCTGACGGACTCGGGGGGGTTCAACCCCGTCGTGATATCGGATTGCGGAATGAGGGGATTGAAATCCCCAGGACCGTGAACCGTCACTACGCGACGGGATGCCGTTTTTTTTGGCCAAAACCGTGGATTGAAATCCACGGCTACGCGTCGGGCTGTCGCTACGCGACAAAATCCCCCCCCCTTCCCCATCCGTTGGACGGCGAAGCAATGCGCCACGGCGGCACATGTCCGTAGGTTCGTCTTCCTATTCGCGGGACGTGCCGCTGCCGCGGCAAATCAGTTGGTCCTTCCTCCTCTCCTTGCCGGGAACATCCGTTGTCCGGCGGAGCCATCCGTTGGAAGCCCCCCTCCTCATCATCCCCATCCGTTGTCCGTGTCGCGACTGCGGCACATCCCTTGGTTCCCCCAAATCCGCTGAAAAATAATCCATCTCCGCCCGTTTTCCCATTGACTTAAAATGTGACGGTGATTCTTTGTTCTCATCATCTGCCGATTCGCTCCAGCCCGGAGGCACGGGGATGATTTGAACCGATTTCCACCCATGAAGCCAATAACACTCAAGAAACATGATGTTTTCGACACTGACATTCGGTTTGGGCTGAATGTGGCATGTTGAAAGTTATGATAATTCACTAAAAATAGGAAAAGAAATGTCAAAATTAAATGTGGATCAGAAGGCAATATTCGACTTGTTTTCGGACAAAAAGGCAAATTTTCTAATTCCAGATTACCAACGCCCATACGCTTGGGATGAAGAGCAATGCCAAACACTCTGGGATGACATTTTCTCATTTTCATTTCCTAATAATGATTATGAGGCATTTGATGATAATGATGAGTATTTTCTTGGTTCCATTGTTACCTACAAAAACGAAGGTAAATCCGAGGTGATTGACGGTCAGCAACGTCTCACAACATTGATGCTTATATTGCGTGCCTTTTATGACAAGTTTGCAAATATGCAGGACAGAAACTCTAAACAAACACGTGACCGTATCGAGCAATGCATCTGGAAAACGGACACTTTTGGCACAGCAGACAAATCTACGTTAAAAATTGACTCGGAAGTAGCCACCGACAATGACAAAGAAGAGTTTCTTGAGTTGCTCCGAACTGGCGAGGTAAAGCAAGGCAACAAGAGTCAATATGTACGCAACTACCAGTTTTTCCAAGAGCGCATTGATGACTTTTTACAAGGCTTTGCGAGTTACTTCCCTTATCTGCCGGCTCGCATTCTGGGAAACTGCATTCTTCTGCCCATAGAAGCGGAATCTCAAGATACAGCCCTTCGTATATTCTCAACCCTAAATGATCGTGGTCTACCTCTGTCTGATGCCGATATATTCAAGGCGCAGTTCTATAAATATTACGGCAGCCTCAATAAAAAAGATGATTTCATTGAAGAATGGAAGGAGCTGGAGGAGATTACAAGCCTGGTATTTCGACCAAACACAGGCACCCCAATGGACGAACTTTTTACTAGGTACATGTATTTTCTGCGTGCTAAGGAGGGAAACAAAAGCACAACCACAGAAGCGCTACGAAAATTTTATGAACGAAATAAATATCAGTATCTAAAGAAAGACAATACGGTTGGTGAGTTGAAGGCACTTGCAAACTTTTGGAGAAGTGTTTCACGCCAAGATCAATTACGCTTCTCCACGGATGTGCTCAAAAAACTTTTTGTGCTGAACTATGCGCCAAATGGGATGTGGCAGCATATAACTTCTGTATATTTTTTGAAAAATAGACGTAAGGATGGAGCATTAGAAGAAAATGAATTTCGTGAATTTCTTGATAAAATTACCGCTTTTATCTTTGCCTATGCAATTACCAATCCGGGAGTAAATGCCCTACGCACCCCAGTTTATGATGAAATGATCAACATCGTAAACGGTGGAGAGGTAACTTTCTCCAAATATAGATTCA
This sequence comes from Verrucomicrobiota bacterium, assembly GCA_020831635.1. Classification (GTDB taxonomy): domain Bacteria; phylum Verrucomicrobiota; class Kiritimatiellia; order SS1-B-03-39; family UBA6053; genus PXAS01. The sequence goes on along the minus strand of JAFIGC010000070.1, from coordinate 9,085 downwards.
ACGAATCCAAGACCCGTTCATTTTTTGAAAACTATGTGTTTACAAATCAACGTAGCATTACCCGCTCCATGATTACTTGGTATGCTTACACTTTTCCAGATCAAGATCTTCTAGACATCAACGACATTTTTCATTTGGAGCACATCTTTTCAAAGAAGCGCCAAGAAATGGAAGGTGGACTTAAATCAGAAGGAAATCTTGATTCTTTAGGTAACAAAATCCTCCTTGAAGGAAGAATAAACATTAAAGCTTCAGACTATCGTTTCGAAGACAAGAAGAAACTTTATAGTGGTAAACAGCGGCGAGGCAAAAATAAAGATGCCAGTAGAATCGCTGAAATCACGGAGCTAATTGAATACAAGCAATTTGAAGAAAAGCAGATTATCGAGAGAAGTACGACTATCATAGACAAGTTCTTTGCCTTTCTGAAAAAAGAAGATTTACTCGCATAACATGAGAATGCGGAGGGCGATGGTGTCGAGGGGAGGTTTCAACCCAGCATCAGTGAGGCTTTTCCGACAGTCGGAAACACAAAATAAAACGTTTCCGACCGCCGGAAGCGTGTTTACGCGGATAAAAGGCACTGTCTGAGGTGGGGCATGAAATAAGACAGGAGGGATTTTCGCATCGACGCTATACGCAGTGCTGCCCCAATCCCAAACAAGCGGATCCTGGTAACTGGATTTCGTGCTCCCCTTTGCCATCTTACTTCTGAAATCGACGTCAATGGCGTGAACGACTTCGAATGCACGCAATTTACCCCCCCATGGATCGCTGACCCTCTCCGCCTTCAACCGAGCCGGGTCCCAACAGCGATATGGACACCTGCTTCCAGCCGCTGCTTCGAACCAACCCCATTTACATTGATAAACCTTAACAGATAAATCCCCAAACACACTCCTGCCAAACCAAAAAAACGGTCCATTTCAATTTTCCCATTGACTTTGGAGGGGAGGGTGATTCTCTGTTCTCATCATACGCCGATGCAGTCCAACCCGGAGGCACGGGGATGACTTGCAACCGATTTCCGCCAATGAAACCAATAACAGTCAAGAAACATGATGTTATCGTCGTCGACTTCCAACTTGGACTGGATAGGACGAGTTGTTTGACATGATGCTCGATCAAAAATAAAATGAAACCAGATCTACAAAGCTTAGCTCAAGACAGCAGGTATCTACCAAGTGTGCTTGGTTTTTTTGCTGTTCTAATCTTGCTTCTATTTGTAGACAAAATACCTGATAATTTGTCCCAATGGCTCCTTCCAGCGCTAATCGTATACTCAATTGGTGCAGGCATCCTTTCATTCATTCAGGCTATGCTTGGTGTGAGAAGTAGGGATGAAGAAAAAATCCAGAAACGCCTTCCTGATTGGATACCAGAACCGGCATTTTGGATACTAATAGTGGCGCACATTTTGTGGTTTTTTGTATTTATTTGTTACATAAGTTGCAGAGGTGTTCTTTGACGGATTTTTTTATGAAAAAAATAAATGAAAATAATTATGTAAAATCAGACCGTGAACTTCTTGAGGAAGTTCTTGATAAATTAATAAAAATTGAAGCGGAAATTTCTTCTATCAAATGGGACGTTAACTCGCTCAAAAATTCTTCACCACCAGGCTGTTCAAATGATATCGATTCACAGGGAGGTTACAACTCATCGTGTAGTGGATACTAAACAATATAATTTTGACAGGCGGCTTAAGCGAATCTCGTTACCAAGATCACTTAGCCGAGAATTTGGCACCTACTAAAAAAGAAATGGCCTATGAACTTTAAAGATATGAATGACCAGACGCATCAAGTCCTTACGGAACTAATGCAACACCGACTAGGTAAGTCACCTTTCTGGGGTTTTTATCAAAAAATCAGGAAACAGCACAGAGAATACTTCGCCGAGGCGAAAAAAGAAAACGTGAGTGAAAACAAGTTTCAGAATATCCATCAGAACTTTGTTGGACAGGTCAATGGCATTGTTCAGCAGACGGATCTTGGCCGCGTGTTCGTGAGCCTGCATGAACAGACTGAGGCTCTCAAAGAAGCGCTAGGACAAGCCCCTCTGCTGAAGGAAGGGGCTGAGAACCTGTTATCAGAACTTGAGGAACTCTGGGGTCGGCTCACTGAACTTATGAGAAAACCCCAGCACTTCCCACTTATTATCGACATTCTTGACAGGTGTGAACGCATTGAACAACAGTTTCTGTACTTCGAGAACTGCCAACGGTTTCTCGCCAATGCCGGAGAACTCCTGAACGAGAGTACGGAACCGCCTGAGAATTTCGCAGTCATAGATCTTGGATTTAGTGCGGAGATTAGATCTCTTGCAGATTTGAACTTCCGACTTAACAGTCTTCAAGTCGTATACACTGAAACATGCCTCCTGTTCGGTGTAAAGGAGACTGAGTTTCCGTTAACAGTATCAAAGGTCGAAACCGGCTCCCTTTGGAGTCGTCTATTCGGAGAAAGCAAGGTCATTGACTTCATCATATGGTTCTTCAAAGGTGGCATACGGTATCTTCACCGTACATTCACGGTCGAAGGCAAACTTGCTAGGATTCCGGTTGACGTTCAGACGCTAGGCCAGCAACTTGATCTACATCGAAAGCTCAAGGAACTGCTTCCAGAAGATCGCTACAGCACTCTCGTTACTGAGCAAAGGGAAGTCTTAGCTAAGTCGTGTGTTTTGATCGCTAAACACACGCAAAATCTCTTGGAGCGTGAGGCGAAACTACGAATTGATTCTGAAGTTCTTCAGCTTGAGTATCCTTATCATGAAAAATATCTGAAGGCTGCCGCAAAGCAACTGCCCGAGCACAGTACATTCAAAGTTATTGAGCCGGAGTCTGTCGAAAAAATAGTCCCACCTTCAGACAAACCAATAAAGGAAAAGGCATCGGAGGACCAACAAGAGAATTGAGACGTACCCAGCACAGCCGCTATGGCGAGGCTGTACTGGTCAAGTCATTTTAGTCGGGAGAGTTTTATCTCGCAACGGTGAATCGAATTCTACCGGATCGCGGCTTCGACGAGGTTGTCGGCGAGGTTCAGTTGGATGTCTTGGGCGGTTTGGAGATTCGCTGTGAGGCGGTCGCAAAGGGTCATCAGCTCATCGACTTTGGCGACGATGCGGTGCTGCTCGGCGAGGGGAGGTACGGGGACTGTAATTGCGTTCAACTCGTTCTGGTTAATTTTGGGCATGGCAACCCGTGTATCGTTTTTTACTGCCTGCTGAAGAAACGGCTCAGATAGCATATAGGTCTTCAAGTAATTTGGGTCGATCAATGCGTCGATAGGATACATGTCAGCGCTACACAATCCGTCAAAATCAACGATTACAACTTTCGAAAGATTAGGACGAATCTTAGAATAAACGATTTGCCCTGGATAGAAGCGATGATTCGAGCTTCGGACCTTGTCTTCCTCAACTGTTCGGCAGGCTAACAGCACTCCATTGCCCTTTTCAATATTGTCGGGTGCGAGATGCGGATATTTTATATACTTATCGGGCTTCACTAAATTTGACGAGATGATCGCGACATCGCAAAATCGCCTCCATGCCCAGGTTTTTGGGAGTTCATACTTGAAGTCTTTATTTGAAATGTGAGGTGGCGCCTTTCCTTGGCGTTTCCGATCTCCAGCTGATAGTTCAAGTTGAATTCGTTTGACGAGCACCTCCGCTGACTCATCCCCCGGATCCTGCTCAACCAGCTTCCCCATAACAGCGAGTTGAAGGATGGTTTGTTTGAGTTGGGTGATGCTGTTCTCGGTGGTGAAGAGGGTGTCGAAGTTGTTTTCGATGCGCTGCCAGGCTTCTTGGAACTGTCCCCGTTCGACCGCGGCGGTCAAGGCACCGAGGAGCGTTTGCACCAGGGTGTCGTGCGTGCGCCCGCTGTCCTCCTGCCGCTGCTCGAGCTGATCGCACAGCGCCATCAGTTCATCGACTTTGGCGACAATGCGGTGTTGTTCGGCGAGGGGGGGGAGGGGGAGCCGATTCCCTTTAAAATAACTCGCCGGAACCCGCTTTTGACCGGCAGATCCAGTCATCATTGTTTTCCCCTTTTCCAAGAACATCGGTGCCTTCAAATAGAGAAGAATGAAGCGCGGGTTCACAAATTCGCCGATCAGTCGGGCGACATGTAGCTCCGTAGTCCCAGCACCATGGCCATTTTTCAATTTTGAAAAAATCGCCGCCTTACTGTTTTCGAAGCACGGAGTAATCTTGGCAATTGCAATATCTCCATTGGCAAAATGCGTGTAACCCTTTTTGATTTCTCCCCATTTTTTGATTTCCTGGTCGTGCGCTCCATCATAGCTGGTGGAAACCAGGGGCATCGGAACGAAGCCAACCGCGAGATCGTCCGGCAGAGTATTTCTAGGGCTAATTTCGGATATTTCTCCAAGTTGGGTCCAAGTCCATTTTTTAGGTATTTCGAACGGAATCTCATCTTCAGGGGGGGGCGTTTTATTTCCTTTTTTCATTTTTCTGTCTTTGACGAGCTTGGCTTTTTCAGCCGCAATTTTCTTCAGAAGCTCCGAAGCAGGCTCATCCTTCGGATCCTGCGGCACCAGCAAACCGCGAACGGCCAGCTCCAGAATTAGCTCGCGCAGCTTCTTGATGCCGTAGAACTCCTGCCTCTTGCCGCCGCCGCGTCCGGCGGTGGATTTGGATTTGATGGCGGATGACCAGGTGTCGAGGTGGGATGTGATGAGGGTTGATGGGTACATGATGGCTCAGATATTTTTCACCACGGATGGCTTTTGTTTTTAACCACAGATGGCACAGATTGGCACAGATGGCGTTTGATGGGGAGGGCTTTGTGTTCTGTGTGTTCTGTGGTTCATTCTTGTTGGCATGGGAAGCGTTTTTTAAACTACAGATTACTCAGATGGGCACAGATTTGAGGTTGTGTTAGGGGATCTGTGCATTCTGTGTGATCTGTGGTTCATTTTTGCTGGGATGGGAAGCGTTTTTTTCACCACAGATTACTCAGAATGCACAGATTCTTAAACAGAAATTTATCTGTGCCCATCTGTGAAATCTGTGGTTAAGATATTTATCTGTGTGTTCTGTGTGATCTGTGGTTCATTTTTGTGGGGATGCGAAGCGTTTTTTTTAACCACAGATGGCACAGATTGGCACAGATTTGAGGTTGTGTTAGGGTATCTGTGTGTTCTGTGGTTCATTTTTGTGGGGATGGGAAGCGTTTTTTTTCACCACAGATTCCTCAGATGGGCACAGATTCTTAAACAGAAATTTATCTGTGCCCATCTGTGAAATCTGTGGTTAAGATATTTATCTGTGTGTTCTGTGTGATCTGTGGTTCAATTTGAGATGCGTTTGATACCGAGTTTGGCGTATTTGAAATTGAGCAAAAGGCCTGTTTTTAGGCCGGTGATGTTGAGGTAGCCGAGCATTTGCGCCACATGGCTTTCCGTGAATGCCGTGACGACCTTGGTGTCGACGATCACGGTGCCTTCAACAATCAGATCGGGGATCAGGGTGCCGATGAGATGTTCGTCGTAATGGACATCAAATCGTTTCTGGTTTTCACACGTCAATCCCTGTTTCTTCAGTTCAATGATCAAAGCGCGTTCGTAGAGTTTTTCATCCAACCCGGGCTTGAGTTTGTTGAGCACGGTGTAGGCGGCGCCGATGATGGTTTGGGTGAGTTCGGTGTTTTCTGACATGTGATCTCCGTGTTTTTTGAACCACAGATTCCTCAGATGGGCACAGAATAAATTCCGCAAAAATATCTGTGCATTCTGTGTCATCTGTGGTTTTTTTACCACAGATTGCTCAGATGGGCACAGATTAAATTCCGTATAATATCTGTGCGTTCTGTGTCATCTGTGGTTTTTTTTACCACAGATTACGCAGATGGGCACAGATGGGATTCTTATGTGATGTTCTTTGTGTTTTGTGGTGTTTGGGGTTGTTTGATTTCAGGGCGAGAGGGTTTTATGACCACAGATTCCTCAGATGGGCACAGATTTGAGGTTGTGTTAGGGTATCTGTGTATTCTGTGTGATCTGTGGTTCATTTTTCTTCTCCGAGATCATCCGCGAGTTCGTTTTCGATGGATTCGATGCTGGGGAGGCTGGAGGCGAGTTCGGTGGGGAGGGCGCGGGTGAGTTCGTATTCGGCGAGGCCGATGGGTTTGTGCAAGTCCCGCAGGGCATACTCGGCAAAGATGCGGTCCTTGGTCTGGCAGAGGATGAGGCCAATGGTGGGGGCGTCGTTTTCGTGGCGCAGAAGGTCGTCCACGGCGGAGCAATAGAAGTTCATTTTTCCCGCGTACTCGGGCTTGAACTCGCCTTTCTTGAGGTCCACGACGATGAAACAGCGGAGCTGGAGGTGGTAGAAGAGGAGATCGAGGTAGAAGTCACGTTCGCTGATTTCGAGGGTGTATTGCCGACCCACGAAAGCGAATCCGCGTCCGAGTTCGAGGAGGAATTTTTCGAGGTGCCGGAGCAGCCCGGTTTCCAGTTCCCGTTCGCGGTAGGGTTCTTCGAGGGTGAGGAAGTCGAAGATGTAGGGGTCTTTGAGCAGGCCCTGGGCAATGGCGGCTTGCGCTTCGGGCAGGGTGTTGGAAAAGTTGGTGATGGCCGCGCCTTGTCGCTCGTAGGCGCGGTTTTTGATCTGCGCGGTGAGAGTGTCCCGAGACCAGCCTTCCTGAAGAGCTGTCTCGGCATACCAGAGGCGGGTGGGAAGGTCGGGTATTTTTTCAAACAGGAGAATGTTGTGCCCCCATGGTAATTGTGCAACGGATCGTTGCACAATTGGGAGACTGAAAAGGGTTTTGATTTGTGCCGCAGCCTGCGGCACTTTTTCAAATGGTTGAACACCAGTGGATTCTAAAAGTGCCACAGGCTGTGGCGCTTTTGTCAGAGGCACCGAATATTCCTGGTAAAAGCGCAGCATCCGCTTGATGTTTCGCTCCGAAAATCCCTTCTGCTCCGGGAGTTCGTTCTTCAAATCCGCGGCCAGCCGGGGGATGACGCCCGCACCCCAGCCTTCCTCTTGTTGGCGGGCGGCGATCATGCGCCCGATGTCCCAATACAAGGCGATCAGTTCGGCGTTGGCGGCCAAGGCGGCGCGATGCTGTCCGGCGCGGACGCGGGTTTTGATTTCGCCAAGGAGCGAGCCGTAGAGGGTATGTTCGTCAGGTTTCATTTGCTGAGAGCTTCTCCAAGAATAGATTTTAACTGGTCGCGGAGGTCTTGGATCTCGGTTTGTTGTCGGCTGTATTTTTCCAGCAATTCCTCCGGATCATGGCTCTCCTGCTCTTCAACGTGGGGGTTGCTGATATCGAGGTTGTAGTTGCGGGCGGCGATTTCGTCGATGTCGACCTTCCAGGCCTGTTCGGTCGGTACGCGGGTTTTGAAGCCGTCGGCTTCGGAGCCCCACCAGTCGATCTCGGTCTGGAATTCTTCGAAGCGCATGGGCCGGGTTTTGTTGTAACTGACCACGCCTTCGGGATAGGGGTGCTCGTAGAACCAGACTTCCCGGGTGGCGGGTTGCTCGCGCTCGGGTTTTTTGGTGAAGAAGAGGATGTTGGTTTTGATGCCGGTGTAGGGATTGAAGACGCCGTTGGGCAGGCGGACGATGGTGTGGAGATGGCATTTCTCCAGCAACTCCTGCTTGAGCCGGGTTTTCATGCCCTCGCCGAAGAGGAAGCCGTCGGGCAGGACCACGGCGGCGCGTCCGTGGTTTTTGAGCAGCTTGACGATGAGGGCCATGAAGAGGTCGGCGGTCTCGCGGGTGCGGAAGGTGGCGGGGAAATTGTTCTCGATGCCGTCCTCTTCGGTGCCGCCGAAGGGCGGGTTGGTGACGATGATGTGGACGCGGTCCTTTTCGCCGTAGTCCGTGTAGGGGCGGCTGAGGGTGTTGTCGTGGCGGATGTTGATGGGGGTGTCGATGCCGTGCAGGATCATGTTGGTGGTGCAGAGCATGTGCGGCAGGGATTTTTTCTCGACGCCGTGGATGCTGGCGACGAGGGCCTCTTCGTCTTTCGCGGATTTGACGTAGTTTTTGCGCTTGTGGTCGATGGTGCAGGCGAGCAGGCCGCCGGTGCCGCAGGCGGGGTCGAGCACGGTTTCGGAGAGCTTGGGATCGACGCGGTTGACCATGAACTGGGTGACGGCCCGGGGGGTGTAGAACTCGCCCGCGTTGCCAGCGCTTTGCAGGTCCTTGAGCATTTGCTCGTAGATGCTGCCGAAGGTGTGGCGGTCCTCGGTGTTGTTGAAGTTGATCTCGTTGATCTTGTTGATGACCTGGCGCATCAGGGTGCCGGACTTCATGTAGTTGTAGGCGTCCTCGAAAACGTTGCGGATGATCTGGGCGCGCTTTCCGTGTGGTCCTTCGAGGACGAGTTTTTCCTTGAGGGTGGGGAAAAGCTGATCGTTGACGAATTGGCCGAGGTCGTCCCCGGTCATGCCCTCGGGGTCGGCGGCCCAGTTGCGCCAGCGGAGTTTTTCCGGCAGGGGCGAGGTGTAGTGGTCCTCCAGGAGTTCGATCTCGGCCTCGCGGTCGTCGTAGATTTTGAGGAAGAACATCCAGACGAGCTGGCTGATGCGCTGGGCATCGCCATCGACGCCGTCGTCCTTGCGCATGATGTCCTGGATGGATTTGATGGTTCCGCTGACGTTGCTCATATTAGGGGATGGGGATTAGGGGGTGGGATTTGAATACACAGCCTTAGTGTAATTGTCGGGTAATGAAAATCAAAAGATTAGGATTACGAGTAGGATGAAGATTAGGATTGTTGGCGTATCCCAGGTCCGTCAGGCGACGCTACGCGGCGCTCCCATCCTGTTGCGCCCGGTTCCGTGGATTGAAATCCACGGCTACGCGTGGGCCTGTCGCTACGCGACAACAAAGCGGTTTCAAAAGGGTCCAAACTTTGATTTTGGTCGGACTCGTCTGACACGTCCGACGCGTCGGACGTAAAACCTTTGGCACGGGCCTGTCCGCCGGGTCCGACACGAAGCCCTCCCCCTGGAATTGAGAAATGTGTAAAAAACAAATTCAGAACACCTGACCTCGAGAGGATTGATGAAGAATGAAAGCCCTTGAAATAGAG
>JAFIGC010000275.1 GCA_020831635.1 Verrucomicrobiota bacterium | reverse complement strand
GAACGAACCACCATAAATGTGCCAAATCAATTTCCGTCTAGATCAGGAAGTCTGATCCTATCTCTACGGAAGCAAGCTTCCTGTTTGAAAGCGGAAGCAAGCTTCCGCACTCCAAAAGAATTCGGAGTCCCTCGTTTACGAGGTTTCAACGATGGGCCTTCAGGCCTGGAGTAAATTTCGGAACGCCACGAGGGCTTTGCTTCTACGTGACATAATTATGCGGACAGGAGTGTCCGCGCTCCGTTCTACGCTTTAGGCATCATACAAATACCGAAACACCAACCGCACATCTCCGCCAAAGCGTTGAAGCAGTTCCCCCGGCTTCTCCGATACTTCCGGCGCGCCCGGGATCATGCCCAGCAACGTTTCCAACTGCGCCGCGCTGGTTTTCACCCGCAAAAGCACGGGCAAAAACAGGGGCGCATGACAGGTGATGACGCGCCCTCCGGCATTGCGCGTGGCCTGCATCCAGATCCGCCGCTGCCAGCGGGTCAACTGCTCCGCCCCGTCGAGCACGGCGACGGTCTTCGGACGGGACGCTTTCCATTTTGCCGCGAATCCACGGGGCAAACGGGGAAATTCCTCGGTCAGGGTCAGGGCATCAATCTCCCAGCCCAGCCCGGCGAGATGATCGGTCCACTCCCGCAACAAGGTGCTTTTTCCATTGCCGTGCGGTCCGCAGATCGCGCCCGAACGTCCCAAGGCCTCCCAATCGCGCACCAATGTATCCGGGGTAACCCCATCCGGCCAGAGAAAAGGCAGGGCATGCACATTCGCGGTGCGAAAGGGGTTTTCGTCCGCCCTCATGGATTGCGGGGTTTTCGAAAACCGAGAAAACAGCCCTTGGGAAGCTCCGGTTCGCTCTCCGGATCGGCCAGATGGATCGCCTCCCCCGTGGGCGAAAGAATGAATTCCTTGTACTCGTGGCGCTTGGATTTTTTCAAAATCGCCTCCACCCCCCACTTCAGGCTCACCAGTCTTCCCGAAAACGAATAGGGCGCGGCCGGGAGCTTGAACGAAAAGTCGAGTTGTCCGGCATTGCCGGGATTGTCGCGGACCACTTGATCGACCACGCCGCTGTCCGGGGTCCCCTTGCCTTCCGTGTGCCAGAACAGCACCACTTCCAATGCGGGCGGGGCGTCGGACAAATTCCAGCTCACCCGTCCCCGCACGGTGTCCCCGGGCAGAAACGCAATTTGGCCGTTTTCAATTTCCACGGTCAAATCGTTCATGAGAACCGCGCCGGTTGAGGGTGAAGCACGAAAGGATAATCGGATTTGAGGTCCGGCCAGAAATTGATTTTCCCATGAATCTTGAACTGCCAGGTGATGGCATTGTTGGGGGTTTTCAGGGAGTGGATCGCCTCGAAGGGCAAGGTCACCTGCAGGGTCCCGGACGAGATCGCGCGGGGATCGTCCATGGACACCAGGACTTCTTCATGAAAAATATTTTTGTCCGTGTAGGTGCTGGTCCCCTGCCGATAGGTGGCCGTTTCTTCGCCCACCAAGGTCACGGTGAAATTCTGCAAGCGGGAGGTGGACCCCAGAAACTCCCAGTCCATCGAAAACGTCTGCCCCGCACAGGGTGTCCCCGGACCAATCAACACCAGCACCCGGGGATTGAATGCGGCCAAAACCGCATAAAAGAAAGCCAAAATGATTCCCGCCCCGATCAGCACGAACGGAACGAGGAACAGGACCAGAAACCACTCGGTACGTCCTTCCTGCCAACTTTTCCAAGCTTGATACACAAAAACGGACACAATCCCGTTCCACAATAAAGCGCCGAACAAAGCCCCGCCCACCATGGCCCACGGGCTCACCTTCGGTTTCAACACCACATTTCCGCGACCGTCCACCGGATCCGCCTGCGGAATGGTGTTGGAGGGATACGCGGTCTCGGCGCTTTGTCCACCCACAGACGTCGCCATGGATGCCTTGCGCATTTGTACCACACCGCCCACGCACGTCCCGGCTCCGACCAGAAAAAAGACGCCTCCAAAGGCCAGCATCCCCAAATAAAACCACCTGAATGAAGGATCAATCACCGACTCCGAGGGGTTGTTAGGGTTCACATACGCTTCGAAGGTTCTGCCCTCGGGATATTCGCGAACCACCCGTTCCTTGGATGCCCGTCCGCTGGAGGACCCGCCGACAAAATCATAACGATCGCCATCATAGGTCCGCCCCTCCCATTCATATCGGTACTGAATCTCGATGCTGTAGGTGGTGCTGTCCGAGCCCCGGTGCGTGCGTACCCGGCTGGAGGTCACTTCCGCCGGTGCCCGGGCCCAGTCTTGGGCCGCTTGGGTTTTCAACATCGGATTGATGCCCAAAAACCAACTGATCCCAAGACCCGGCAAAAGAAAAACCAGCCCGAAAACCACCAGCCATTTCGGCGACATTTGCCCACCCCCCCCCCGCCGGGACACGGGACCGGAACGCCGAAACGACGAATGTGAATTTCGAAAGCGCATACGAATGTTGGCCATGATCAAACGATGTCAATTCCGCACACAAAATCAAGTGTAAAAGAGGGGAGGAAGAAGGAGAGAAGGAGAGAGAGGGGGAGATGACGAGTGATTTGAGTGCGGAATGCGGAGTGCGGTGGATTTGCGACGCGAAGCGCCTTTGGAGTGCGGTAGCGAGTGCAACGAAGCTACCGCTTTGCAGAGCATTGGGAAAATGGCTGGAACTGTCTTAACGAAATTGGGGATGTTGCATACTTTCAGAAATACTCCCCAAATCCTCCAACCTCATGAAATGTCTTTCCAGCATTTCAATATAAAGCCGATTGAAATCGCGCGCATCCACCGAGTCATTCAACGCTTTCGCCTTCAAATCTAAAAATGTTTCAATATTTCTATCGAAACGAAACAAATATTCATATTTCTCCAAACAACGTTTTTCCAAACGGTCAATCCATCGTTTATCTTCCATATATTTCGCTGAAGCAAAATATTCTCTCGAACTAAAATAATTGAAATCAATTTGATGATCTGGGACATCTTGTTTGACCGAGGTACATGCCACCAAAAACAGCGATAGAAACAGCATCTTGATATATTTCATGTTGATTGGTCCTTTATGAGATTGAGTGCATGCTTGTACATAGCATGAACAAAATCACCTTTGAATCAACATCATTCTGCGCCATCTCGTATCCATCATTCATCACTCGTCATTTCCTCATCATTCTGTCCTCTCTACTTCTCCCCCTCTCTCGAATGGTACTAACTTAAGGGTCGATTGAAAGTACAGGCGCGGTCAAAACCCTGAAACCACAGAC
>JAFIGC010000069.1 GCA_020831635.1 Verrucomicrobiota bacterium | reverse complement strand
CCCTCAGTGCCCCCTTTCCCCAAACGTCTAAACACACATAACTCTCCGACAATTCCCCGTTTTGAGTCCGTGCCCCATCACATCTCCAAGCCCCACGCCCCACGCCCCAAGCCCTCATCCTTTTCAGTGTATTCCGTGTATTCCGTGGTTACCCCCACTTCGCTCTGCGCACTTCCAAGTTAAACCCTCATGTCCTCTAAAACTTCTACAATCGCCGTCTTAGGCCATTTTGCAGACGGCTCGGACCGCGTGGACGGACAGATTCTTCGCACCCGGATTGCGCGGGACGAGTTGTCCCGTCGACTGGGCGCCGACCGCGTGGTCTGGGCGGACACCGGCTTTCTCAAACAACACCCCATCCGAAGCCTGCTGAACATTTCCAAGGCCTTGAAACAAGCCGATACCTTGGTCATCCTACCCGGTCCCCGCGGTTTGTCCCTACTCCTCCCCTGGTACCTGCGCTGGAAACGGAAAACAGGAGGGGCGATTCATTATTTGGTCATTGGCGGATGGTTGCCACGTCATCTCCAAAACATACCCGGCGAAATCAATCGGGTGAAGCAATGCGACTCCATTCACGTGCAGACCCAACGCATGAAAAGAGAATTGGAGGACATGGGACTCGATCAAGTTCACCTGTTACCCAACGCAAGACGCTTTCCTTTGGACCGTCCGGTTTCGGGTCCAATAGGTTCTCCCCTTCGGCTGGTCTTTCTCTCCCGGGTCACCGAAGCCAAAGGCCTGGATCTGGCCGTGGATGCGGTGCGAACCATCAACGAAGAAGCAGCGGAGCCCCAAGTTACCTTGACCATCTATGGCCAGATACAAACCGGACAAGAATACTGGTTCGCAACCCTCCAAGAGCGATTCACATCCGAAATCACCTATGCGGGCAGCCTGCGACCCGATGAGATCAATGACCACCTCATCCAGCATGATGTCATGCTCTTCCCCACTTGGTACAGCGGAGAGGGCTTTCCGGGCGTTCTCATCGACGCCATGATCGCCGGAATCCCGGTGATTGCCTCGGATTGGATCGATAATGCGGAATATGTCCGCGAGGGTGACACGGGTTTGCTTTTTGAAGCAAAAAATATGAATGCATTGACAGCAAAGATTCTATGGATGGTCCATCATCCGGATGAGGTCATGCGCATGAAACACGTCTCCGCCGGAGAAGCTGAAAAATATCATGTGGATGTGATCTGGCCGGATCTGCTAAACCATATAAAAATCTAATGTCCAATGGAGTGCCTTGAAACGACACATCATGAATTTTCAAAATTCACCCAGACATAAGCTATAGAAAATATGATATTCGGAAATTATCACCAAAACCAAGACATACAATCCGTTAAGAACAGTGCGGCCTCATTACTTCATGCGGAAAATATGCGGGCAATCGTATTTTGCAACAATCGCAGCTTAACACTTGGAGGCGTCTATCGCGAGGGATATCGCAATAATTTAAGCTATAACGAAAATGGCGGCATTCATGCTTGTATATATGGTGTGGTTTATAAAAATAATTCTTTACTCAAGCATGAAGATATTTTTAAATGTATCTTTCAGGGCAAGGATACTTGGTTAAGAGGCCTGGATGGAAGTTATGCCATTGCTATCGCCAGAGAAAATGTGATTTCTGTTTTCACTGACCCCATGAACAGTGTCCCCATGCAATTCGGGGTTCATAATCGCGGATTTTCTTTTGCACCAGAAGGAAAAGCTGTATTAAGCCAACTAAAGCTACCGGCAAAACTTAATATAGAAAGTGCGTATAATCTCATTCAAAACCGCTATATTCTCGGAAATAAAACCCTTTTCTCGGGCGTCCATCGTCTCGCGCCGGGCGAAGAGCTTGCATACAAGATCGATGACAATGAAGTGGTCGCCAGCAAATATTGGGATTTGGACTTTAAGTCGGAAATCGATAAACCACGAGAAGCGTCCAAAGCTTTGCACAACGCCCTGAAATCCTCACATGACAAAATGTTGAGTGAGTTGGCTCCGAATGACACTTACGGAATGTTTCTCACTGGCGGACTCGACTCCAGAGGCATACTTGCCTTCACAAAAGACCTTCAGAATGCTCCGGAGATCGCACTCACCTGGGGAGGCAAAGACCACATCAAACTTTCGGACCCCGCGATTTCAAGAGAAATGGCCAGTGATGCGGGAGTTCCCTTTGATTTTTGTGAAATCAAGGGAGATGATTTGCCAGAACATGCCGCTGAGTGGGTTTGGGTAAACGAAGGACTCAGTGATAATGCCAACAGCTATGCGACTCCTTGCACCTATTTCCACAAATGGGGATACCATAAACATCGATTTACCGTTTTGGGTGATGAGATGTTCGGGGCGGGCCCCATCCCTCAGGATATACAAGGTGCTATAAACAATAATTTTAAAAATACATTCCAATGTGCGGAATCATTACTTCCCACTTTCTTGAATCCGGGTATGAAGGAGGTTGTCAATGATGGATTCAAAAAGGAAATCAATGCACTTGTCGCACAGAGCGGGACGTCGTCACCGAAAGACATACAAGATTACCTGTTTTTTCACACGTATATTGCCAAATGGATCCTCGCACCAGGTAACTTCAAATATCCGATGTATTCCGTTCGTCGACCGTTAATGACAAAAGAGGTTCTGGATGTGGTTTGCAGATTTTCCCCATTATTACGTGTTGATAAAACCGCATACTTGCGAATGCTGAAAGATTATTTCCCACATATGTTGAATTATCCCGTCACATCCCAAGAGAGCGGAGTCAATTGGGCTGAACTGACCCGGAACGGAAATGATTTGAACCAATATTTGAGAAAGAATGTTAGCACGGAAAAAATTGAGGCATTGTCTTTCAAGGAAATATTTTCCGCTCAAAAACTTGATGATTTTCTGAAAGATTTTTTTACTTCGGAAATTCGCGAATCGCAATCATTAAACCAAGGACGGTTGAGGAAAAATCTGTACGGGATGAGGCGACAGCTCAGTAAGAACAAGACGCTTGCGAGTGTAGCAACTCGGATACAACCCATGGTATTATCCCTCATAGGCCAGTCAAAATCTGAATCGAACGCACTGCATCACCAGTTCGTCATGCGTTTAAACCTCCTTACACTTTTCGAAGAGTGTTTAAACGATGGTCAATTTGACCTTGGACAGGACAATCCCCGAACACAGCGCCTGCTCCAGGATCGCCTCTCGCGTGTCGAACTTGCACTCGTACAGTAATAATCAGCCCATGAATCAGCAAGCCACATATTTTCGTTTCCTTGAAGCCGCAGGACATTCCGTAATTGAAATGGAAGGAGTTTACTGGTTTAAATACAATGGGTTTTTACGACCGGCATATCTTCCTCATGCATCACCTTCCATTTCAACGACACAAGCACAAAAGGCACTGAAGGCTTCCAAAGCTCCATTTATTCGCTGGGAAAGCGGATTTGGTTCTAAAAACCAGGGGGACTGGTGGCATGTCACCAAATCAGGATCCTATTCGATTTCTGATTGTAGTTCAAATACCAGAAGCAAAATCAGACGCGGCGACAAACGACTGCAATCGCGGCTTCTCACGCCTGAGGAAGTCCGAAAGTTTGGCTATCGTGTTTGCGAACAAACCGTAAAAAGATATGGCAGCAAACACTTCTTACCGAATCCCGCGGAATTTGATTTAAAAATTCATGCCGCTGAATCTTACCCTGAAGCGTTTGAGTATTATGGAGTTTTTTCAGGCCATGATCTAGTTGGTTTTTCGGAAAATCACAAACAAGGCAACGCCGTGTTTTGGGAAAGCATCTGGTATGACCCCGACCATCTTGGGGACTACTCAAGCTATTTGTTAACCCACAGCATGCTTGATTATTATCTGAACGCTGAAAAAGTCCAATACGTCTCTGACGGCTCTCGATCTTTATTTCACGAGACCAACGTGCAAACCTTTTTCATTGAAAAGTTCCATTTTTCCAAAACATATGCAGACCTTCATATTTTGTACCATCCACTTTTTAAGTGTGGTCTGACTGCTGCCAAATTCTTCATGCCGTTTGCAAATAAACTCAAACCAATCAAAGAAATGACGTTCATGAAAAAAATTGAAGGGTTATTGATCCAGGACCAGATTTCCAGTTCTGTATTGTGATCATCCAGTCGGAGACTGGGATTCGCTCCGTGGAGCTGCTCAAAAAGAAAAAATTGCGCAAAGGCTTCGGCGTCCCCATGGAAGTACTCGGCAGTTTTGGTAAAACCGCATTCGACGACTGCACATGGCACGACCCGCGCCCCCTCCTCGCCGAAACCCTCTGTTACGCAAAAGGGTTTGTCGGATCCGGGGGGAACACGAATCCGGATTAACGGAGCACGGACATTCCTGTCCGTGAATGCCGCTCAAACACATTCTTTCGCCCAAAAAAACTCTCAGTCCATCAGCAATTTATTTCCGCAAATTGTTCCGATTCCATAGATGCCACGGGTTGGAAAACCCGTGCTCCGTTTTTCACACAGATTGTTTTGAATCGATAGTCACGGACTGGAAAGTCCGCGCTCCGTTTTTCCCTACAATCCCCGCGCCGCGCCAGCGGCAACCCCGCAATCCCTGCGCTCGCGGAGCGAGCTACCCTGCGCGGCTCCGCCACAACCCTGCGCTCGCAAAGCGAGCAACCCTACCCCACCCAACCACTCAACCACCCAACCACCCAACTTCCCCCCCATGCTCCGCACCCTCATCGCCGCACTCTGCGACCCTCTGGCCCTTGTCTTTCTCTTGCTCTTGACGGGTCTGCTTTGGCAAAAAAGGCGGCGAAGTTGCCTGATTGTCGTGTGCGTGCTTTTGCTGCTGTTTGGATATTCGCCATTGCCGAATGCCCTGATGCGTGGCTTGAGTCAGCGATATCCGCCCGTAGGCGTTGTGGATGCGGAGGTGCGTGAGATCGTGTTGCTGGCCTCGGGCGGCTTTACCGCGCATGAATCGCATCCCATCAATGCACGGATGACCCAGGATGGCTTGGCGCGGCTGATGGAAGCCGTGCGTCTGCATCGAAATCTCCCGGAGAGCCGCATTTGGGTTTCCATTCCAGGGGTCTATACCGACATTGAAATCAATGCGATTTTACGGGATTTGGCATTCTTGTTTCAACTGCCGGATCACACCCTGCATCCGCTTTCCGGCGCCCGCACCACCGGCGACGAGGCCCGCCTTGCCGCGAAGGGGATCGAAACCAACCAGCCTTTTTATCTGGTCACCAGTGACTTCCATCAACCGCGCGCGATGAAGACCTTTGAGAAAGCGGGTCTCAACCCGCTTCCCGCCCCCGCGTCAATCGACCGGGACTCCAAACCCCGTTCCTTTTCGCCCAGCCAATTGTTGCCCAAGTCCAGCGCCCTGGAAAACACGCGGCGCTGGTTGCATGAGCAGGTGGGGATGATGGGGCTGTGAATAACGGAGCACGGACATTCCTGTCCGTGAATGCCACTTAAACACCTCTTTCTCCCTAGTCCTAATCTTAATCCTAATCCTAATCTTAATCGTAATCTTAATCGTAATCCCGTCCTCCCTCATCCGCATTTCTCAATCTCTCATCGTTTGGACCCCACTTGCATATAGTTGAGAAAGAATTGCTTTGAAGAATTTCACGGACTGGAAAGTCCGTGCTCCGTTTTTCACACAGATTGTTTTGAATCGATAGCCACGGACTGGAAAGTCCGTGCTCCGTTAACCCCGCGAAGCGGCCTCCCCCAGATGAACCCCAAAAATCTTCATCTTCCCTTCCTGCTTTTGTTGACGTTGATCTTGCTCCATGGGTATGGTCACATTCCGTATGCGCAGGAACCTTACGCGCGCTGGGATCTGGCCGCCTATCAGCGGATGGCGGAGGCGGCCCCGGGGATGGCCGGGGATGTCGCGAAGCCTTTCGCATTTCGGGTGCTGGGTCCGTGGATGGCAGGGATGCTGCCGGGTTCGGTTCCCGGGGGATTTCGCATCTTGTCGCTGGTCGCATCGTTGTTGCTGCCGTTTCAGTTTGTGGCCTTGCTCCGGGTACGGGGAATCGAACGCGGATGGGCGGTTTGCGCGGCGGCGTTTTTCATCTGCAATCGCTATTTGTATGGATTTACGGTTTGGAATTATTTTCAGCTGAACGACATCCTGTCGCTGAATTTTTTGCTCCTCTCGTTCTCCGCCCTGTGGCGGAAATCCTGGGGGCTGTTTGCCCTCTCGTTGACGGCGGGCATGATGGCCCGTGAAACCGCGCTGTTGATGGTTCCGGTTTTGGGGCTGTGGTTGTGGGAGGAAAAAGCGTCTCCACGCACATGGCTGATGGCCGGGACGGCCTGCGTGCCGGGGGTTTTGATGTTCCTCGGTCTCCGTCTCTGGATGCCCACCCAAGGCGGACGGGATTTGGCGGAAGCCTTTGCCACCCACGCGCCGAAAATCTTCTCGCTTGAGATCCCGGCGCGTCTGTTCTTGAATGCGTTCCTTCCTTTCAGCCTCCTCCCCCTCATCTTCTGGCGACAAACCCTGTCATTTGTCCGCGCCTACAAGCATCTGGTTCTTTTTATCATGCTCGTCGCGGCCAGCACCCTTTTCGGCACCAACAACGAAAGACTGATGGCGCCCGCATTCGTGGCAGTCTATTTCCTGATCGCCCGTATTCTCCAAAGCGCAAAACCCGGCCCTGCAAGCCTGTCCCTGCTTTTCGCGGCCGCATTTCTCGCCAGCTTCCATCACATGTACGGGCACCGTCCCCTGCCGGACCGAAACTGGACCCTGGGCATCAGTTTGGGGACGACTTTCGTGGTCACGCTTTGGTTCCTGTGGGCGCGAAAAACGGAGCACGGACATTCCTGTCCGTGAATGCCGCTCAAACACATTCTTTCGTCCCAAAAAATTCTCGGTCCATCAGCAATTTATTTCCGCAGATAGTGCCGATTCCATAGATGCCACGGGTTGGAAAACCCGTGCTCCGTTTTCCCATAACGGAGCACGGACATTCCTGTCCGTGAATGCCGCTCAAACACATTCTTTCTCCCAAAAAATTCTCGGTCCATCAGCAATTTATTTCCGCAGATAGTGCCGATTCCATAGATGCCACGGGTTGGAAAACCCGTGCTCCGTTTTCCCATAACGGAGCACGGACATTCCTGTCCGTGTAACCGAAACAAACCCCCTCTTTCTCCCCCTAATCCTAATCGGAATCTCAACCTGTCCGTCCTCCCTCATTCGCATGTGTCGAAATTTTATGATTGGATCCTCTTGAATCTCGCTGAGAAAGAATTATTTCGAGGAGAATTCACGGACTGGAAAGTCCGTGCTCCGTTTTTTACACAGATAGTATTGAATCGATAAACACGGACAGGAATGTCCGTGCTCCGTTATGGCATACTACAATCCAGAAGAACCGATTGACAAACACCGCCGCAATCTTCCACATTGGCAGCAGGAGGACGTTTGGGTATTCGTAACTTGGCGACTGGGGGACGCGCTGCCGGTGTCCAAGCTGAAAGCCTTGCGGGCGGAGCGGGATGTCTGGCTAAAGATGCATCCCGAACCCTGGGACGAGGAAACCGAGGAAGAATACCATGAACTTTTCTTCCACCGGGTAGACAAATGGCTGGACCAAGGAATAGGGAGTTGCCTTTTGCGCGATGAGCGTCACACCCGGATTGTGTATGACGCCCTTTTGCATTTCCAAGACCTTCGATATCACCTCGATTGTTTTGTGGTCATGCCCAACCATGTGCATGCGCTTTTCTCGCTTGGAAAGGGATTTCGATTGGATCAGGTGATGAAGAGCTGGAAAGGATACACCTCCCGGGAAATCAATCGCACCCGGGGGACAAGGGGCAACCTGTGGCAAGAAGAGTACTGGGACCGACTCATCCGTTCGGAACGTCATTTCCACAAGGTGAGAAAATACATTTTGGAAAACCCCGAAAAAGCGAACCTCACCGATGGCTTCTTGCTTTGGAAGGACGAACTGGCGCACGGACAATAAAGGAGCACGGACTTTCCAGTCCGTGGATGCCGCTCAAACACATTCTTTCTCCCAAAAACTCTCGGTCCATCAGTAATTTATTTCCGCAAATTGTTTCGATTCCTATAGGTCACGGGTTGGAAAACCCGTGCTCCGTTTTTCCCAGAACGGAGCACGGACTTTCCAGTCCGTGGATGCCGCTCAAACACATTCTTTCTCCCAAAAACTCTCGGTCCATCAGTAATTTATTTCCGCAAATTGTTTCGATTCCTATAGGTCACGGGTTGGAAAACCCGTGCTCCGTTTTTCCCAGAACGGAGCACGTACATTCCTGTCCGTGTATCCGAAACAAAACCCTTCTGTCTCTCCCGAATCGAAATCCCAACCTGCCCTCCTCTCATCCGCACTTCTCAATCTCTCATCGTTTGGACCCTATGGCATTTGAATGAGAATGAATAATTTTGAGGAGATCCACGGACTGGAAAGTCCGTGCTCCGTTTTTTACACAGATTGTTTTGAAACGATAGACACGGACAGGAATGTCCGTGCTCCGTTATCCCCATCCAAATTATGCACCTAACAATCTTCATCACCCAAATGGCCGGGGGCGGAATGGAGCGGTTTGCGGCCACGGTTTGCAACAGCCTGGTGATGCAAAACCGCGATGTTCTGCTGTGTGCCCTGCATCCGCCGCCCGCGTCGCATGATTCCACGGGATGGCTGGACGAGGGGGTTTCGTATCGCACCCTGAATCGCGCCGCCAAGTGGTCGGCGCCGGCCTTGCGACGCGTGTGTCGGGAACACCCGGAGGATCCGGTCCTGGCGCTGAGTCTGGAGATCGGGGTGGTTTTGGTGACGCTCAAAAAGCTAGGCCTCATCCGCAATCCCGTTTTGTACCGGGAATCCACGGCGGTGCTGGCCCACAATCCGCCCCGGTGGCGATGGCTGATTCGTCACGTGATCTCGAAAACGGACGGATTGATTTTGCAAACCAAGCAAAGTCACGAAGACCTGCGGGCCCTGTTCGACCCGATCCAACCGGTGCTGCATCTGCGGAATCCCTGTGAACTGTTGCAAAAGCAAAAGGGGCAAAAGGGGTCAGCCCGTGAATTGCAAAAGGGGTCAGCCCGTGAATTGTGCGCTTTTGGCAATAATAAAAATGTTACCGACAAAAGCGCACAATTACACGGGCTGACCCCTTTTGCCAGGTCGCCCCCATTCGTGCGGCTGCTGGTGATGGGACGCATGGAAAAGATGAAAGGTCACGAGCGAATGCTGCGGGCCATGCCGGGGGTGCTGTCCCGAATTCCGGGGGCGCTGCTTTCGTTTGTGGGGTCGGGCAGTTTGGAGACGATGTTGAGGGAAACCACGGCGTCCCTGGGTCTGGAGGAGGCGGTGAATTTCGCGGGATTTCAGCCGGATCCGGTCCCCTTTTATATGGAGTCCGATATCCTCGTGCTCCCCTCGGATTACGAAGGGATGCCGAATGTCATTCCCGAAGCTCTCGCCTGCGGGTGTCGGATCATTGCGGCGGACGGCGCGGGCGGAATTCGCGAACTGATGGAGGATTTGGGGCTGGCGGATTTCTTGGTGCCGCTGGAGCGATTTGAAGAATTGCTGCCGACTTATGTGGAAAAAGCCCTTGCCACGGACCCGGCGTATTGGGACAAAGCCCGCGAGCGTCTGCGGGATCAGATGGATCCCGAGAAAACCGCAGAGTCGCTGTGGGAATTTGCGAACGGGGCACGGACTTTCCTGTCCGTGTAATCGAATCAAACACTCTTTCTCCCTAACCCGAATCATGTCGTACTCTCTCATTCGCATTTCGAAAAATATTGTCGGCTAGACCCATTTGAATTTGGTGAGAAAGTATTGTTTTATGGAGATTCCACGGACAGGAATGTCCGTGCTCCGTTTTTTAAACAGATTGTTTTGAATCGATAGACACGGACAGGAATGTCCGTGCTCCGTTTTCCCAAAAAATGATAAAAAAACTGAAAATTTTGATCAGCAAACACATTCGGCTCACAGCACGCGACATCCGGCTGGGACGGGCGGCAAATCCTTATGCGGACGAAGCTCCGGTATGGGAGCAAAAGGGGTCAGCCCGGCAAAAGGGGTCAGCCCGTGAATTGTGCGCTTTTGGCAATAATAAAAATGTTACCGACAAAAGCGCACAATTACACGGGCTGACCCCTTTTGCTTCGACCGATGATTCAATGGCTACAGACAAAAGCGCACAAATGCACGGGCTGACCCCTTTTGCGTCCCTTTTTGTGGGCATCCTCACCGAGCCCTTCCACCATCATTGGCCCTACATCGCCGCCTGCCGGGAGTTGGGCGTTTCCTATCGGTTGGTGAACATCATGGGAGACGACTGGCGCGAGGCGTTGCGGGAATCGGCTTGTGACGCGTTTCTGGTCTGGCCTGCCATGGGATATCGTCCATTCCGAAAGCTGTTTGACATCCGTCTGCGGGAGATGGAGGAATCGCTGGGGCTGACCGTGTATCCCCGCTATGCGGAGACGAGACTGTACGAGGACAAAGTCCGCACCGCCGCCTGGCTGCGGGAAAACGACATCCCCCACCCCGCCACGCGGGTGTTTGAGCGGGAGGAGGATGCGCGGACATACGCGGAATCCGCCCCCCTGCCCCTGTTGGTCAAAACCCGTCTGGGGGCCATGGCCAGCGGGGTGTGGATCGTTCGGGAGCGCTCCCAACTTGTCCGTCTCATTCGCAAAGCCTTTGGCAAGGGCTTGCTTGCAGACTACCGCCACCGCTCCGAACGGGAAAAAGGGTTCATCCTGCTGCAGGAATATCTGCCCGTGGTCAGCGAATGGCGCCTGGTGCGGATCGGGGACTCGTATTTTGGTCACAAAAAAGGCAAATCCGGCGATTTTCACAGCGGTTCCGGTCTGGTGGATTGGACACCACCGGAAACGCGTCACCTCGACTTTCTCCATCAGGTCACCGAAACCGGCAAATTCCGCAGCATGGCGGTGGACACCTTTGAAACCCCGGACGGGAAATTATGGGTCAATGAACTGCAAACCGTCTTCAGCGCCAAGGCCTCGGTCCACCAAACAAAAGTCGACGGCAAACCCGGACGCTTTGTACGCGGCGTCGATGGGTCTTGGACCTTCGAACCCGGAGATTTCGCCCGCAACGCCTGCTGTAATTTGAGGATTCAAGATGTGGTTTGCCGCTTCGCGGCGGAAAAGCAGGGATTGCAGGGGTAGCTGCTTCGCAGCGCAGGGTTGCGGCGGAGCCGCGCAGGGTCTGCCGCTTTGGGGGCACGGGGGGCCGACGCGAAGCGTCCTTGGAGTGCGGTAGCGTCGGGAGGAACGACCAGAGCTACCGCTTTAGGGGCGCGGAAGCGCAGCGAGGAACGAGCGAAGCTTCAAGGAGGGATAGCCGCTGCGCGGCTGGATACGGGATACGGGATACGGATTCGCAGACAAAGTTTCAGACAAAGCTCAAGACAAAGTGTTTTTAATCACGAACTTCCCAACTCAACCACTCAACAACCCAACTACTCGTGAAAACCAGCGGACAAGCGTGTCCGCGCTCCGTTAGCCCCGCCATCCCTGCGCTCGCGAAGCCAGCCACCCTGCGCCGCGCCAGCGGCAACCCTGCGTGGCGAAGCCACAACCCTGCGCCGCGAAGCGGCAAACCCTGCCTCCCCATATGAAAATCCTCCACATCGTTGCCGACCACGCCGAACACAGCGCCGGCGTGCGTTCCGTGCTCGAAGCCATGGCCGAAGTCATGTCCGAACGCGGACATGAGGTCACCATTGCCTTCACCGGACAGTCCCAACCCGACGCGGACAGGTTCTCGCGGACCGCTTTTACCCGCTCTTTTCCGAAGGTCCTTTTTTACTCTGCGGCCATGCGCAGGGATCTGCCCGGTTTGGTCTCAAAAGCGGACGTGGTTCATGTGCATTCCAACTGGACCTTTCCGGTTTGGTGGGGATGCCGGTGTGCCAAGCGGGCGGGAAAGCGCCTGGTTCATTCTCCGCACGGATGTCTGGATCCCTTGAAACTCCGACACAGCGCCTGGAAAAAAAGACTCGCCACGCCCTTTGACCGCCAAGCGATGGCAGGCGCGGATGTAATCCTTGCGGCCAGTGCCCTGGAGCAATCCTGGATCCGCGAATGGCATCCAAACCTCGCCGACCGCATTCAGGTGATTCCCTTTGGGATCGACACACAACAGCAAAAGGGGTCAGGCCTTGAATTGCAAACGGGGTCAGCCCGTGAATTATGCGCTTTTGGCTATGATTTAATGGCTAAGGACAAAAGCGCACAATTACACGGGCTGACCCCTTTTGCTTCTGCCGATGATTCAGTTGTTACCGACAAAAGCGCACAAAACCACGGGCTGACCCCTTTTGCGCTTTTCGTGGGACGGTTGCATCCGTTGAAAGGGTTGGATCTACTTTTGGAAGCCTGGGCGCAAACGGGTCAGGCCGGCGCGGGCTGGGAATTGGTGATCGCCGGACCCGACGAACAGGGTACGCGGGCGGGATTGGAAAAGTTGGCACAACGTCTGGGTATACAGGATCAGGTGCGGTTCCCCGGTCCTCTGAAAAAAGAACAGGTGCTGGAGGAATATCACAAAGCCGCATTCGTCGTATTGCCGTCCAGAAGCGAAAATTTCGGCATGGTGGTGCTTGAAGCGCTCGCCAGCGAGGTTCCGGTGCTCGCGACCCAGAACACGCCTTGGGACAGCCTGGAAACGGAAAGCTGCGGATGGTGGGTCCCCGGCGAAGTGAAGGCCTTGTCGGAAGGATTGAAAAAAGCCATGATCACCCCCGCCCGCGAACGTCAGGCCATGGGCCGAAAAGGACGGGCCTACGTGGAACAAACTTTCGATTGGAACACGTTGGCGGGTCAGTTGGAGGCGGTGTATCGGTGAAATAATGTTGGGTAGTTGAGTGGTTGAGTGGTTGGGTTGTTGGGTGGTGGGTGGCAGGGTTGCCGCTTCGCGGCGCAGGGGTTGCTGCTCCGCAGCGCAGGGTTGCGCCTGAGGCGCGCAGGGGTCGCCGCTTCTAAGCGGAGAGGCCGACGCGAAGCGTCCTTGGAGTGCTGAAGCTCGCTTCAGCTTTGGGGGCGAAGAAGCTTGCTTCGAGGGGGAGGCGCCGCTGCGCGGCTGGATACGGGATATTGCGCCTGCGGCGCGGATACGGGATACCGATACTGGATACAGGATACGGAATTACCCACAAATTGTTCATCGATGCGATTAGCAGACAAAGTTTCAGACAAAGCTTAAGACAAAAGTGACCAAGAACAATTGCTGAAAGTAAGCGCGTAGATCGGCAGTCCCTTGCCGATAATCTTCCGTTCGCGACAGGGACTGTCGCGCTACATCCCTGCCATCCCTGCGCGCACGAAGTGCGCAACCCTGCAATCCCTGCGCTCGCGGAGCGAGCCACCCTGCGCGGCTCCGCCGCAACCCTGCCCCCCCACCCAACCACTCAACCACCCAACTACTCAACTTCGTCAATTCAAACTTCGATGTTGGACGTTCGATGTTGGACGTTCTCAATGTGACATAAATCGTTCGTCGAATGGTTTAGGGGACAAAGTTTCAGACAAAGCTAAAGACAAAGGTTGTTTGACAAAGAACTTTCCCAATCAACAATCCAACCACTCAACCACCCAACTACTCAACTCCCCTTTACATATGATTATCCACAATCTCATTTCCTTCATCCGCTCCGAATACGACACCCCCGATTTCATTCCCCTTCACGTTCCCCGCTTTTCCGCGGCGGAAACGCGGCGGGTCATGGAAACCCTGGAAGCGGAATTCGTCTCTTCCGTCGGCATCCACGTACGGGAATTCGAGGAACGGATCGAAGCGTATACGGGATCCGCGCACGCGATCGGGGTGGTCAATGGGACCGCCGCCCTGCATACTTGTCTGCGGCTGGCGGGGGTGGAGCCGGGTGACGAGGTGATCACCCAGTCGCTCACCTTCGTGGCCACCTGCAACGCCATCCGCTATCAGTTCGCCCATCCGGTGTTTGTGGACGTGGAACGCGGCACGCTGGGGATGTGTCCGGCAGCCCTTTCGGCATTTCTTGCCGAGCATGCGATTCGGGAGGACACGGGGCTTTGCCGGAACAAAAGCACCGGCAAGCTCATTCGCGCTTGTGTGCCCATGCACAGCTTTGGTCATCCGGTGCGGCTGGATGAAATCGCGGCGGTTTGTGAGGAATACGGCATTACACTGATCGAAGATGCGGCGGAATCGTTGGGCAGTTTTTACAAAGGCAGGCATACGGGGAACACGGGACGGCTGTCGGCCTTGAGTTTCAACGGCAACAAGATCATCACCACCGGCGGCGGCGGGATGGTGCTCACGAATGACGAGACACTCGCCCAACGGGCCAAACATCTCACCACCACCGCCAAAAAACCCCATCCGTATCTCTACGATCACGACGAAGTCGGCTACAATTACCGCTTGCCCGCCCTGAACGCGGCCCTCGGTTGTGGTCAGATGGAGGCTTTGCCCGGATTTGTGGAAGAAAAACGGCAACGTGCGGCCCGCTATGCGGCATGGTTTGCGGGTCAGGACCGGGAATTCATCCTCGAACCCGAAAACTGTGCATCCAACTACTGGCTGAACGCCTTTGTGTGCAAAGACCTGACCGAGCGGGACCGGGTGTTGCAAGAAACCAATGCCAAGGGTGTCATGACCCGCCCCATCTGGACGCCGATGCATAAGCTCCCCATGTTCAGGGATTGTCAGCGCGGTCCGCTGAACATGACCGAATGGCTTTCCGAAGGGGTTGTCAACATACCCAGTAGTTGCAAAACCGCTAATCCACGCTAATCTTACGCGAATCCAGTGCTTTGCTGGTTTTTTTTGGGGGGGCAAGTCCACCGATGGTTTCAAACCGCTAATCCTCGCTAATCTTACGCTAATCCAATCCTCCGCAGATTTTTTTGGGGGGAGTTCCAATCCCTCACCTGTTCCTGTCTTCATTAGCGCCAGATTAGCGCAGATTAGCGGTTTACCCTCTGTTCCAACCGCTAATCCTCGCTTATCTTCCACTAATCCATTCCTCCGCAGATTTTTTTGGGGGTTCGCCACCGCAATTTTTAAACCGCTAATCCTCGCTAATCTTACGCTAATCCACTGCTTCGCTGGGTTTTTGTGGGGCCTCTGCAGCACCCTTTCCCTGTCTTCATTAGCGCCAGATCAGCGAAGATTAGCGGTTTCCTTCTTCTCTTCCCTCACAACATTTCCTCCCTAAGATTAGCGTCAGATTAGCGAAGATTAGCGGTTCACCCTCTTCCCTTTCCCCGTTTTCATCAGCGTCAGATTAGCGCAGATTAGCGGTTTCCCCTCTTCCCTCCCTCATGCTTAGCGTCAGAACAGCGAAGATTAGCGGTTTCCTTTATCCGGAATGTATTCCGACAAGATAATCCGCTTCCACTCCAAGTCATCAGCGGTTCCGAAGTTGATCAGATACCCCACGGCTTTCTTTGAAATTCTCATGTAGTTGATCAATTGAGCCTCATGCTCCGGCAGGATAGCTTTGAGCGCTTTCAACTCCACGATGATTTCACCGTACACCGTCAAATCCGGGATATACGTTTTCTTCAGCAAATGCCCTTTGTAGTAGACTTGCAGTTCATCTTTGGAACAGAATGGGATTTTTCTGAGAGCCAGTTCGACCTCAAGGCTTTCCT
This sequence comes from Verrucomicrobiota bacterium, assembly GCA_020831635.1. Classification (GTDB taxonomy): domain Bacteria; phylum Verrucomicrobiota; class Kiritimatiellia; order SS1-B-03-39; family UBA6053; genus PXAS01. Next base: position 11,500 of record JAFIGC010000069.1, on the reverse strand, counting down.
GATAGATCTCCTCCCCCATCCCGTAACCATTTTCGTTATACACCTCGAACGCCGCCCCCATCAATGCATATCCCTCTTGACTCAGGTAGTGGTTCTTATTGGTTTTCATGAAGAACCCCATAAATTTCCGCGCTATGTTTGAAAAGGATAAATTCATGCAAAAATTTATTTCAAACCGCCAATCCACGCCTCCGCTGGGTTTTTGAGGGCAAGTCCACCGCTATTTCTTAACCGCTAATCCTCGCTAATCTTACGCGAATCCAATCCTCCGCTGGTTTTTGGGGGCAAGTCGACCGCTGGTTTCAAACCGCTAATCCTCGCTAATCTTACGCGAATCCAATCCTCCGCAGATTTTTTTTGGGGAGTTCCAATCCCTCACCCTTTCCCCGTCTTCATTAGCGCCAGATTAGCGCAGATTAGCGGTTTCCTTCTTCCCTTACCTCACAAACACATTCCCTTCCTACGACTAGCGTCAGATCAGCGCAGATTAGCGGTTTCCTTCTTCTCTTCCCTTCCCTCACACACACATCCCCTTCCTCATGATTAGCGTCAGATCAGCGCAGAGTAGCGATTTCCTCCAATTTTGCCTTACCCTATTTCTTTTCAGCGTTCCTTAAGCGTCCTTAAGCGGTTCTCCCCTCGTCCTTCCACATCACCCCCTCTCCATTATCGTTATGACCCGATTCCTAGACATCCTCCTCTCCTCCCTCGCCCTCCTCGTTCTCTCCCCCCTACTGCTTCCCATCGCATTGATTCTGCGGTTCTCCGGAGAAGGCGAAGTCTTTTTCTGCCAACAACGCGTGGGCAAGGACGGCCAGCCCTTCGGACTCCTCAAGTTCGCCACCATGCTCAAGGACAGTCCCAATCTGGGTACCGGCACCGTGACCCTCAAGCACGATCCCCGCGTGTTGCCCGTGGGGCGTTTTTTGCGCAAAACCAAGATCAACGAACTACCGCAGCTCCTCAACATCCTCAAAGGCGAGATGAGCATTATCGGACCCCGTCCGCAGACGCAACGTTGTTTCGACGCCTTTCCCCCCGAATTCCAAACCATCATCCAACAGGTCCGCCCCGGACTCAGCGGCATCGGGTCCATCGTTTTTCGCGCCGAAGAAGATTTAATGGACAACGCCGAAGACGCGGACAAATTTTATGACGAAGTTATCATGCCGTATAAAGGGGCGTTGGAGGCCTGGTACGTGGAAAACGCCAATCTCTGGAACTACCTGCTCTTGATTTTCCTCACCGCCTGGGTGGTGGTGTTTCCGAAAAGCGAATTGCATGCGAAGTGGTTGAAGGGTCTGCCTGAAACGCCGGAGGGGTTGGAAGCCGCTTCGCGGCGGGGATAGCGCCTTCGGCGCGGAGATTGCCGCTTCGCGGCGGAGATTACGGCCTGCGGCCTTGGAGATTGCCGCTTCGCGGCGGAGTGACGCGAAGCGTCTTTGGAGTGCGGTAGCGTCGGGAGGAACGACCAGAGCTACCGCTTTGGGGCGCAGAAGCACAGCGAGGAACGAGCGGAGCTTCAAGGGGGGAAAGCCGCTGCGCGGCTGGATACGGAATACGGGACTGACAAAACAGAGCGCGGACACTCCTGTCCGACATGATTCCGCCAAGGTATGTCATGTTGCCGGGTAGTCTGTCGAACTCCGAAATTTGCTCCGGGCCTGAAGGCCCATCGCTGAAACCTCGTAAACGAGGAACTCCGAACGTCCATAACTGACAACCCGCAAGCGGTAATAGAACGGCGATGTATGACCAGCATCAGGATCTGCGGGGGCATCCCGAATCTGACCGCAAACCACCGAAGAAGTACCCTAAAGGGTACTTCAAGACTATCCGCGTGAACGCGGGACTAAACCCCAACCTCCAGCCGAAAAACAAGCGTGTCCGCGCTCCGTTAGATCCGGCATCGGAAATCATCGACAAAGTTTCAGACAAAGCTTAAGACAAAGTCCAAGGCCTTCCCGCGCCGCAAAGCGGCAACCCTGCAATTTTATGAACATCCTCCAAATTCTCAACCGCACCCGCCCGCTCTTCGACCAAGACGTCTCCTCCCGCGAATCCGAACTTCGCGATAAGATCAGCGCCGCCCGCATTCTCGTCATCGGCGGCGCCGGCACCATTGGTCAGGCGGTGACGCGCGAATTTTTCAAACGCGATCCGCGGGCCTTGCATGTGGTTGACATCAGCGAAAACAACATGGTCGAACTGGTGCGGGATATCCGCAGTACCCTTGGCTACGGTTCAGGCGATTTCCAGACCTTGCCGCTGGATGTGAACAGCCGGTACTTCGAGGCCTTTGTCGAGTCGCAAGCTCCCTACGACATGGTGTGCAATCTCTCCGCCCTCAAGCATGTGCGCAGCGAAAAAGATCCCTACACCCTCATGCGCATGTTGGAAGTCAACGTCTTCAACACCGTCAAAACCGTCCGCATGGCCGCGGAAATGGGGGCGCGAAAATATTTCGCGGTTTCCACCGACAAAGCCGCCAATCCGGTCAACCTCATGGGCGGTTCCAAGCGCATCATGGAGAAATTCCTGCATCGGGAATCCGGCGCCGTCCCCGTGTCCATGGCCCGCTTCGCCAACGTGGCCTTTAGTGACGGCAGCCTGCTGCACGGTTTCACGCAACGGCTCATGAAGCGTCAACCGATCTCGGCGCCGGACGATGTGAAGCGTTATTTCGTAACCCAAGCGGAATCGGGAGAACTCTGCATGATGTCGGCGGTGTTCGGTGAAAATTTGGACATCTTTTTCCCGCATCAGGAAGGGGAACTGGAACTGACCAAGTTTTCGGACATCGCGGTGCGCTTTCTGGCGAACCAAGGATATGAAGCCGTGCCCTGCGTCACCGAGGACGAGGCCCGCGCCCGAACCGAAGAGCTAATCCCCCAAGGCAAATGGCCGGTGTATTTTTTCACCAGCGACACCACCGGCGAAAAAGCCTATGAAGAATTTTTCATGGGCAACGAAACCCTGGATTTTGATCGCTTTGAAAGCCTCGGCGTCATCAAAAACCAGCCCGATTTCGATCCGAAGGCGCTCGAAGCCTTTGAAGCCGGCATCGCCGCCATCCGGAACCGCGAAGGACCGTGGGACAAAAAGGAAATCGTGGAACAATACTTGAGCGTGTTGCCGGAGTTGAGTCATGAGGAAAAGGGAAAATATCTCGATTCGAGAATGTGAAAATGCCGCTTTGCGGCGGAGTGACGCGAAGCGTCTTTGGAGTGCGGTAGCGTCGGGAGGAACGACCAGAGCTACCGCTTTGGGGGCGAAGAAGCGTAGCGAGGAACGAGCGGAGCTTCAAGGGGGGGGTAAAATCGAACATCAAACATCCAAGGTCGAACTTTGAACGTCGAACGCAATGAGCGCGGACACTCCTGTCCGTCATGATTCCGCTAATGTATGTGAAGTTGCCGGGTAGCCTGTCGAACCCCGAAATTTGCTCCGGGCCTGAAGGCCCATCGCTGAAACCTCGTAAACGAGGAACTCCGAACGTCCATAACTGACAACCCGCAAGCGGTAATAGAACGGCGATGTATGACCAGCATCAGGATCTGCGGGGGCATCCCGAATCTGACCGCAAACCACCGAAGAAGTACCCTAAAGGGTACTTCAAGACTATCCGCGTGAACGCGGGACTAAACCCCAACCTCCATCCGAAAAACAAGCGTGTCCGCCCTCCGTTCCTCCTCCCCCTTGAAGCAAGCTTCTTCGCCCCCAAAGCGGAAGCAAGCTTCCGCACTCCATAAGCTTTGCTCCCCCTGCGCCGCGCCAGCGGCAACCCTGCGTGGCGAAGCCACAACCCTGCGCTCGCGGAGCGAGCAACCCTGCTCCCCCCTGCGCGGATCCGCCGCTCTTCCCTTATCCGCTGCCCTTCCAGCCCTGTAAATTCCAGTGTTCATTGGTGGCGTTGCTGACCTCTGACCACCCATATCTCGCCGAAACCTTTCAAGAAAAACTTGAATCGATCTTGATTCTATAATATTTTCATGCATATTGAATCCATGCCAATTACCTTGAAAAATCAGCATGTTGAAGAAATGGCCCGGGAAGTTGCCCGCCTGAGCGGACGCAGTCTCACGGATGCGATCGGTCATGCCTTAACGGATGAACTTTGCCGTTTGAAACAATCCCGCCGGGGGCCACGCACGGAAAACACATTACTTGACATCGCACGGCGGTGTGGATCACTGCCGGATCTTGACTCTCGGACACCGGATGTCATTTTGGGCTATGACAAAGATGGGGTTTTTACGCATGGTGATTGATACATCCGCGTTATTGGCCCTTTTGTTCAATGAACCGGAAGCCGAATCTGTATCCCAAATTCTCGCGGAAGCGGGACGTCTTTTTCTCTCATCCTTCACGCTGCTCGAAACCAGGATTGTGGTGTCCGCTAGAAAAGGCCCTGAAGGTTCCCGAGAGTTGGAGTTGTTGCTACACGCCCTTCCCATTGAAATCATGCCGCTTACCCATGAACAGTCAGGGTTCGCGCATGAGGCATGGATTCAATATGGCAAGGGCCGCCATAAAGCGGGGCTGAACATCGGAGACTGCTGTTCGTATGCGCTTGCGGCTCAGTTGGGTGAACCCCTGTTGTATAAAGGAAATGACTTCGGGGCCACGGATTTGCGATGTCTTCATGTTTGATCCCTCATTTTAGTACTCTGTAAACCATAAATTTTCGCATAGGATTGGTCTATTTTGGGTGCTGGGGATGGGAGGAGGGGCTTGTGCATCCTGGAAGGTTGTGCATGACCCTCATCCCATTTCCAGCGCCAAAAGAGGCCAAAGTTCAGGGAAGGCCGTTCATGATTTTTTTTATTGGGATATTTTCAAAATTTCCCTACCGTGGCGTTGATTCATCCGTAATCGAGGATCGAAGGGGCGCCTTCGGCGAGGAGATACCACAAAACGGAGCGCGGACACTCCTGTCCGCCATGATTCCGCTAATGTATGTGATGTTGCCGGGTAGTCTGTCGAACTCCGAAATTTGCTCCGGGCCTGAAGGCCCATCGCTGAAACCACGTAAACGAGGGACTCCGAACAAAGCTCAACCCACAACCGGCAACCTTCGCGTCAGATCAGCGCAGATTAGCGGTTTCCTTTTATTTTGACAGCGTATTCACGCGCAAGTAACGCACCAACGCCTCGACCCCCGCATAGCTGCCGGTATCGGCGGTGGAGCCCAGCAGTAGGCTCATCAGGACCGCCGCCACAATCCATTTTCGGTTTGCGACACAGGCATCCAGCAGACATACCCGCACCCTGGGTTGCGCGGCGAGCCAGGAAAACAGCAAAAACACATTCGTCAAGGCCAGCGCCCACCAGCGAAAATGGTCCAGACCGACGGCGTACAGCGATAAGGGCGCACAACAGGCCATCAAATAGAGCGGAAATTCGGGCACTTCGTCCCGCAAACGGCAAAACAGCTTGGCCAGAACGACGCCAAGGGGAAGCGCCCCCAAAAAAATGAAGAGGTGATGGGGCAGGACGGTGGAGCGGAAGGTGAGGCCCAGGGTATACCCCAGGTTTTTGCTCACATCCCGAAAGGGAATTTCCGCCGCCAGGGAATTCACCGGGCTACCGCTTTGCCCCAATGTTCCCACATAGGCCTCGTGACTCATGGTGGTGATCACCCCGAATTCCGTGATCCAGACTGCGAAAAGCGCGAGCCCACCCCAGACCATGACCGCCAAACAGGCTCTTCGTTTGCGCATGGCAACTTCGGGACAATCCAGCACCAGCCACAAGAGCACCATCGGCCAAAACATCAGCAACTGGGCCTCATGGATCAACAGCGAAAGTCCGCCGAGCAGAACCACCAGCAAGAGACCTGATCCGTATCCCCGTCCCTTCCCGAATTTCAGGGTCCACAGCGTCAATCCCGCCAACAGCAGACCGATCCCGTCAAAGCGCCCGGAGTCCCAGGCAAACCGTTGCAGCGTGGCCGAGGAGGTTCCAGCCTAAAGGAGAAACCACCATCCGCCCGAATGGGAAGGGTTCGCGCGCAAAGGCCGGGAAAACTGCACGAGCAGATAAGCGGCGACACACAAAAACAGGATCATCGACAAACCCTGCACCACCCCGTATGTGGGAGCGACCTCCAGTTGACGCAAGACTTCCCCCACAAAACCGCGTTTCATAAAGCCATGCGCATAAGAAAACAGCCAATGGGTATGAATAAAGGAAATCACAGGCCGCGCCGAACGCAACACCGCCAGGGGAATCAACAAAAACACGGCAAAGCGCAAGCGTCTCGAAAGTTGAAGTGGGAAAGAGGGTTCGTTCATGAAGTTTGCGTCTATGCGGATTTTTGAAAGGCACAAGAAAAGAAAGGGATTGCGCACTGCGTGCGCGAAGATAGCGCATAACGGAGCGCGGACACTCCGGTCCGCCATGATTCCTCTATGGTATGGCATGGTGTACGGTAGTCTGCCGAACCCCGCAATTTACTCCGAGCCTGAAGGCCCATCGCTGAAACCTCGTAAACGAGGAACTCCGAACAAAGCTCAACACACTACCGGTAACCGCGCCGGCGGCAACCCTGCGACCGCTGAACCCTCCCACATCCAGCCCGCTTGCGGGCACATATCCAAAAAGTTTGATCCCTCATTCAAGAATATTCTTGCGAAGTAATACCGCCCAATATAAAGTAATACCATGAAAGTCACACAAAAAGGTCAAATCACCATTCCCAAATCTTTTCGGGATCGATACGGATTGGCGCACAATACTGAAGTGGCCTTTCGGGCGGTTCAGGAAGGCGTGTTGGTGTACCCGGTGGTTTCCACCCGTCAACAGGATTTCAAGCGGTCGCTCAAAAGAGTGCGGGGGATTGCCGATCAGAAAATCCGTACCGACGACATCATGCGCATGACCCGGAGTGATGCCGCCCGAAGTGATGCCGCCCGGAGTGATGCCGAATGACGCTTCTGGATGCGAATGTGTTGCTGGACATCTTCACGGATGATCCCTCATGGGCGGATCGTTCGGAAGAAATGCTTCTGGAGGCAATGCAAACGGGATCCGTCGGAATCAATCCGATTATCTACGCCGAAATTTCCTATGGATTTTCCACAGAGTCCCAGTTGGATCGGGCACTCACCGAGCTGGGTGTGGAGCGATGGCTCCTGCCCTACGAAGCGGCATTTCCCGCTGCAAATGCCTATCAGCGTTACCGCAAACAAAAAGGACTGCGCCGTTCCCCTCTGCCTGATTTTTACATTGGCGCCCATGCCATGGTCAAAGGCTGCAAATTGATGACCCGGGATGTGGCCCGTTACAAAACCTATTTCCCTACCGTGGAGTTGATTCATCCGTAATCGAGGATCGAAGGGGTGCCTTCGGCGCGGAGATAGCGCATAACGGAGCGCGGACACTCTTGTCCGCCATCATTCCGCAACGAAAAAACATGATCGCGAGCAACACGTTGAACCCCGAAGTTTGCTCCTGGCCTGAAGGCCCATCGCTGAAACCTCGTAAACGAGGGACTCCGAACAAAGCTCAACCCACAACCGGCAACCTTCGCGTCAGATCAGCGCAGATTAGCGGTTTCCTTTTATTTTGACAGCGTATTCACGCGCAAGTAACGCACCAACGCCTCGACCCCCGCATAGCTGCCGGTATCGGCGGTGGAGCCCAGCAGTAGGCTCATCAGGACCGCCGCCACAATCCATTTTCGGTTTGCGACACAGGCATCCAGCAGACATACCCGCACCCTGGGTTGCGCGGCGAGCCAGGAAAACAGCAAAAACACATTCGTCAAGGCCAGCGCCCACCAGCGAAAATGGTCCAGACCGACGGCGTACAGCGATAAGGGCGCACAACAGGCCATCAAATAGAGCGGAAATTCGGGCACTTCGTCCCGCAAACGGCAAAACAGCTTGGCCAGAACGACGCCAAGGGGAAGCGCCCCCAAAAAAATGAAGAGGTGATGGGGCAGGACGGTGGAGCGGAAGGTGAGGCCCAGGGTATACCCCAGGTTTTTGCTCACATCCCGAAAGGGAATTTCCGCCGCCAGGGAATTCACCGGGCTACCGCTTTGCCCCAATGTTCCCACATAGGCCTCGTGACTCATGGTGGTGATCACCCCGAATTCCGTGATCCAGACTGCGAAAAGCGCGAGCCCACCCCAGACCATGACCGCCAAACAGGCTCTTCGTTTGCGCATGGCAACTTCGGGACAATCCAGCACCAGCCACAAGAGCACCATCGGCCAAAACATCAGCAACTGGGCCTCATGGATCAACAGCGAAAGTCCGCCGAGCAGAACCACCAGCAAGAGACCTGATCCGTATCCCCGTCCCTTCCCGAATTTCAGGGTCCACAGCGTCAATCCCGCCAACAGCAGACCGATCCCGTCAAAGCGCCCGGAGTCCCAGGCAAACCGTTGCAGCGTGGCCGAGGAGGTTCCAGCCTAAAGGAGAAACCACCATCCGCCCGAATGGGAAGGGTTCGCGCGCAAAGGCCGGGAAAACTGCACGAGCAGATAAGCGGCGACACACAAAAACAGGATCATCGACAAACCCTGCACCACCCCGTATGTGGGAGCGACCTCCAGTTGACGCAAGACTTCCCCCACAAAACCGCGTTTCATAAAGCCATGCGCATAAGAAAACAGCCAATGGGTATGAATAAAGGAAATCACAGGCCGCGCCGAACGCAACACCGCCAGGGGAATCAACAAAAACACGGCAAAGCGCAAGCGTCTCGAAAGTTGAAGTGGGAAAGAGGGTTCGTTCATGAAGTTTGCGTCTATGCGGATTTTTGAAAGGCACAAGAAAAGAAGGAAGTTGCGCCTTGGGCGCGGAGATTGCCGCTTCGCGGCGAAGATTGCGCTGCGCGCGAAGATTACGGACTTCGTCCGCGAAGATGGCCGCTTCGCGGCGGAGTGACGCGAAGCGTCTTTGGAGTGCGGTAGCGTCGGGAGGAACGACCAGAGCTACCGCTTTGGGGGCGAAGAAGCGCAGCGAGGAACGAGCGAAGCTTCAAGGGGGGAGCTTCCGGGGCGGAGATAGCGCATAACGGAGCGCGGACACTCATGTCCGCCATCATTCCGCAACGAAAAAACATGATCGCGAGCAACACGTCGAACCCCGAAATTTGCTCCGGGCCTGAAGGTCCATCGCTGAAACCTCGTAAACGAGGGACTCCGAACGTCGGCGATTGGCCACCTGCAAGCGGCATCCGAACGGTGATGCATGACCTGCATCGGGATCTGCGGAGGCATCACGAAACTGACCGCAGACCACCGAAGAAGCACCCTAAAGGGTGCTTCAAAACTATCCGCGTGAACGCGGGACTAAACCCCAACCTCCTGCCGAAGGCGCTTCTTTTGAATTTGTCTTTCCCACGCTTTTGTGCTTATCTGCCATGCACTCAACTCTCCCCTTCTCTCCTTCCCTCCTTCTCCCCCGCCCTCTCACATCGCTCCTTCTCTCCGCCTCCCCTGCTCCCCCCTACTCCCGCGCGCCGGCCGCGCGCTTATCCCTTATCCCTGATCCGCGGCGTAGCCGCCCCCCTCCATGAAACACCGCTTGCTTTTTTTAGGTCTGCACATGATAGCCGGATGGCTGTCGTTGCGACTTGCGTTTGCGGTCCGCTTTTATCTCGGTCCACCCCCGTCGACCTATGCGGGCATGATGTACATGGCGCTCCCGATGTCGATCCTGGCCAAGGCGCTGGCCGCGGATCTGGCCGGGCTGACCCGCAGCATGTGGCGATACGCGGCCTTTCCGGATATCCGGCGCGTCTTTGCCGCCGCCGTGGGCGGTTCCCTGCTTTTGATCGCGGGCATCCTGATCTGGATCCCCCACCGTTTCCCCATCGGCCCATTGCTGCTGGATTTCCTGTTCACGTTTGGCTTTTTCTCGCTCATCCGCTTTTCAGGTCGCGCCCTGTTCGAGAGTCAAAAAGGCTTCCGGGATTTCAGATCCCGCAAACGTCTCCCCGTGCTCATCGTGGGCGCCGGGGACGAAGGGGAATTGACCATGCGCTATCTCTGGCACGCCACCGCCCGTCCGGTGCGGGTGGTGGGATTTGTGGATGACGATGCCGACAAACAGGGCCGCTCCCTGCACGGCATCCCGATCCTGGGCAAACTATCCGACCTGCCGAAGCTGATCGACAAGCACCAGGTCAAGGAAGTGATCATCGCATTGCCGCAAGCGGATCCCGCCCAACTTCGGCAGCTTTTCATCACCGCCGTGGACGCCGGCTGCCGGGTGGGCATCCTCCCCGAACTCACCCCCACCGACGACCCCTCCCTGCATCGCAATCCCATTCGCGAAGTGCGGCTGGCCGATTTTCTGGGGCGGGAACCGGTGAAACTCGATCCCGCCCCGGTGCGCGCGTCTCTGACCGGACTACGGGTACTCGTCACCGGCGCCGGCGGCTCCATCGGTTCCGAACTCTGCCGTCAAATCGCCCGCTTTCCCGTGGCCGAACTGCTTATGCTGGACATGGCTGAAAACGCCCTCTTCGAAATCAACGAAGAAATCACCGCCCTGCCCAACGCGCCCACCGCCAAACCCCTGCTGTGCGACATCCGCTTTCCCAACAATGTCGAACGCTTGTTTTTGGAAGAAAAGCCGGATGTGATTTTCCATGCCGCCGCCTGCAAACACGTCTCCATGATGGAACTACATCCCTTGGACGCCGCCCGCACCAACGTGCTGGGCACGCGAAACGTGATCGAAGCCGCACGCAAGGCGGAAGTCAAACGCTTCTTACACGTCTCCACCGACAAAGCCGTGGAGGGTGCGGAACAGATCCAAGGGATCATGGGCGCCAGCAAGGCCCTGAGCGAACGCGTGGTGCGGGACGCGGCCCTGTCCAGCGGATTCGCCTACGGTTGCGTGCGCTTCGGCAATGTCCTCGGCAGCAACGGCAGCGTCATCCCCCTCTTCGAAAAACAACTCAAACGCGGCGGACCCCTCAAGGTCACCCACAAGGACGCCACCCGCTATTTCATGACCATCGAAGAAGCGGTGACCCTCATGCTGCACGCGGAGACGCTACAAGGCAGCGGCGAAATCTACATCCTCGACATGGGCGAACCCGTCAGCATCATGCGCCTGGCCGAACAAATGTTGCAACTTTCCGGCAGAACCGACACCGGGAACGGTGGCATTGAAATCATCGGACTCCGCCCCGGCGAACGCCTCCACGAACACCTGGTTTCAGAAGGCCAAACCCTGGAACCCACCCCCGTCCCCAAGGTCAATCGACTCGCACAATCCCCCGCGTCCGGCACCCGGGAAGAACTTGCGCACATGCTCGGCTCGTTGGAAAAAGCGGTTGAACAGATGAATGAAGGGAAAATTTTGGGGATTTTGAAAAAAGGTTGATTTTGAAAAAAGGTTAGCCTTTTTTCTGGGATATGCGCTCGCAGGCTCGCTGGATATGGGATATGCGCGGCTTCGCCGCTGGATATGGAGCGACGCGAAGCGTCCTTGGAGTGCGGTAGCGTCGGGAGGCACGACCAGAGCTGCCG
>JAFIGC010000068.1 GCA_020831635.1 Verrucomicrobiota bacterium | reverse complement strand
GACCGGGCTCTTCAGCTTGCGTCGGATTTTGCGATTTCGGGGGGCTAACGCATCTTCTGATGGTGACGTCCCCCCGAAAGCGCGAAAGGCGGCGTGAGATCAAGAGTCCGGTCTCCCCCGAAGGCTTTTTCCCATCTTCATGTTAAAAAAACACTTTCTGACTTAACCAAAAGCAAAACCACCATCCAAAAGCAAATCCAGGGCCGTGAGGGCATCCTGTCCGAGGCGAATCGCGGCCCGGTCTCCGGCGCGGCCATGCAGATAGACCGCCGCGGGCACGGCGGTTTCCGGGGGCAGGCCTCGGCCCAACAATCCCGCCAGCATCCCCGCCAGCACATCCCCACTACCCCCCGTGGCCATGCCGGGGTTGCCGTTGAGATTCAGCCATTGGTCGCCATTCGGAAAGCAAATCCGGGTCCGGTTGCCTTTCAACACCACGACACTTTGATATTTTTTGGCGGCTTCCAAACATTTTTCAGCGCGGACACTTTGAACGTCGGCGGTGTCGCACCCGCACAGGGCCGCCATTTCTCCGGGATGCGGGGTGAGCACGCGCGGGGCGGCGGGTGTCGGACAATCGTTGGAATCCGCCCACGCATCGGCCAACAGGCGCAAGGCATCGGCATCCACCACCAGCGGAATCGGACACTCGGCAAACACTTGACGGAGCAAAGCGGCGGTCTCCGGGTTTTTCCCCAGCCCCGGTCCAATGACTGCGGCAGTGTACGCGGAAAAGTCAATTTTCTGTTCGGCCAAGGTCCCCTCCGAAGTTTCCCGCCCCCCCCGCACCATGATTTCCGGCAGGGCCGCGTCCAAAAACGGCATGGCGGAGGCGGGTACAAACATGGAAACCAGTCCCGCGCCGCTGCGAAGCGCCGCTTTGGCCGACATGGCAACCGCTCCCGTCATACCCGGACTGCCGCCGATCACCAAGACGTGCCCGTAAGTCCCTTTGTGACTCTCCGGATCGCGCCGCGGGTTGAGTTGCGCCCATCGGGCCGGGTGCATGACGGAGATGGGTTGCACCGAGGCCTGGGCCAGTTCTTCCGGAGAAAACCCGAGGTCTATCACCGTGATCGGTCCCGTCCAATACGCGGACGCGTCGGCCAAAAATCCGGCTTTGGCGGCGCCGAGGGTGAAGGTCGCATCCGCGCGCACGCATTTTTCGGGATCGAAAGGAACGCCCCGGTCCGCATCCAGTCCCGTGGGCAGATCCACCGCCAACACCCGGGCATCGGCGGCGAGGGCGCGGAGGGTGGCCACGGCGGCGGCAGGGGTTTTGCGGGGCGCGTCCCCGGTGCCGGTGCCCAAAACCGCGTCCACCACCCAATCCACGCAAGGCAACGCCCCGATTTCCACGGGCCAGTCTTCGGGGTCGGGGCAAAAGGTGAGAGGCACGCCCACGGATTCGGCCCATTGCAAATAAGCCAGCGCATCCCCGCCGACCCGCGCCCGTTCCGAGGTCACCCACACCTCCGTCCGCCATCCGGCGAGATGCAAATGGGCGGCAAGGCCAAAGCCATCCCCGCCATTGTTTCCCGGCCCCGCGCAAATCAAAACCGAAGGCCGGGACCCCGCGCACAGCGAAAAGAATTCGCGGGCCAGGCCCCGGCAGGCCCGCCCCATCAACACCGTGCCCGGGGTGCCCGCGGCCACGGCGCGGGCATCAAAATCGCGCATGGAACTCGACGTAAGAAAAGACATGGGCCCAGCTTGTCACACTCATCCCCGACATTGCAAGCAGAAGTCTAACATTTTGGGGTTGCCAAAGGCAGGTTTCCCGCCTATAGTCCGCGCCTGATTCACGAAGGTCCTTACCCGGGACCCCAATTTCAAACCCAATTTGCAGTTGGCGCCCGATTGCGCCGAAAAGAGACACACATGGACACAGCTACAAAACAAGACATCAAGGCGGATTTCGCCACACATGAAAATGACACCGGATCCGTAGAGGTCCAGGTGGCGATATTGACCGCCCGGATCAAGGAATTGACCGAACACCTCAAGATCCACAAAAAAGACAACAGCACCCGCCGCGGCCTGCAAAACATGGTCAGCCGTCGTCGTCGCCTGCTCAACTATTTGGAAAGCCGCGATTATGGTCGCTATCAGGCCCTGATCCAAAAGCTTGGCCTTCGCCGCTAAAACGGCATGGCGCACCATCACCCACCCCCATCGGGTGGGTTTTTTATGTGCGCACCTGATTTCCGGCCCATTCGGGGCCATCCCCCCTTTCGAAGAAACAAGAAGCGGAAGGGGACTGCACAAGAAGACAAGAAGAAAGAAGAGACCAGAAAATGAAAATGATGCAAGATGCGACCTCCATCGAGGTCCCCGTCGGCAACAAAACGCTGACACTCGAAACGGGCGCCCTCGCCCGTCAAGCCGCCGCCTCCGTGGTGGCCAGTATTGGGGAAACCTTCCTCTTTTGCGCCGTTTCCACCTCCAAGGCGCGCGAAGGCATTGACTTTTTCCCCATGCAAGTGGAATACAAGGAAAAATTTTACGCGGCCGGACGATTCCCGGGCGGATTTTTCAAACGTGAGGCCCGTCCTTCCGAGAAGGAAGTCCTCATCATGCGCGTCACCGATCGCCCCATTCGCCCCCTCTTCCCCGAAGGATACCGCAACGAGCTGCAAATCAACATGATGTTGATGAGCACCGACGGCACCCAGGAAGTGGACGCCATGGCCATCAACGCCGCCAGCACCGCCCTGACCCTGTCCGAAGTGCCCTTCCAGGGCCCCATCGGAGCCGTGCGCGTCGGTCGCGTGAACGGGGAGTTGATCCTCGAACCCACCCAGGCGCAGATGCTGGAAAGCGATTTGGACCTGACCTACGCCGGCACCCGGGACAAACTCCTGATGATGGAAGGCGAATCCAAGGAAATTCCCGACGACGACATGGTCGCGGCCCTCAAATTCGCCCATGAAGCCATCGTAGCCATCATCGACGCCCAGCTCGAATTCCGCAAAATGCTCGGCCTGCCCGACAAGGTCATCGAGCCCGTGCCCGTGAACGAGGAACTCATGTCTGCCGCCAAGGAATTCAAGGCCGCCGAACTCGCCGAAGTCCTCACCATTGCCGGCAAACTGGAACGTCAGGAAAAAGTCGCGGAACTCCGCGACGCCCTGAAAGAACAGATGACCGAAAAATTCCCGGAAATGACCGACGAAGAGTACTTCCATCTCTTCGACGCCCTGGAAATCGAAGTCGTCCGCGACAACGTCCTCCTCCACGGCAAGCGGATCGACGGACGTCAGCCCGAAGAAATGCGTCCGCTCAGCGGCGCCGTGGGCCTGCTGCCCCGCACCCACGGCAGCGCCGTGTTCCAGCGCGGTGAAACCCAGGCCGTCGCCATCGTCACCCTCGGCACCGGCGGCGACGCCCAAATGATGGACGGCGTCACCGGCGGACCCCGCGAAAAGAACTTCCTCCTGCACTACAACTTCCCGCCCTACTCGGTCGGCGAAGCCGGACGCCTCGGCATGACCAGCCGTCGCGAAATCGGGCACGGAAATTTGGCCGAACGTTCCCTGAAGAACATCATTCCGGCCGACTTCCCCTACAGCGTCCGCGTGGTGTCCGAAGTCATGAGTTCCAACGGCTCCACCTCCATGGCCAGCACCTGTGCCGGGACCCTGGCGCTCATGGATGCCGGGGTGCCCATCACCGCCCCCGTGGCCGGCATTTCCATCGGACTGTTCAGCAGCCCCGAGAAAAACGTGCTCATCATGGACATCCTCGGTTCCGAAGATCATTGCGGCGACATGGACTTCAAAGTCTGCGGCACCCGCAAGGGAGTCACCGGCTTCCAAGTGGACCTCAAAATCCACGGCCTGAGCTGGGACCTGGTGAAAGCCGCTTTCGCGCTCGCCCGCCAGGGACGCCTGCAGATCCTCGACGCCATGGAAAGCGTTCTTCCCGCGCCCCGCACGGAAATGAGCCCCATCGCGCCCCGCTACGAAAAGATCAAGATCGACCCCGAGAAAATCGGCGCCCTCATCGGACCCGGTGGCAAAAACATCCGCCGCATCACCGACACCTTCAAAGTGCAGATCGACATTGAAGAAGACGGCACCGTCAGCATCTTCAGTCCCGATGGCGACGCCCTCAAGGCCGCCGTCCACGAGATTGAAGCCAGCACCGGCGAAGCCGAGATTGGCAAGATGTACACCGGACGCGTGACCGGCACCAAGGAATTCGGCGCCTTCGTCGAAATCCTGCCCGGACTCGAAGGCCTGGTCCACATCAGCCAACTCGCGGACTACCGCGTCAACCGCACCGAAGACATCGTCAACGTCGGCGACATCATCACCGTCAAATGTCTTGATGTGAGCGACAACGGCCGCGTGTCCCTCAGCCTCAAGGCCGCCCAGGCCGAAGCGGCTGCAGCTGAAGTGCCCGCGGAATAAGCGAATTACCCATCCAAATCAAAAACGCCCCGGTTCTCCCGGGGCGTTTTTTTATGTCGAAAAAAGAGAATGTTGCTGGCTGAGTTATTATGCTTCCATCCCGTTCTGATCCTTTTCCCGGCAGCTTTTTCCGATCACGGCAAGGGGAGCTTGACCCTCACCCGTCCGGCGGGTAATTGGCGTTCATGATCATTCCCCGCACTTGTAAAGACACGCTCACCGCCCTGGAAATCCACCACGGGGACTTGGTGGAATTCAAAAAAACCGACGGCAAGGTATGGCGCATGCGTCTGTTGGATACGGGCGCCCGCATCCTCTCCACCACCTTGAAAACCCCCGGCGTGGAGGAGCCGAAAGGGATGACGGTATTCGCCTTCCACGCGGAGGTGGAGATCAACGGCGCGCCCCACCGTCTGGAGCGGGAGGTCGGCAGCAACCGCAGTTTTTACGACCCCTGGGTAGTGGACGGGGTCCACCTCTGGCTGGACGCGGTGGATGCGCTTTTTGAATTCATGCAGGAAACGCACGCGCCCTGCCGCCTTCAGGAAAACGCCAAAAAATCCCTGCCGCCCCGCCGCCACGCCCGCTTCGCCCTGCAGGACGCCGGCAAGCGCATCTGCCCCGAGCCCATTCTTCCCTGGTGTCCGCTGCCGCCCGACCGCATCAGCATCGATCTCTGTTACCGGGGCGAAGACTGCTGGTTGGGCGCCTATGACGGAGCCTCCGCCCACGGGGGACTGGACATCAACCATCCACGCGGCACCCTCCTCTCCGCCCCCATCGATTTTGACAACCAATTTCTCTACAACAGCACCGACCTCGGATGGAACAACAACCGTTGGAAGGGCCAGCGTCACTGGGGCGACGGCACCGTCTGGATTCTCGACACTTCCCACATGGTTCGTCTCACCGTGCCCGAACATCGTCCCCTGGCCGCCGGCACCGTCTACGCGGAAGGCGCAGGGGTGTACGTCGGCGATCACGACCACACCCACTTCGGGTTTACCGTCCTCGATCACGGCGAACTCATTCGCCTCGACCCTTGGATTCTCTTCTGGCAAATGTACCGGGACGCTTCGGAAGGAAAGCGTTCATGACGCCCTCCCCCCGCACCACGCTTATCGACTGCTTTCATGGGGTGGATGGCCATGGCAGTTGCCTCCCCGGCCCCTACCTCCCCTTCTCCCTGGTCCGGGTGGGACCCGACACCCTGAACCCCAATCCCAATGGCTACGCCTCCGGCCAACCCCTGTTGCGGTTTTCCCACACCCATGTCAGCGGCACCGGCGGCAGCGGACGCTACGCGAACATCGGGGTGGTCCCCTCCCCCCGTCGCCCCGGACTCAATCCCTTTGCCTTTCAAATTCTGGACGAGACCGCACGTCCCGGCTATTACCGCGCGGAGTTGTCCCCGGGTCCCGTCATCGCCGAACTCACCAGCACCCCGCATGCTGCCCTGCACCGCTACACCTTCCGGGGCGGCCCCGGCCCCTTCGGCCTGGACAAACCCCATATCGCCCTCGAAACCGGGGCCGTGCTTTGCGGTGAGGCCCTGGACGGCGAGGCAGTTTGGGCCGATCCCCAAACCTGCGAAGGTTTGGGGACCCTGCGCGGCGGCTGGGGACACGACGAACCCTTCACCATTTATTTTAGCGCCCGCTTCCGGCAATGCCCAGAGCATCGCAACGCCATCGCGGGAACGGACAGCTTTCCCGAAGGCGGACGTGCCCGCAACATCACCGCCATCGCCGGATTTCCGTGCAATACCACCGTGGAACTCGAAGTCGGCATTTCCTATGTGAGCGTGGACCAAGCCCGCGCCCACCGCGAGCGTGAACTCGCCGGGCGTTCCTTCCAAGAGGTCGCCGATGCCGCGGCATCCATCTGGGAACGCCAACTCGCGCCCCTCGCCGCCGACAGCGCCGATCCAGCGGTTGAGCAACTCTATCACACCATGCTCTACCGCTTTTTTTGCATGCCGGACGACCTTGGACTGGAGGAATGCCCCTGGTTCCCCAACCGGCGACGCCAGTTCAACAACCTGTATTGTCTCTGGGACAGCGTCCGCAACGCCAACAGCTTCCTCGCCCTCTGGGAACCCGAATTCCAAACCGATCTCTGCAACGCCCTCCTCGAAATCGCCGATCACACCGGGTGGACCCCGGACGCCTGGATCATGGGACACCGCGGCGCCGTTCAGGGAGGCTGTTCCGCATTCACCCTCTTCACCGAGGCCCGCCTCAAGGGACTCGACGGAGTGGATCCCCGCGAAGCCTTGGACCGCATGTTGCACGAGCGCAACACCCCCTCTCCCGATCCCGTCCGCACCGGACGCCATCCCGGCTACGCCGAACGCGGCTGGCTGCCCGACACCGTCCCCCAATGCCTCTCGCGTTCCCTGGAATACAGCTTTCAGGAGGAAAACCTCGCCCGCCTTGCCGAAAGCCTCGGGGAAACCGATCTCGCCCGCGAGGCCCGCGACCTCTCCCGGAAAATCCTCGACCTCTGGAACCCGGATCTGAAAAGCTTCGCCCCCAAAACCGCCGACGGTTCCCCGGCGCCGGGTTTCGACCCATGGAAACCCCAACGGCTCGATTTCTGGTCCGACCCCCACACCTACGAAGGTACCGGACACGAGTGGAGCCTCACCTGCATCCACCTCATGGATGACCTGATCCGCCTTCACGGCGGTCCCCAAGGGTTCGTCGATCACCTCGACCGCGTGTTCGAGCACGGATTTTTTCTCTGGAAAGAAATCATCCTCCACGTCCCCTGGCTCTACCACTTTGCCGGACGCCCCGACCTCAGCGCCCGGCGGGTTCGCCAATGCCTGGATACCCACTACCTGCCCGGACGCAGGGGGTTGATCGACAACGAAGACATGGGCAGTCAAAGCAGCTTCGCCCTTGGCGCCCTGGCAGGAATCTACCCCCTCATGGGCACCGACCTCTATTTGCTGCTTCCCCCGGTCATGGACGAGGTCCGCTGGCATGTGGGTCCCCAAGGCAACCTCCTCACCCTGCGCAAGGATCCCGCCCTGCGGGGCCTGCTCTGGAACGGAAAACCATATCCTCACTCCTGGATCCGCCATCAGGATCTCCTCCAGGGCGGCGAACTCATCACCGGGCCCGTGGAAACCTGGCAGGTGTCCCCGCCCCCCTTCCATTGAACATTTCCCGAACGATCGAACCACCAAACACAAAGGACTTGAAATCACATGTATCTCACCGGATTTGCAGATGAGGCCGCCGGCGCACTGCCGGACCAGATCAGAGCCACCCAAGAACTGGGCTGGTCTAACATTGAATCCCGCAAAATCGAAGGAATCAATATCCACAGTCTTGACGACCGGGACTTTGACCGGGTGGTCGAGACCTTGGCCGGGAGTGGTGTCACGGTGAACTGTTTCGGCTCGGAAATCGCCAACTGGCAACGGCAGGTCACGGACCCTTTTGAGGAAACCTTGGAACTGGTGGAGCGCACCATTCCGCGCATGCTACGCTTGGGAACCAAAATGGTCCGTATCATGAGCTACGCCGTGCTGAACGATTCGGAGGGCAAAGTGCCGGAGGATCAGAAGCTGGAGGAGCGCTGTCGCCGGTTGCGGGAGATTGTGACCCGTTTTACGGATGCCGGCCTGACTCCGGTGCATGAGAACTGCATGAATTACGGCGGGATGTCCTGGCGGCACAGTCTGGAGTTGGTGGAGCGGGTTCCGGGCCTGAAACTGGTGTTCGACACCGGAAATCCGGTATCCACGGATGATTTCGCCCAAGCGCCCCCCCGGCCCAAACAGTCGAGCTGGGAATTTTATCACAAGGTGAAAGCGCATATCGCTTACATCCATATCAAAGACAAGAAGCGAATCCCCGAAACCGGCAAAATGGTTCACACATTCCCCGGGGAAGGCGTCGGTGATGTCAGGAAAATCGTGAAAGACCTTTTGGACGGCGGCTATAACGGGGGCATATCCATGGAACCGCATCTTTCGGCGGTCGTTCCCGACGGCGAGGTGGCCTCCGTCGAGGAAATCAAATACCGGAACTACGTCGAATACGGTCGCCGATTCATGAAGCTGTTGGAAGACATCGGGCATCCGTGGCTTGAAATAAAATAACGGTCAATATTTATCCCGCCGCACCGGCCATGCGGGTGGCCAAATCGGCGGAAAGCGGAACCTGGATGGGACTGGACTTGATGAGTTTCGTCAAACGTTGGTGCCACGCGACATCGCGCCACATGCCGACAAACTGGGGGGCACAGAAGTTGCTGGTGCCAATGGCGGCCCAAGAGCCACTTTGCGCGGAAATCTCGGTGCCGAGGGCGCAGAGTTCCATGACCCAATCCCAATCCAGCATGGGACCGTCCTTGTAGTCGACAATCCCCCAGCATTCGGTGGTCATCAGGACCTTTCCGTGGCTGCGGGCATGGGCGGCCATGTTTTCGATGCTTCCGCGAAGGATGTTCTGCCAGTGCGCGGGATCGGCCTGATAGAGATCCCGGGCATAAAGCTGCACGCGCTCAAATTCGCTGTGATCGAACTTATGGGTAAAGGTCCATTGCAGGCGGTTGTAGAATTCCCCGCCGACCATCCAGATATGGGGCTCCCAAAAGTCGCAGTTCACGGCCTTGCCCCAGTCGCCATCCATTTGGGTGGAGAAGGTGAGAGGCATGGCCGGATATTCCTGGCGAATTCGGTCCATGGTTTCGTTGGCCCAATTGAGGGCGCGGGGATCGTCCCAGGTGTAGCTTTTCGGTCCCGTGCCCGCGGCCAGATCCTCGTCCTCGCCGTAGACATAGGGGGCCCAGATGGGGATCGGCCATTCGTTGCAGATGTCGAGCCCGAGAATCGTGTCCATGAGCCCGGCGTCCCGAATGAGATTCAAGGTCCGGGACCAGGCAAGAGCGTGGAGTTTGGGATTGAAAAGCATCCGCCAGCTTTGTCCGGTGTCGCGACGGAACCAGGAACTCAGCAGCACTTTGATTTTTCGCTTGGCGCAGGCGGAGATGAAGTCGGTAAGGGCGGGCATCACCTGCACGCGGCAGCGCATGGGCGAACCCCAGTCGTTCACCGACCAAACCGGGATCAACTCGTATTCCGCGGCGGGATCGCGCAAAATCAGATGCGGGTAAGCGTCGATCCGCACGGCGTTGTAACCGCGCTCCAGCAGTTCGTCGAGGGCCTGCCCCCAATCCTCGAAACCGGAGCCAGGCCAACGGCGCTCCAACCAGGAAAAATCCCACATGGTGATGGCGAGGGGTTTGATGGTGGATCTGGTAAGCTCGGTCATGAGGGATCTCCGGTGGTAAACGTAGGTTGAACAAGGATACGTAATTCACGCCGGGTTGTTTTCCAAGTGAAAAATGAAGCGGTGTCCAGTCCCAAAGGGGCTTTGCCTGGCGGCAACCCCACTGAAATTCTTCGCTTCCTTCGCGACCTTCCGTTCAAAAACCAAAAAGATTTGAACAGAAGCAAGCAATGAGAGCAAAGGGAAATCCTCCACCATTCCCCTCTGCGTCCTACTGTTCAAAAAAGTCGGCGGACAGGAACGGAGGACGGGAAGCTCTATATTGCAACAGGTATTTTCCGGCTGGCAGCCTATATTGCAACAGGCATTTTCAGAGCCCGCGTGCTTCCAGTATTGCCAACAGTATTGCAACAGGTATTTTCCAGTATTGCAACAGGTATTTTCTAGGGGAGCCTCAGGCGAGCTTCTATGTTCGACATTCCCGTCGTTTCCGATACAGTCCCCGCATGACGACTCCCACGGCTTTTGACTCCCTTTCTCTTTCTCCCGCCCTTCTGGAAAATCTTTCAGGGTTGGGGTATACAGAACCGACCCCTATCCAGGCGGCGGCTTTGCCCCTGATTCTGGAGGGCCGCGATGTGTTGGGTCAGGCCAAAACCGGCAGCGGCAAAACCGCGGCCTTTGGCTTGGGTTTGCTCAATCAGATTGACCCCACCCGTTTGGAGACCCAGGCGCTGGTCATCTGCCCCGTGCGCGAACTGGCGGAACAGGTGGCCACGGAAATCCGCCGGCTGGCCCGCAATATCCCCAACATCAAACTCGTCACCCTCTGCGGAGGCATGCCCGGACGTCCCCAGGAAATCTCCATGCGGGCGGGCGCGCACATCGTCGTGGGCACCCCCGGCCGGATCGCCAAACACATTCGCAAAGATCTACTTCAGGTCACCTCCATTACCACCTTGGTGCTCGACGAGGCGGACCGCCTGCTGGACATGGGGTTCGCGGAGGAGGTGATGGAAGTCGTCAAACCCATTCCCCGCACCCGTCAGACTTTACTGTTTTCGGCCACGTTTCCAGAAGAAATCCGCAGCCTGAGCCGAAAAATCCAAAAAAATCCGGAAAGTGTGATTGTGGACACCGCCCTCGCCCCGGGCATCGTCGAGGAACGCGAGGTTTTCGCAAAACCCCAGGACAAAACCAGGGCCCTCTCGCGGATTCTACGCCAGGAAATGGCCGAAAGCGCCCTGGTGTTCTGCGCAACCCGACAAGGCTGCCGCGAAGTCGCAAAAACCCTGGCCTCGGAAGGATTTTCGGTGGCTACCCTTCACGGGGAAATGGAGCAGCGCGACCGCAGTGACACCCTGATCCGGCTGGCAAACCGCAGCGTGTGCGTGCTGGTGGCCACGGATGTGGCCGCAAGGGGGCTGGATATCGACGACCTGCCCCTGGTCATCCATTACGACCCCGCGAACGATCCCGACATCCATTTGCACCGCACCGGACGCACGGGACGCGCCGGACGCAGCGGCAAGGCTTTTTCACTGGTGGAACGCCCCGTTCCCGGTTCCATTTCCTGGGGCGATTTGTCCCCCCAACCCGGACCGCCCCCCGCCCCGCCCATGGTCAGCTTCCTCCTCAATGGCGGAAAGAAGGACAAAATACGTCCCGGTGACCTCGTCGGCGTCATGGTCAACGAAGCCGGGCTCAATCCCGAGGATCTGGGCCACATACATATTTCCGACACCTATGCCGTGATCGCCTTCCGCAACGGCGTGCAACGAAAAGTAGAGAAATGGGCCGCCAAGGGACGCATCAAAGGCAAACGGCTGTCCCCCATGTACGTGCCGGATATCTCCTGAGGCAGATTTCATCCGAAATTTAGGATTAGGAATTCGGAGAAGAACTCAAATCACAGCGCCCTGCGCGTGTACGGACCGTTGCTTGCGAAATGCGGTGGGGGTCACCCCTTCCCGGTCCATGAACACCCGGTGAAAATGTCTCACCGAAGAAAAGCCGCACTGATCCGAAATCGTGGCCAAGGAATGCTCGCTGTCCGCCAGCAATAATCGGGCCCGCTCCACCCGGGCGGATTGGATTTCCTCCAAAATCCCGTGCCCCACGCTTTCGGAGAATCGACGTTCCAAGGTCCGCCGATGGACCCCGGGCAGGCTCGCAATCACATCATGGACGTTGATGCCCTCGTGAACCATTCGGTGAATAAACAAGATTGCCGAGTGGACATCCGGGTCTTCTTGGAAGTGCCCGGCGGTCGTTTCCATCGGCAAGACCCCCGCGGGCGGAATACGGGTCAGTTGCGGGATTTTTGCCCGTCCTTTCAACAGGAGCATGGTTACGCGCGCCACCTCGCTCCCCCATTTTTCCGTGGACTGCATCACCCCGCTCACGGACGGAAAAGTCGGCATGCGCCCATGATGACCGCTAATCACCGCGATCCGCTCCAGCGGATTCTCCACCGCCAAGGCCAAATGATCCAGAAAAGCCTGGGCCACGTAGTCATCCATGCAAAAGACCCCCAAACCCGGAGGTTGTGATCTCACCCAGTCCAAAAGTTCATGGGCCAAAGGAAGGTGGCTTTCGGGGTCATCCACCCCCAACCCCCGGATCGATCGATTCCAAGTCACAACCTCTCCCCCGCCCGCTTCTTTTACCGCCGCCGAAAACCCTTCCAGCCGCTCCCGCGAATGCCGCACCTCGGACGAACCCATGTACGCGAACGCCTTCAAATTTTTGCCCAGCAAATGTTCCGCCGCCATCCGTCCCGTGGCATGATTGTCCAAGGTCACGGTCGGGAACAGGAATTCATCCCGCACCCCCGAGGTATTGATCACCGGGATGCCCAAAGATTGGATCAGTTCGGCTTGCTTTTCATGCTGGATATGGGCGATGGCCAGAGAGGGCTTCCATTTCCGTGCCACTTCGAATCCACCCTCCCGAAACGGCAGCGAAGTCAGCCTCACCCCCGGAATATGCCGGAATGCGTCCATGCAACCATGGAAGATTTCCGTAACCAATCCCCCCGAGTCCGAAATGAAAAAACAGACACGGGCGGGTGGCGTGGATTTTGTACGGGGTGTGCGGGCTTTTTTTTTGGACGGCATGGGCGAGAAGTGGGGGGCTTTGTCGCGTTATGTCATCCCGTTTGTCGCAAATCAACCCTAAAACGGGAAGGAGGGGCGGATTTTGAAAACCCGTGACTTTCCCCCGCCCCCTCCTGAATATCACACACGATTCAAGCGCCCGGGGCCGTTTTCAAAGGGCGACGCATGGCGGGACAACAATTTTCCGGACAGACGTCTTCTTTGGGAGGCATTCGCCCAATGGCACGTCGTTCGGGTAGGTCCAAGGCCCGTTCCCGAATGAGTTCCACGATCATTTCGATCATCCGGGGATCATTTCCGGGGGTCGAAGCGCGGACGTAATCCAGCCCCAATCCGGCGGCATGGTCCCGGGCTTCCAAATCCAAGTCATACAAAACCTCCATGTGATCGGAGACAAACCCAAGCGGGGAGACCACGACCGAGGGAACGCCTTTCGCCTTCAAGGCGTCCAGATGATCACAAATGTCCGGCTCCAACCAGGGCATGGAAGGCGGACCGCTGCGACTTTGATACACCAAATCCCATTGGGGCATCTCCAGGCGCTCGCCCACCAAACGGGCGGCCTCCTCCAACTGCCGGGTGTAGGCGGATGTTTCCGCCATGGCCATGGGGATGCTGTGGGCGGTGAAGACCACCCGGGCATCCTTTCGCGTGGCTTCCGGCAAGAGCGCCAACGCCTCGGAAACCTTGTCCGCGACCGTTTCGATAAACAGCGGATGGTTGAAAAACACCCGGATTTTATCGAATGCTGGAGCTCCTTCTCCCAATTCGGCTTGGGCGGCCATCAGATTTTCCCGGTATTGCCGGCATCCGGAATAACAACTGAAGCCGCTGGTCACATAGGCCAGAATTTTTTTGTAGCCCCGCACCTTGGCTTCCCGCATCACATCGGGGATGTAGGGCGGCGTATTGCGATTGGCCAAAATCACCGGAATCGTAAGCCCGGCTTCGGGAAGGGCGGCATTCAGCTTGTCAACCAACTCCCGGTTTTGGGCATTGATCGGGCTGACCCCGCCGAACAATTCGTAGTGGTGGGCCACCTCGAGCTTTCGGGCCTCGGGCACGCCTTTTCCACGCAACACATTGTCCAGAAAAGGCATGACATCCTCCATGCCTTCCGGGCCGCCAAACGAAACAACAAAAACAGCATCATAGTGCATCCAGGAAACCTCTCGAAAAGAATTGCAATCGGAAGGACCCACCATAGTGTATCCCCCCTTCTTGTCAACGACACCCACACATGAAAAGCTCCCCTCCGGATTTTGAACATCTTTACGGCATGCATCCAGTCCTGGAAGCCATGCGCGCGGGAAGACGGTCTTGTCATGAGCTGTTTCTGGATGAAAACGCCGCCCCCGGGAGATTCAATCCGCTGGAGCGCGCGGCCGAGTATGCGCGGATCCCGGTCCGCAAAACCCACAAGCAAGAATTGTTCAACCTCTGCGGCACCAAACAACACCAAGGCGCGGTCCTGCGCGCCGCCCCCTTCCCCTACAGTGCTTTGGAAGATGATGTTTTTGAACGTCCCCGGCTGTTGCTCCTGGACAACATCGAAGACCCCAGAAACGCAGGCGCCATTCTCCGTTCCGCGGATTTGTTTGGGTTTGACACCATTCTGCTTCCCATGCGCGGGGTCACGGAAGTCTATCCCTCGGTGGTGAAAACCAGTGCCGGCGCCTCCGAACACTTGCGGGTGGTGCGGGCCGCCAACAGCACCCGCTACGTCAAACGGGCCAAAGACTGCGGGTACCGCGTGGTGGCCCTGGATATGGCCGGAACCCATCTGCTTTCAGACATCCCCGCCCAAGCGGACCGCCCCCTGCTCCTCGTCATCGGCGGCGAAGACAAACGAGTGGGACAATTCATCCTCAATGAAGCCGATTACGTGGCGAAAATTCCGCAGCAGGGGCATGTCAACAGTTTGAATGCCTCGGTTGCCGCGGGAATTGCCCTTTATCATTTCTCATTTTTAGGGTAAGAGACTTCACAAATGGACAATACAGAACATATTCAAGATCCCGACGAAACCCGCACGCTCTTGGAAAGCAAGATGGCCCCGCCCCGGAGCGGTGAAACCACCCTCACGGTTGCAGGCAAAAGAGACGCGGACCAATATACCCGCGTCATTCCCTACGGCGTACAGCGGGAACGCGAGCGTTTGATCGAAAATTTCGAACAAGTCATCAATGAACAAGTCATTTATTTCCCCGTCTGTTACCGCTTTGCCGAGGAAATCGGACGCGGGCGACAGGGCATCGTGTACATGGCCAATCGGCAAGGGGGCCGCGGCTGCCTCACCCGCCATGCCATCAAAGTTTTTGACCCCGGCATTTATTCGACCCCGGCCATGTACTGGACGGACATGGGCCGCATTGCCAGTCAGATTTCGGTCATGCAACGCCTGCGGAGCCCCAACCTGGTCTCCATGGAAACCTACGACGAGGTCAATGGCATCGGCTACCTGCAGATGGAATTGATCAACGGCGTGGACCTGCGCTACCTGCTCACGGGCAAACGCATGGAACAGGTGGGATCCATGATGGACCCCGAGGAATGGTCGCACATGCGGGAAAGCATCTTTCGCCTCGAAGAAGATCACATCGCCATTCAGCCGGGCGTGGCCATTTACCTCATGCGCATGATGCTCAAAGGCCTGGAAGCCCTGCACGAAGCCGGTTTCATACACAGCGACATGAAACCCTCCAACGTCATGGTGGATCAATTCGGGTACGTCAAAGTCATCGACTATGGCCGCGCCGTCAAACCCCGCGAAAAAGTTTCCGTGCTCCTCGGCAGTCCGCTCTACATGGCCCCCGAAAACCACCGGCGCGAACCCGCCACCGAACAATCGGACATTTACGGCGTCGGCATGGTCGGCCTGGAACTCCTCCGGGGACGCCCCCTGGTGGATGCCCGCAGCATGACCGAAGAGGATTTGTACCATTTCAAAATGGACCTGCCCAATCACCTTTACGATCTGCTCCCCCAACATGTGCGGGAGAACAATGAATTCGTGCGCGTTCTCTCGAAATTCGTGGACCCCGACCCCGAAAAGCGTTACGCCAACGTGGTCGCCGCCGAAACCGAACAGGAAGGCCTCCGCATCGTCCACAAACAGCTCATTGCCCTCGGCAAGGACGTGGATTACTCGCGGGTCATGGCCGGCTACATGAGCCGCCTGTGCCGTTTGCGCCGCGGAGAAGTACTGATTTAGTCTCCCCGAAACGTCAAAGCCGCGGAATTGAGGCAGTAGCGCAGCCCCGTGGGCTCGGGGCCATCCTTGAAAATGTGCCCCAGATGCCCTTTGCAACGGGCGCAATGCACCTCCGTGCGCACCATGAAAAACGAACGGTCGATTTGCGTGCCCACGACCTCTTCCGACAAAGGCCGGGTGAAACTCGGCCACCCGGTGCCACTGTCGAACTTGTCTTCGGATGAAAAGAGATCCACCTCACAGCCGCCGCATTGATAAATGCCCTCTTTTTTTTGATCCCAGTATTTGCCCGAATACGCCCGCTCGGTACCGTGTTCGCGCAATACCCGATAGGCTTCGGGCGAAAGCCGTTCCTTCCACTCCGCCTCCGTTAGCTGAAACGCAGGCGCCCCGGCGGAATCCGGGGTTTCCGAAGCCTTGCCGTCCCCCGCGGTTTTGTCGCGCGTGGCAAAAACGCTCACTTGCAAAACCAACAATCCGGCAACCACAATCAGGAAAAATGTTTTCATAAACAAGTATATCGCCAATTCCACCCGAAGCAAACGATTGTCGATTCCGATTGTCTTTTTCCAAAAGTCGCGTAGAGGCAACCGCCCACCCCCTTTGTTTTGGCCAAATTCGGCCCCCATCCCCTTTCCGGAGTTTTTTGTGACCTCACCTGCCATTCGTAATATCGGTATTATCGCCCACGTTGACCACGGCAAAACCACCCTCGTGGACGGCATGCTGCGCCAGGGCGGCGCGTTCCGCGCCAACCAGGCCGTCGCCGAACGCGCCATGGACTCCATGGACCTTGAACGTGAAAAAGGCATCACCATCCGTTCCAAAAACGCCAGCGTCCATTGGAAGGACACCGTCATCAACATCGTCGACACCCCCGGACACGCCGACTTCGGCGGCGAAGTGGAACGTATCCTGAAGATGGTCGACGGCGTGATCCTGCTCGTGGACGCCACCGACGGCCCCCAGGCCCAAACCCGCTTCGTGCTGCGCAAGGCCTTGGAACAAAACCTGCACCTCATCGTCGTCGTCAACAAAGTCGACCGCGACACTGCCAACGCCCATCGCGTCCACGACCTGGTCCTCGAACTGCTGTTGGAACTCGAAGCCACCGAAGAGCAATTCAACTGCACCTTCCTCTACGGCAGCGCCCTCAACGGCTACGTGATCCGGGATCCAGACGACAAGCCCGGCGATCTCTCCCCCCTCTTCGACACCATCGTCGAAAAAGTGCCGCCCCCCGAAGTCATTCTCGACTCTCCTTTCCGCATGTTGGTCAGTAACCTCGACTGGAATTCATACGTCGGGCGCATCGCCATCGGACGCATCCGCGAAGGCAGCATCAAGCTCGGCCAAACCATCCGCCGCATTCCCCACGATGACGCCCCCGTGAACGGCAAGGCCATGAAACTCTACGGATTCAGCGGCATGGGCATGGTGGAAGTCGAAACCGCTTCCGCCGGGGATATCGTCGGCATCGCCGGATTCGAGGACGTCTACATCGGCGAAACCATTTGCGAAAACGACAGCCAGGAAGCCCTGCCCTTCACCGCCATCGATCCCCCCACCCTGCAAATGCAGTTCTCAGTCAACGACGGACCCTTCGCGGGCAAGGAAGGCAAATTCCTGACCTCGCGCCATTTGCGTGACCGTCTCATTCGCGAAACCTACACCAACGTCTCCCTCGCCGTTCAAGAAACCGGCACCGGCAACACCTTCCTCGTACAGGCCCGCGGCGAACTGCAAATCGCGGTGCTCATGGAAACCATGCGCCGCGAAGGATACGAAATGCTCGTGGCCAGCCCCGAAGTCATCATCACCTTGGACGAAGACGGCAAAAAACAAGAACCCTTCGAAGACCTGTGGATGGACCTGCCCGGCGAAAAACTCGGTGACGTCATGCAGGCCCTCGCCGCCCGTCGCGGGGACATCACCCACATGGAACACGAACACAACAGTTCCCGCGTCCTGCTGCAGGCCGTGGTCCCCACCCGCGGGCTCATCGGTCTCGACGGCTACCTCACCAACCTCACCAGCGGCGAAGGCGTCATGAGCCACAGCTTCAAGCACTACGGCCCCATGGCCGGCTCCATTCCCTCCCGCGCCACCGGCGCATTGGTTTGCAGCGATCAGGGCACCTCCACCGCCTACGCCCTCGACACCATCCAAGAACGCGGACGCCTCTTCATTGGCGCCGGCATCGAAGTCTATGTCGGCATGGTCATCGGCGAAAACAGCCGTCCCGGCGACATGCCCGTCAACCCTTGCCGCCTCAAACAGATGACCAACGTCCGCGCCTCCGGCACCGACAAAGCCATCATGCTCGAGCCCCCCGTCGAAATGAATCTCGAGCGCGCCCTCGAGTTCATTTCCGACGACGAATACGTGGAAGCCACCCCCAAATCCATCCGCATCCGCAAAAAAATCCTCGATCCCAACATGCGCAAACGCGCCCGCAAGGCCATGGACGCCTAGTCCGCGTCCCATTCGGGGAATTCCTCGGCGGGGTCGAAGACTTTCATGCCGGGGATTTCGTAAAAGTGTCGGTCAGCGGTCAGAATCGAACCACCGAATTTCAAGGCATGGGCCGCGATCAACAAGTCTTGGGCCGGGAGGATCTTGCCCCGTCGATCCAAGGTCCATGCCATTTCCGTTGCATTGGCCCAAATCTGATTGGAGGTGGGCACAAATCGAAGCAGATCAAAAAAAGCCGAAACCCGACGGCGAAGCTTCTGACCGGTGATTCCCCTTTCGACCTCCATGCGCACCATGCCGCAGGTCACAAGTTCGGAGGGGTCAATCCAAGACTGTAAAAGTGAGAGCGGATCAAGGTTCTTTCTTAAAAAATGAATGAAGACATTGCTGTCCACCATCATATTACTTTTCCGGGGCATGGCCATGGTATCCCGAAGATTCCGCAACTCGCATGGCAATCGGGTCGTATCCGGGCGCAACGGAATCCCTCAATTCATTCTCCCCCCACTCCACGGGGTCATTCAGGAGTTCCTCAAGACGGAACCGACGGTCCATCTCTTTCAACGCGGCCTCCACCGTCTCGGTCTTGCTGGCAAAGCCAAACCTGTCCATAACCCGCTTGAGCAATACTTCATCAATATGCATGGTCATCTTCATGCCATACCCTGTATGGCATGAGACTGCCCTTGTCAAACAATTCAAAGCGCAACTTTGCGAAAGCCATGATCTCGGAAATATTCAAGAGAACACAAAGATCTTGCGCACCTTCGGGGCATGTCGTAAGACCTTTGGAATGTACGACATCGGAAAAAAAGAACTCAAGGCCATCGAAAAGGTCCTCAAACGCGGACACTTTTTCCGCTACGGCGGCAAGGAAATTGAAAAAGTCGAGCGGGAGTGGGCCGAAAAAATCGGCGTGCAAACCGCCGTCACCGTCACTTCCGGCACCGCCGCCCTCATCAGCGGACTCCAGGCGCTCGGCATCGGCCCCGGACATTCGGTGCTCCTGCCGGGCTACACCTTTATCTCCACCGCCCTCGCCGTCACCTCCGTGGGCGCCATTCCCCTCTATGTGGAAGTGGATGACTCCCTGACCATGGACCCGGAAGACCTGCGCAAAAAAATCCGCAATCACACTGGCTGCATCATCCCCGTCCACATGCAAGGCATGCCCTGCGACCTGTCCCCCATCCTCGCCATTGCCGCTGAAAAAGGCATTCCCGTTCTGGAGGACTGCTGTCAGGCCGACGGAGGCAGTTACCGGGGTCACCGCCTCGGCAGCCTGGGCGCCATCGGCGCCTTCAGTTTCAACCAATACAAAATCATTTCCTGCGGAGAAGGCGGCGCCTGCGTGACCTCCACGCCGGAAATCGCCGAACGCCTCTACATGGCCCAAGACGGCAGTTGCAGCGTCTGGCCCGAAACCGGCGAGATGAGCCAAGCCTTTTTCTGCGGCGGCAATTTCCGCTTTAACGAACTCAACGCGGCCATGCTCCGCGTTCAGGTCAAAAAACTCGACAAAATTCTGGACCGACTCCGCAAAACCCGCGCGAAACTCCTGGAAAAACTGGACCTGCCCGAAGACTGCCAATTCGTCCCCACCCACGACGAGGAAGGCCAATGCGGCGTTTGTCTGCTCATTCAGGCCCCCACCGTGGAACGGGCCATCGAAGAAGAGGAACGCCTCGCCAAGGCCGGACACAAAGTGCACCGGCCCATCAACAGCGGACGACACGTCTACAAGGCCTGGGATGTCGTCAATGCCCGCCGCGGCGGCGTGCATCCGGAATGGGACGCCTTCCGCCACCCCAAAAACGCCCGCATTGCCACCCATTACGACAAAGCCATGAAGCGCACCGACGACTTGCTCGCCCGCACCGTGCTCCTGCACACACCCTATGAGAAGTGACGAATTTCGAATGACGAGTGATGAGTGACGAATGGAGAGTGGAGAGAATGACGAATGCGGAATGCGGTAGTGATTTCCCTTGGCTGACACAGAAGGCCTGGGCGGTGGCGCGTTATGGTCACCCGGTGTTTCGGGTGCCGGTGGACCCGGGTTGGGGCTGTCCGAACCGCGATGCCGCCGGGCGGGGTGGTTGCACCTTCTGTGCGGAAGACGGGGGTCGGGCGCGTCAACTGGGCGGGGAACAGGCCTTGGTCGAACAGGTTCGACGGGGGGCGGCGTTTGCCCGGGAACGATATGGAGCCGAACATTTGCAATTGTATGTGCAGGCCTACACGGCCACATACACCTCGGCTCAAAATCTGGAGCGGACGGTGGATCGTCTGCTGAACGAGGTGCCCTTTCATTCCATCAGTTTCGGCACCCGCCCGGACTGCCTGTCAGCGGCCACGTTAAGGCTGCTGCAACGCTGGAACGCGGACCGGGAAGTTTGGGTGGAGCTGGGCGTCCAGAGCTGCCATGACCAAACCCTGGAGCGAATTCAGCGGGGGCATACACGCGCCTGCAGTGAAGCGGCGACACGACTTTTGAACGATGCGGGGCTCCACCTCTGCGCGCATCTGATCTTCGGTTTGCCAGGTGAAACCGAGGACGAGATGCTGGCTTCGGTTGACTGGGTGGCCGGCCTTCCTTTTCATGGGATGAAATTCCACAACTTGCATATCCTTCGAGGGTCTCCAATGGGCGAAGCTTGGCTGGCATCCCCCTTCCCCGTGCTGGATGAAGTCACATATTTGCAAACCCTTGCCCAAGGGTTGCGGCGGATTCCCGCAAATTTGCCCGTCTTCCGCGTCTATACCGATTCTCCCCCCGAATTACGGCTGGCCCCACAACAAGTGATGCCCAAAGGCGTCTTCCTGCATCGACTGGAAGAGTACATGCGCAGACAAGGCTGGCGGCAAGGAGATGATTTCACGGGGAATTGAATCCATTCGATTCAGTTGATTCAGGGCCCTCAGCCCAACAGAACGTGCGGCAGAAAATGCCATCCGAGGCGATGCTGATCCCGGGCGAGGCTTTCCCGCAGGGTCCGCACCCATTTTTGCCCCTGTCGGGGGTCCACCCCGGAAACCCGCAGGGCCAAATTGCCGTTGTGTCCCGTCGCCAAATCGCTCAAAGCCTTCCCCAAGCGGCGGAAAGCCAGGCATTCGCCCAACTCATGCAATGGGCCAATGACCGCGTCCACCTCGTCCCCCCGAATCCGCCAACAAGGTTGCTTTCCGCCCCAACCAGGACCCGCGTACTGCAACACCCCCGCACGCACCATGCGCCAAATTTCACCGGAACACACCCCCGAACGCACCATCTCCGTCAGCGCCGGACACCAAACCACCGGAAGTCCCGCCTCGCGCAACAGCAGATGGGCCGCGTCTTTTTCACCCAAATATTGCAAATGCGCGGCAACCATCGCCACCTCCAACTCCAGGTCCACGCACCCGGGCTCCACCGCATTGAGAATCTTTTCCAACATCCTCGCCACTTCCAGGTGATCCGCGGTTTCGCCCGACACCTCCGCGCGCGCCAGCATCTCCATGATGCGGTTGCGTCGGAAAAACGGATCGTTGGCGAGAAACGCGACCATATTACTCCCGTTCGATCAAACTGGCCACTTCACTCAAAAACTGATTCACGTCCCGATACCGACGGTACACGCTCGCGAAACGCACGAAAGCCACTTCGTCCAACTGCTCCAAATGCCGCATGATTTTCTTGCCAATCTCGATGCTGGGCACTTCCTTTTCGTACTCGCTTTCCAGTTCCTTGACAATCGCGTCCACGGTGGCGTCGATTTGATCCTGGGACACCGGACGCTTTTCACAGGATTTCTGAATCCCCACCAAGATTTTGGAGCGCTTGAAGTCCTCGGTAATCCCCTTGCGTTTCAACACCCGCAAACCCGAACGCACCACCTCCTCATAGGTGGTGTAACGATAATCGCAACTCAGGCAGAGACGGCGGCGGCGAATCACCTCGCCATCCCGAATCAAACGGCTGTCGATCACTTTGTCATCCAATTCATGACACTTGGGGCATTTCATATGGCTGAGTCCTTTACCATACAATATGTTGTGGTGTCAATCCCGGGAATACAACCCGGCTCCCATTTTATTTGGGGCGCCGTAGATCGGCATTCCCCGGGCAATCCCCCGATCTACATTTCAGCAGAGATCTCACGGGTTCAGGTGCGCCTAACGCCGGTGCATGGGGGCATGCTGGTGCAGACTCTTCACGCCCAGACGCTGCTGCACCGCGCCGGCGGTGTCATAGAGATCCTGGATATTGGCGCGCCAAGGCAGGCTGGAGGCCGCCGACCACACCGCCTGGCTGGCTTCATAGATGCCAAGATTGTCACGCAACACTTTGACGGCGCGGCTTTCCAACTCGTCACCCAATTGGCCGCGCAGGTCCTCCCGGGAGAGGGCGATTTCAAGGATCAAGCGGGCCTCGGTTTCCTGCAGCCCTTCGCGGATCTGCTGGTACATCACCGTCGGCTGCGGTCCTTCGGCGCCGGGCGCCAAGAGAAACTCGTGGTTGCGCATCAGGTTGACATAGCCGCGGGCATTGAGCAGGCGAAGATAACGCCCGGCGTCTTCCTGACGCGGCACGGGCCAATAATCAAACTGAAAGCGGCTAAAACCCCAAAAGGTGCGATTGCCATGACCGCCGCCAGCGGCACCGGCGACATTGCCGGTGGCCAAATTGCGATAGGCCACCATCGGCCGGGAGGTGTCATCATCCCCCCCCAGGGTGTGGAAGTGAAAACGAGCCGCCGAGGACTGGGGGAAATAGTGGTCCCACCCCCCGATCGTGCCGTTGTCACGCTGGCGTCGACCCGGGCTCCAGGGTTCTTCGTGAAAACCCACCTCCATCCCGTTCAGGGTAAAGGTGCTTTCCCTGGCACGATAGCCGCGGGAATGGGACCAGAGGTTCCATTTCACTCCGGGAGCCAATTCTTGCAGCGCTTTCACCGTGGCCTCCGGGGGCTTGGCGTCGTGGGCGCTGGAAATGAGCAGGGCATCCTCGTGCCAGCCCAAATCCTTGACCAGGGCGCGAATGCCATCAAAGAAGGGCCGCCAAACGACCTTGCCTTCGTCGCTCTCCACCGGCGGCAGCGTGATCATTTCGGTGCTCCCGTCGGCATTGCGGCGGGTTACCTGCATAACGCGGTTGCGCTGCTCATCGGCTGGTTGGGCCACCGACCAAATATACATGCCCAAGACCCGCGGTTCCCCCACGCGTTCATCGTAGAGCCGCAGGTAGCGTTCGAGGAGGGTAAAGTCGGGACGCATTTGGCCGTCTTCTTCCACCCAATGGACAATGCTGTCCTGACCACCCACAAAGGAGCCCAACGCCAGCGGCAGCTGCAAGGCCCGATTGCCCACCCCGGCCAGCAGGTCGAAAACCTGGCCCAGGCGCTCGAAATGCGCATCCGACCACATTTCCAGTTGATAGCGGCGGGCGGTATTGTCGGGAATATGCAGCATGCCGACAAAGGTGACGAAGTCGCGGTTGTCCGGGAGAGCATAAGCGCCAACGCTTAATTCAATTGGCACCGTGCGGCTGACCCCGCCGGCCCGCACCTCGACGCTGCCGCGGTAGAGTCCTGGGGCGGCATCGGCGGGAATGTCCGCCACCAGCCACACCGGCTGATGGGTGGAGTCGGGGGTGGGATTGGTGCCCAACACCGAATAAGTCGAAGACTCAAAACCATCATCGGCGCCAATGGCATCGCGATGCACCCGACTGGCGAACATCACGCGCACGGCGCTGGCGGGGATGTTGCCGCCCTCGCCCGTAAGATCGCTCACGCTTACTTCGGGGGTGGCGATGGGACGGGTGGAGGAGGCGACAATGGGCGCGGAAGCCTGGCCGCCCCGGGGGCCGATCAGGCGCAGGGTGGCATCCTCATCGCCCTGTGACGGCGAACTATTCGGAGTAATGTCATAGAGGGGCGAGGAGGCCCAAATACGCACCCCATCGGGATGGGTGGTCGTGGGGGCATGAAAGCCCTCGCCACTGGCCCGCAGCTCGGCGGCCACCAGACCCATGGGCATGAAATGCGCGCCCCGTCGAATCCTGGGCCAATTTGCGCCCTGAAAGTGTCCGGTGTGATTCAAGGGTTCGCTGGTGCTATTCACCAAAATCGCAACGACATTCAGCCCCGCGCGCAAATGTTCCGCAGGTAATTCCACATGGTTCAAGCGACGCACCCGATGTTCGTTTAACCAGTCGGCATGCTGATGGGCCTCGCCCCCAATGATCGGTTTTTCATCATCGAGATCGGCAAACCAAGCCTCCTTGCCATAAGGCTCGGCGATGATATCCTGCACCTCATCGCCATCGGCCAAATGACCGCGGACAATTTCAACGCCATTCAGGTACACCACCACGCCGCCCCGATAGGCCACATCCAAGGTCATGCGTCCCGCCGCTTGCGGATCCCTCCAGGGTGAACAGTCCGCGGGCGGCAATATGGCCGATGTGTCGGCCGCCGCGCCCCCAGGCATCCACGCCGTTGGGCAGGGGCAAGGAAAACCGCGCCCAGTCTCGATCATTGAAATCGGCGCCGTGCCAACCATCGGACAAACGCACCGGGGGCCGCGCCCAATCGGGAGCCGGTGCGCCAATGCCCTGGCGAGGTGTCTCGCGCTGAATCACCATCGCCCGCCACTCGCTGCCCTCGGTACTCAGCACCACCCGATCTTCCGCCCGGGCTGAAGCAGAGAACAGAAGGCATCCCATGATCAGGATCGACGAACATGCGGAAGAGAATGAAGAGAAACGAATGGTCATATAACAATTTGGGGTTGGGAGGGGGAGTATGGTGAAATCAGAGGCGAACAATGAAGAGGACACAATTCCATATTGTGCATCCTGCTGTCCAGTAATTTTGCCAGGCTATTTTGCGACAAGCCGCAACCAAATTGCGGCAGAATGGGGTTTCCGACGTTCGGAAGACGAAAAAAATCGGCTTCCGAGACTCGGAAAGGAATGACACTGTGCCCGAAACATCACCCAAAGCCAGAGCCGCCGCCCTTCGCTTGTCCCGTCTTTTGGACACATCACATCTTTTTCCCCGAAGGGGATCTTCACCGTAGCCGTGGGCAAGGGGCGATCAAGCCCCGCCGCCCACGGAAAACCCATTCATCATTCGTTCACCCTGAAAGGGTGATTCACACCGGAGCCCCTCCATTTGACACATTTACAAGGAGAGAACTGGAAAATACCACTGGAATTTTTACGGAAAACAGTGGACAGGGACCGGGCGTCATGCAAAACATGGTTGATAAGAGAAGGCTGGCTTTCACAAGGCCATCTGTGACAATCCGCCCCGAAACCGACAGAGAGTTAACAACAACACGTCGCTTAATATGATGTTGAAATGAATAAAGCCTCGGAAAACATAAAGCTACTTGCTGCTTGCATATTTTTCATTGTGTGTGCTGGATGCCGTCTGGTTCATTCGTCCGCTCCTCATATTGTGAGTGCAAAATCTGAATATATTAGTGGGTTCACCCCGGAAACTTCCTTTATGAATGAAGCTGAAGCCAAGCGTGCCGGATGTGACCTTGTGAATTTGAAGCCGGGGACAGTCAACGCTGTTCAGAAATGGTTCTCGGCAAATACCATGCATCTCGCAATCTATGATCCCAAAGAAACCGGGCAACTGGCTTTGGCGCATACCATTGAAATTCCCTCTTGGTATGCTGGGGCAACCATCGAATACATCTCATACCAATACCATCACGACTTGATGGCTATCCGCTTCGAGGGCAACAGAGGAACCGGAATACTTCAATACTTATACATGATTCTGATGTGGAGGAATGAATCTTTTGAGATCGTATTCCTGGATACTGTATCCTACACTATTGAATTGTCAGGCCAAGATCTGACTACCCACATAGATTTTGAAAATCTGGGGCTCGGGTCTATTGAATTGTCAACCCACTACACCCTACAGGCAAACACAGGAACTTTCACTGGAGAGTGGGATAGAAAAACCATGTCCCTCAAATCTCAGTGGTCTGATACCTTACATCTTGAAAATTCGGGCACCTTCTATGATCCGGAATACGAGACCTATTGGCTCAACAAACCGGGTGTTCCCGAGGTTCGTCGCCAACTTTCCCGTGCTCGGCTGCATTTTTTGAAAGATCGCCCTAAGCTCGATTCTTTAACAGAATATCTGAAACAACATAAATCAATTTTCTACGGGATCCTTTAAATGAGGCTGCATCACCGCTATTATTTCAACCACAGCCCTGGACCTAACCTCCTTCGTCGGTAAGGTCAGAGTAACGATTCGCTAACATGATAAAGAAGATAAGAATACTGGCCGTACCCATCGTCCTCGCAGTCATTCCCGTATTGCGTTACATATCAGATTTCAAGAACGGCGCACGTTGTGGCCCGTATCTGTCTGGAATTGGTTTTTTTATATTTTTGATATTGCCGTGGGTAGTGGGCCTATTTGCAGGGCTTGTCGTTCCGCTGTCAAAGACCTGGCATAAAATTGTTATCGGGATCGCTGCGGGTATGTTGCTATGGCCGATTATTTCACTGACCACGCCGGCGGGCGCTGTGATTTACTCACGAGGATTCGAGTACGCAATTCAGAAAGACCCGGGGATAGAGGTGCTGCAAGAATGGGCGATCGAGACTCTGAAAAATTTCGATACAGGACAAGTGGACTGGACCGAATGGCACTAACTTAAGGGTCGATTGAAAGTACAGGCGCAGTCAAAACCCTG
>JAFIGC010000067.1 GCA_020831635.1 Verrucomicrobiota bacterium | reverse complement strand
TATATATCTAATAACAAAGGGGTTATGCGTTTTTCGCTGTGAACTTCAGATTAGAATGAGGATTATTTATAAGCATTTCGTATATTACCAATTTAACACTTGTTAATTTTCCAAGACCCTACATCCCAACCCCAAAGGAACCCTCATGAATACCCTAAACCGCAACCTTCTGGTTCGTTATATCGTTCTGCTCTGCATGAGTGCCGCACTCCATCTTCACGCCGCGAATGAAGACTTGGGCGGAACCGGAAACGATGTGAGCGGAACCGACTCCCATAATACCGCCGGCGGCACGGACAACGATGCCTCCGGGGACGATAGCTGGAACACCGCCATCGGATACGACAACGATGCCGAAGGAGGCAACAGCGCCAACACGGCGGTGGGCAGCGCAAACCTCGCTTACGGAAACAACAGTCTCAACACCGCCATCGGATACGACAACGAGGCCGACGGCAATTTCAGCTCCAATACGGCCGTGGGCAGCGAGAACTTTGCGGATGGAGACAACAGCGCCAACACCGCCATCGGAAACTACAACGGCGCCGATGGAAACGATAGCACCAATACCGCCATCGGATACGACAACGACGCCGATGGCGATGACAGCACAAACACCGCCATCGGGACGGTAAACGATGCTACGGGAGTGGCCAGTTCCAATACCGTTATGGGCAGTTTCAACGACGCTTTCGGGAATGATAGCGCCAATACCGCCATCGGATGGGAGAATGAGGCGCAGGGGAATGGCAGTGCCAACACGGTCCTCGGCAGCGAGAACTTTGCCCATGGAAACAACAGCTTCAATATCGCCATCGGCGCCAACAACACCGCCTCGGGCAATGACCAGGTAAATCTGGCCCTGGGCTACGACAACACCGCACAAAACAACTCCATTGCAATGGGAACCGAAAACGAGGCCACCGGCGTCCGCAGTACGACCGTGGGCTACAACAATCTTGCGGAGGGAGATCAGAGTTCCGCCATGGGGTACTACAACTATTCGGAAGGCTTCGGCAGCGTGTCCATGGGACGCAACAATGATGCCATCGGCGAGCGCAGTTCCGCTTTGGGGGTGAATAACTTCACCTTGGGCGACAGCAGCACTGCCGTGGGGCGAGGCAATGATGCGATCGGCAACAACAGCTTCGCCGCCGGACGACAAAACGCCGCCATGGGCAACCGCAGCACCGCGGTCGGTTACAATAACGTTGCCGAGGGCAACCGCAGCACCGCCGTTGGATATGATAATTTTGCAGTGGGCAACCGCAGCACCACGCTGGGGTACGAGAATCTAAGCGTGGGTGAACGTAGTGCCGCCGTGGGGCATGACAACTTCGCGTTCGGGGATGACAGCGTGTCGATGGGGAACGGCAATGAAGCCCTTGGAAACCAGAGTTCCACTTTCGGATTGAACAACACTGCCGGAGCGGACGGAACCGTGGCGATGGGGAAAGACAACCAGGCGGTGGGCAGCAGTTCCACCGCCGTCGGGATTGACAACCTCTCCGCCGGCATTGGCAGCATCGCCCTGGGCGCCAACAACGCCTCCACGGGGATCGGAAGCAATGCGGTGGGCTTTGGGAACAATGCCATCTCCGACGCATCCAATGCGGTTGGACTGAACAATGCCGTAACCGGAGAAGGCGGCAACGCCGTGGGTCTGGCAAATAACGCTTTCGGATTTGGCGGCAACGCCGTGGGGCTGGGCAATACCGCTGACGGGGATGCCAGCAATGCCATGGGGCTGGCGAACACCACGCTCGGGACGGAATCCTCCGCCATGGGTGGCGGAAACACCGCCGTGGGCGACCAATCCTCCGCCATGGGATACAACAACTTGGCGGTAGGCTTCGGCAGTGTGTCCATGGGCCGCAACAATGATGCCATCGGCGACCGCAGCTCCGCGATTGGGGTGAACAACTTGACCGTGGGCAACAACAGTACCGCAGTGGGTCGGGGCAATGATGCCATCGGCAACAATAGTTTCGCGGCCGGACGGCAGAACCAGGCCGTGGGTGCGAACAGCCTTGCGGTCGGACGATTGAATGAAGCCCTCGG
This sequence comes from Verrucomicrobiota bacterium, assembly GCA_020831635.1. Taxonomy (GTDB): domain Bacteria; phylum Verrucomicrobiota; class Kiritimatiellia; order SS1-B-03-39; family UBA6053; genus PXAS01. Next base: position 25,264 of record JAFIGC010000067.1, on the reverse strand, counting down.
GGCCCGATCCGCCGCGCTTGGGTTTGAATCCACCGCCACAGGTGCCGACAGCTTCGCCGCAGGCACTTCCGCCAACGCGGTCGGGGAAGCCTCCATCGCCATCGGTCGCAATGCCAATGCCGCCTCCCTCGGTTCCGTGGCCATCGGCGACGGTGCCGTCGCCCTCTCCTCCGTGGCCGTGGGCATGGGCGCACAGGCCACCGGCACCACCACCACGGCGGTGGGTGATTTTGCCGTCGCTTCCGGCAACAATTCCGTGGCCCTGGGCGCCAACAGCGTGGCCACCGAAGACAATACCGTCAGCGTCGGCGCGCCCGGCGCCGAACGCCGCATCACCAATGTCGCCCCGGGCGTGAACCCCGGCGATGCCGTAAACATGCAGCAGTTTGGCGTGGTGACTGAAAACGTCCAGGCCAACACCCGGCAGTTGCAAGCGCATGAGGCCCGCCTCAATTCGCATTCCCGCCGTATCTCCCAAAACCGCAATCTGATCAACGAAAACCGCGTCCGCATCGAGCAAAACACCGCCGCCATCCAACAGTTGGACCGCCGGGTGAGCGATGTGGAAGGCAAGGCCTACAGCGGTATCGCCGCCGCCGCCACCCTCGACACCCTGGTGCCCCCGTCCGGCCCCGGAAAAACCACGATCAATGCGGGCGTGGCCTACTACGAAGGCGAAAGCGCCGTGGGCGTCAACGTCACCCATCACGTCGGTGGACGCCGGGTCGAGGACAACCGGGTCTATGTGAACGCCGGCGTCTCGGTCACCTCCGAAAGCACCGTGCTGACACGAGCCATGGTCGGCATGGAGTTTTGAGGGGGGGTAGTTGTTGGTTGCTGGTTGTTGGTTGCCGGTTGCCTGTTATGGGTTGCCGGTTGTGGGTGGACAATTGACCTTTAATCTAGGTATGAAGTCCCCACCACTACAACTTCGCTTCCTTCGCGACCTTCTGTTCAAAAAACACAAAGGATTGGAACAAAAGCAAGCAAAGGCAGCGAAGGCAACTCCACCACCATTTCCCTCTGCGCTCTCTGCGTTCTCCTGTTCAAAAAAATCGGCGGATTGGAACGGAGGACTGGAAGCGAAATCCCACCGATCATCTACCCAAACGGAACGATGAAAAGCCTCCTTTTTTTTCTCTTGTCTTTCATCACGGGCATTCGGGCTTTCGCGGATTTGCCGGTGGGGTCCATTCGTTTTGAAGGCGAATGGCCCATTTCCGAACGGGTGCAACGTCGGCTGACCGCCGACTTGGCCTTGGGTGCGCCATTCGACCCCGCCACCGCGCAAACGGTCTCCACCCGTCTGATGGAGGCCTGCCGCAATCAGTACCATCCGCTGGCACGGGTGCGCTGGCGGGCAGGGCCTGACGCTTCAGGTCAAAGACTTGACCTGGTGTATCACGCCGACCCGGGACCGCAAGGCCGACTGGAGGAACTGCGTTTCACGGGCAACCAAGCCCTCTCCCACGAACAACTCGCCGCCGTCCTTCGCGTGCGTCCCCGCCGGGGGGCATGGAACCGGGCTACGGGCAGAGACGTGGTGTTGCTGGAAGAGTTGAATGAGGATCAGGCCGCTTTACTGGCGCTTTACCATGAAATCGGCTTTCTCACCGCTGAAATCGGCACCCCGGACTTGGAATTTCTCGAGGTGGAAGCCGAATTCCGACTCACGTGGCCGATTCTCCGCGAGGGCCCGCAATACCGGGTGGGAAAGATATTGCTCAATGGCAGGGAAGGTCTGCAAATCCAAGAGGCCCGCCCCGGAGATTTGGCCACGCCGGAACGTTTCCGGATCGCAGGTGACGCGGTGCGTCAAACGCTTTACACCATGGGTCACGCCTTTGCCGAGGTGAAACTCGAACCCGTCTGGCGGGACGAAGAGGGACTGGTGGATCTGGCATTCACCGTGGAACGCGGGCCGATCTCCTTTCTCCGTGAAGTGCACATCGAGGGCAACACTCGCACGGATGCGCGGATCATCACTCGCGAAAATCCCCTGCGTCCCGGGGATCGCTTCCACGGTCGGTCGCTGGAATTTTTCGCCACCAACCTCGCCACCCTGGGTCTATTCGAAAGCGTGGAAACCGATTACATTCCGGTCAACGGCGGTGAGCAATTCGATGTAAACGTGCGGGTTCAGGAGGGACCGACCGGACGGGTGGAGGCGGGGATGACCTGGGGCAGCGTGGAGGGTCCGGCCTTTCAAACCATCCTGCGGGAACGGAATTTCGCCTTGCGCCCCCCTTTCCGTGGGCAAGCGTTGGTGCTGGATCTCGGGTTGACCGTGGGGTCAAAAATATTCCGCGTGGAAAGCGGGCTGCGGAATCCCCGCATCGGAGAAAGCTTCTGGAGTGTGCGGGGACGGGGATTTTACGAAGACAACCAATTTGTGAGCGACTTGTATGATCAACGGAGTTTCGGATCTTCTTTCTCCTTCCAACATCCGGTCGGTCGTCATCAAAGCCTAGGTGCGGGGTTGGTGTTCACCCGCTACGAACTTCGCAACATCGACGAACGCCTGGACGCGGATCTGTTCGCGGCCGACCGCAACGTGGACCTGAGCGCCCCCAACCTCTTTTGGACTTTTGACAACACCGACCGGTCTTTCCGCCCCCGTCGCGGCCTCCGCATCCGGCAGGACCTCTTGTACGGGGTGCCCTGGCTGGGCGGTGACACCGAAATCCTGGAGTGGGATGCCCGGGCCGCCGTGCATTTCAATCCATTCGGGGACGCGGTCCTCTCCCTGCGGGGCGCCACCCGTCATGTGCAACCCTTGGGCGACACCGACAGCGTTCCCCTCCCCCTGCGCACCTTCCTCGGCGGACCCGACAACCTCAAAGCCTTTGAACACCGCTCCCTTTCCCCACGCGGAGAAGGCGGCGTACCCGTAGGCGGTCAATCGATGTGGTGGGGCGGACCCGAATTGCTCTTGCCCGCCGGGTCTCGACTCGATCTCGCCCTCTACGCCCAAGCGGGGGACGTGGGGGAAAGCGCCGGAAGTTTCACGGGGGCCGGCCCCGTGGCCGAATGGGGCATCGGCCTGCTCATCCGCGCGGAAAACTTTCCGGTGCGGTTCGACCTGGCCTTCCCGCTCAGCGTCCATGACGACGACCCCACCCACAAAACGGGCGAGGCCCGCCTCACCTTTTCCGCCGCGTATACGTTTTAGGTTGCCGGTTGTGGGGCGCGGGTTGCCGGTTGCGGGTTGCCAGTTGAAAGTTGACAGTTGACAGTAAGCCGGAAGGCATATCCATCAGGATGAGGTCAACGGAAAAAGGGTATCGGCAAGGGACTGCCGATTTACGGTTTCAAACCAATGCGGCCGCAAAACATTCGCGGGCAATCTCTTTGTACAACAAGGCCTGGGCGTAGCGGTCGCTTTCTTCACGCAGTCGGCCTTCGGCATCCGGAAACACGCGGGCGTAATAAAATTTGGAGGTGAGGAGTTCGGGAGCGAATACCAGCACGTCCCCGGGTCCGGCGTTATGCAGGAATCCCCGCATGGCCCGGGTCCACATTTCTTTGAAATCGGCCAAATAATCCGGGGCTCCCACGGCAAGCGCGGGACGACGGTCGACCGCCTCCACCGGTGCCTGCATATAGCCGGGCGCGGCGATGCGACCATGCAGGAAACCGGTGCGGTTGAAAATCGGGGCCATGAAATCGAGCTTCATCTCCAAACCTCCGTAGACCATCTCCTGTCCACAATAGTAATGACTGTAATCGGCGTTCAGGCGAAGTTGGGGATGGCGTTTGACGAGCTGGACGGTCCGCCAAAGATCTTGGGTCAGCGTGGCCCGATGGGTTTCCACGAACGCGGGCAACTTGAAGCGTTCGGAGGCGGCGAGCACGGACTCGACCAAGCGGTCGGCTTCACGGTCGTCCTCCAACCCCCAGGCGAGATGCAGGGTGACGCAGGCATCGCCGAGATCGGCGTGTTTGGCAAACACCCCTTCCGCTTCCGACGGGGTATTGATGCGGTCCAGCCCGCACCAGGGCAGACCTCCTAAACGGGGTTCGAGATCCGTGACCTGCACCCCTTCAAAACCGTCCTCCTTCAGTTTGGCCAATTCCTCTTCTCCCTCCAGCCCCGGCCAGATGGACTCCGGGGGCAAATCGTAGAGGTTGTCGAGATTGAGATAGACCCGCAACGCGGGCGGATTTTGGGAACCGTCGTTCAGATAGGGATGCATCATGTTAAAACTCGTCGAAGGCGATTTGCTCGTCGGAAACCCCATGCACATGCAACATGCGAATACAGGCTTTGATCATTTGGGGCGGACCGCACAAATAAAATTCCACGGCATTCAGGTGATCGTGGTCTTTCAGGTACTCATCCTCCACCACGTTGTGAATGAACCCCGCAAGCCCGTCCCACTCGTCTTCCGGCAGAAGTTCGGAGAGCGCCGGGTGAAAACTGAAGTTGGGAAACATTTCCGAGAGGCCTTCGAAATAGTCGGTGTAATACAATTCCTGGCGGGACCGGGCCCCGTACCAGAAACTCACCCGACGTGCGGTGTTTTCATTTTCGAAAAGCTGGGCGATGTGGGCCCGCAACGGCGCCATGCCCGCGCCCCCGCCGATGTAAATCATCTCTTTTTGGGTGGGCTTGATGTGAAAGTCCCCAAACGGCCCGATCGCGGTCACCCGATCCCCGGGCTTGAGGTTGAAGCCATAGCTCGATCCCACCCCCGGCGGACAATCCTGCCCGGGCGGCGGCGTGGCGATACGCACGTTGAATTTGAGCTGGCGTTCTTTGAGTGGATTCCCCGCCAGCGAATAGTTGTTGCGTCGTTCGCCGTCCCCGGGATGGCTTACTTCCAGATCGAACACGTGTTGACGCGCCCACACGGCGGCGAAGGGTTCCGGAATCTCAAAATCCCGGAAGCGAATGCGCTCGTAGGCGGGAATATCAATCTGCAGATAATCTCCGGGCTTATACGAAAGCTGCGTTTCGGGATCGACGGGTTCGAGCACCAGTTCCTTGATGAAGGTGGCCACATTGCGGTTGGACACGACTTGCAGTTCCAAGGTCTGTTGCGCGCGGGCGCCTGCACCTCCCGGTTTCAGTAGATTCAGCCAAATGCGGCCCTCGCGTTCCTCCACCGGATACGTGGCCAATCCCCGGCAAACGGGGGCTCGCGCGGGCGATCCGTCCTCCAGATTGAAGCGCCCGTTGTGTTTGGGACACTCGATGATGCCGCCCTTCACCAGACCATCGGCCAGGTGCGTGTTGCCGTGGGTGCAAATGCCGTCCGTGGCGAATAACTTCCCCTGGTCATCCCGATAAATGGCAAAGGTTTTGCGCCCGTGATCGAAGCGAATCACATCTTCGTTCGCGAGGTCCGCCCCCGCGCAAATCTCCAGCCAGCCCGAGGAATCCGGTTTGACATCGGAACGGTGCACCGCCTCTTCGGTCCGCGCCTTGGGCGGTGGCAATTTGCGTTTGACGTGATACGCGGGGTCTTTCACCTGCTTGCGCACCGCCGGAATGATTTCCTTCCACGCCGTGATCAGGTCGGGATAGGGTTCCGGACAGTCGTCCTTCACGGCCTCATGCAACTCCGGCAACCGGTGATAGGGCACCAGCGGAAACATGTGATGCTCCACATGATAATTCATGTTCCAGTAGAGAAAGCGGTTCACCGGATTCATATACACCGTCCGACAATTCAGACGGTGATCCAGCACGTTTTCCGCCAGGCCCGCGTGCTGGGTGAGCCCGTAGATCGACATCAACCATGACCCGAACACGTGGGGAAGAATAATCAAAAACACCGGCAGCCAACTGCGCAATGCCAAACTCAAGACAATCACCCCCACGTAAATCCCCACGTAAATGCGGGCGCGGAAATACACCTTGGGGAACTCACTCTCGGGAATGAAGGTTTTCTCCTCCGGGGTCATGCGTCCAAAACTGTGCGAGACAATCGTCGGAAAGTAGGTGCGAATGACCCCGACGTTAAACAGGCCCAGCACCACGGATTTCAGATCCGGCGGACGGGGCACCGCGATTTCCGGGTCGCGGCCCACGATGATGGTATCACTGTGATGCCGGGTATGACTCCAGCGCCAAACCGTGGATTCGCGCCGCACCATGAACGAAGCGATCTCGTACAGGGTATTGTTCATCCAGTCCGTTTTGAACGCGGTGCCATGACTGGACTCATGCCAGCGGGAATCGGAGGTAGAGGCATACAGGGTGGCAAAGGCAAGATACGGCAAAATCGCCCAAGCGCTGCCCCAAAGCAAAGTCGTGGCCGCGGCAAACCCCAAAATCAGACCGAACCAAATCAACGTGTCGCGAATCGCCGGACCATCCCGCCTCTCCAACAAATCGCGCATTACCGCCCGCGGCACCGGACATTGGTACCATTCCGCTTCCGCCAAACCCATTTCCACCGCGCGGCGGGCGTTTTCACCCACCAAACTGTAATCCAGTTTGTCCGGCGGCCGCATGACCGCGTGGCTCTCATGTTCGAGTATATCTGTCATACCAGGTCTCCTTTTCAAATTGCTTGATTCTATCCATCGGGGATTCTCGCATCACTTTCACGAATATACCCGAAATCGCCTTGCGTTTTCTTCTCGCTTTTCCGCAAAAACATCTCATATCATGTCATGATGTTGGTTGACCTACATATCGAACCCGCCTACGACGGATTTCTGTTTCTGGCAGAGAGCGTGCGAAATCCGCCCGTCTTGAAACCGCATCGCCATGTGGAACTGGAACTCAATCTCGTGGTTTCCGGTGAAATCCGTTACGTGGTCGAAGACAGAAGTTATCATTTCCCGGCGGGAACCCTGCTTTGGCTTTTCCCCGGACAAACCCACCAATTGGTGGACCGAACCCCCAACGCACAATACTACGTGGCCGTATTCACCCCCGCCATGCTCGCCGAAATCTGCCAGGACGATCCCTACCGGGTTCTCTGTGCGGACCTGCCCCCGACGCCCGGCGTTCCCCGACAAAACTTGGGCCCGGAAGTCTTCACCCACCTCCGCGACACCATGGCCGACCTCACCGTCGACGGCATGGACCCGGATTTGCTCAACCGCGAAGCCGGGTACGGAGTCAACCCCGGCTTTCGCTTTGCACATCACGATCCCGCCAGGCTGAACACAGGCTTGAGACACCTCGTGCTCGACTGTTGGAGGCGTCAGCATCTACACGCGCCCGCCGCCCAGCAGCAAACCCTGCACCCGGCCGTCCGCAAAGCCCTGCGCATCCTCAACGAACAAGATCCCCCGCCCCGTTTGGAGGATCTCGCCCGCCAATCCGGCCTCAGCCCCTCCTCCCTCAGCCGCGTGTTCGCCAGACAAATGGGCATTCCCCTCACCCGACACCGAAATTCCATTCTCCTGTCCCGCTTCATGGGGCTCCGCAACACCGATCCCGCCGCCACCCTCCTCGAAACCGTTTACGCCGCCGGGTTCGGCAGCTACGCCCAATTCCACCGCATCTTCCGGGACGCCTATGGCGACAGCCCCCGCAACGCCCTCAAGAGAACCACATGAAATTACTCGTCATTTCCGATATCCACAGCAATATTCACTGCCTCAACGCGGTTTTGGAACGCGAAAAAGACGCCGACCGGATATATTGTGCGGGCGATTTTGTCGATGTGGGCCTATATCCAAAGGAAACCGTGCATCGTCTCCGCGAACTGAAGGTTCCCGCCGTACGCGGCAACCATGACGATAAAATCATCCGGATATTCCGATCCGGTCCCCCCGACGAGGATCAGGAATGGACCTTCCCCATCATGAATGCCCAACACCTCGACGAAGAAGATATCGAGTACTTGGACACCCTGCCCGAACAAATTCGCTTTACCGCCGATGGGGTTTCCTATGTGATGCAGCATCTGTATCAGGGCTATCAAAGCATTGAAACCGAAACGGAATTCCTCGAATTCTGGGACGATCCGACCGAAACCGTGGACCGAAGCCAAAAAAAAGTGGCCATTTTCGGACACACCCACCGCCCGGCCATCCGCATCATTCGCGAGGATTGCCTGGTGGTCAATCCCGGAAGCGTGGGCTATAACCGCCCGAGCGATCCCTCCATCGCCACCCGCTACCTGACCATCACCGATGGCGAAATCGAACTCAAGGATCTGCACCATGATCACTGCATGTCCCGCCCGGAGCTGGGCCGGGAGTTTCTCCGCCGCCATGGTCACCTCCGTGGGCCCGCCCCCTTGTCCGGCAGCCTGCAAGGTTCACCCGGAGAATGACTGCATCCCAAACACCCCCACAACCAGCACCACAACAAGCAACAAGCAACAAGCAACCCACAACCGGCAACCAACAACTGACAAACTTTTCTTCATTGCCTTGGTGATCGTTTTCGCCTACGTTGTATCAATGTTGGAACATATCGGCTATCTGATTACGGCCCTGACTTTTCTCGTCTATGCCATGGGCATAGGCTCCACTTTGCATGCAATCATGAGCGCCCGCACCCCGCAAGGCGCCATCGCTTGGTCTGTCAGCCTGTGCACCTTCCCCTTTATCGCCCTGCCCCTGTATTGGATTTTCGGGCGCACGCATTTCAACGGCTACGTGGATGCCCGCCGTACCCGGGACCAGCGCACCAACCCGCTCATCAAGGAAACCCTGATGAAACTGCCGGACAGCGTGCCGGATGCGCTCGACCGCACCCCGGACGAGGGCGTGATGGAAAACTTGGCGGCCATGCCCTTCACAAACCTGAATCAGGTGGATCTGTTCACGACGGGCGCCGACACTTTCGCATCCATTCGCGCGGCCATGGGCGCGGCAGAACACTACATTCTCATTCAGTTTTATATCGTGAGAGACGACCAAATCGGGCGGGAAATTCTCGCATCCATCGCGGAGGCCCGTTCAAGAAACGTGGAGGTCTATTTTCTCTACGACGAAATCGGTTGCACCCGGCTATCACCGGAATATTTGCAAGATTTACGGAGGATGGGCACCCGGGTCAGCGGCTTCCGCACCACCCGGGGCCTCAAAAACCGCTTCCAACTCAACTTCCGCAACCACCGCAAAATCGTGGTCACGGACGGGCGGGTCGCCTTCATCGGCGGCTTCAACATCGGCGACGAATACATGGGACGCAGCAAACGCTTCGGTCCCTGGCGGGACACCCATTGTCAAATCATGGGGCCAGCCGTTCTGGCCGTGCAACTTGCGTTCGTGTCGGATTGGAACTGGGCCATGGAATCTTTCCCCGAAGGGTTGGACTGGACCCCCCGCCCCGCGCCCGAACGGGATGAAAAGCTTCTGGTGGTGCCTTCCGGACCCTCCGACCAAATGGAAACCTGGAAATTGTTGATGCTGCAATGCATCCGCCAAGCACGGGACCGCATCTGGATTGTCAGCCCCTACTTCGTCCCCGACAGCGACGTGGTCAGCGCCCTGCAACTTGCGGCCCTGCGCGGCGTGGAGGTGCGGATCATGCTGCCCGAAAAAGCGGATCATCTCATGGTATGGTTCGCCTCGTTCACCTTTCTCGCGCAGTTAAACATGCCGCAAATCAAATTTCACCGCTATACGCCCGGTTTTCTGCATCAAAAAGTATTGCTCGTGGATCGGACCATGGCCGTGGTGGGCACCGCGAACGCGGACAACCGCTCTTTCCGCCTCAATTTTGAAATTTCGCTCGTGGGTCGCTCGCAGGAAATGATCGAAAAAGTGGAAGAAATGCTGGAAGAGGATTTCAAACACTGCCGCCAAACCGGCGCCGATGACTACAATGCCCGCCCCTTCCTCTTCCGCTTCGCCGCCCAGACCTGCCGCCTCATGGCGCCGGTACTGTAAGCGTTTGGTCTATTTTGGATGCTGGGGATGGGAGGTGGGGCTTGTGCAACCTGGAGGGTGGTTGAATTCACGAAAGCGCCCGATCAAAGGCGTCCAGGGCCCGGTCCAAGACCGCGTCGGTATGCTGCACGGACAAAAACGAGGTTTCGAATGCCGAGGGCGGCAAATACACCCCGTTGTCCAAGAGTCCGTGGAACATGCGCACAAACGCCCGGGCGTCGGATTGCTGTACTTCGGCGAAATTTCGGGGTTCCGACGCTCGGAAGAACAACGAGAAGAGGCTTCCGTCGTTCGGAACGCACACTTCCACCCCTTTGGTCTTCGCTTTCTCGCGAATTTCGGTGGTAAAGCGCGCGCAACGTTCCGCCAGTTCCGCATAGGGGTTCAAGGCTTTCAGCTTGCGGAGCGTGGCCAGTCCGGCCGCCACGCAAAGCGGATTGCCGCTCAAGGTGCCCGCCTGATACACCGGCCCCGCAGGCGCCAAACAATCCATCAAATCCCCTCGCCCCCCCACGGCGCCAATGGGCAGTCCGCCGCCAATGATTTTCCCGAGGGTAATCAAATCCGGTTTGGCGCAACACAGATTGGCGAAGGCGCCGAAGGTAAAACGGAAGCCCGTGATCACCTCGTCAAAAATCAGCAAGGCCCCCGCCTTTTCCGTCAATTCCCGCAAGTGCAGCAAAAATTTGGGTTCCGGCAAGACCAGACCCATGTTCGCGGCGATGGGTTCCACCACGATCGCGGCCAGGTCCGCGCCGTGTTCCCGCACCAATGCCGTGACCGCCTCGAAATCGTTGAACGGGGCCACCAAGGTGTCGGACGCGCACTCCGCGGTCACCCCGGCGCTCGACGCGCTGGCGATGCCCGCCACCCCGCTGCCCGCCTGCACCAACATGCCATCGGTATGACCATGATAACATCCGCTGAATTTAAGAATTTTGCGCCGACCCGTGGCTCCTCGGGCGATGCGCAAGGCCGTCATCACCGCCTCGGTACCGCTGTTCACCAAACGCACCTTGTCCATCGCCGGAATCGCATCGGTGAGCAATTCCGCCATTTCGATTTCCGCCTCCGTGGTCACCGCATAGCTCGTGCCCCGCGTGGCCGCGGTCTGAATCGCCGCCACCACCTCCGGATCCGCATGGCCCAAAATCATGGGACCAAACGAAAGACAAAAATCAATCAATGCCCGACCATCGGTCGTGTGCAAATAGGCGCCCGCGGCCCGTTCCGCAAACAGCGGATCGCCTCCCACGGATTTGAAAGCGCGGACGGGGCTGTTGACGCCGCCGGGAATCACGGATTGGGAACGGGTATGCAAAGAATTCATGGGAGACGCCTCGTAAAAATAACAGGACATAAAAAAGCCCCTCTTGCGAGGGGCGAAGAAATGGCGGGATCTACGGGACTTGAACCCGCAACCTCCGGCGTGACAGGCCGGCGCTCTAACCAATTGAGCTAAGACCCCGCTTGAAAACGGTGCGGGGTAAATGCCTGATTTTTTTTCATTAGGCAACCCCTAATTTCAAAAAAATGCAGACTTTCAATTTCAAGGGGTTTCAGGCAGGATCACTTGGGTCGAATAGGGGTCGGCGTCATTCGGCAACTGCCCGCGCATGTACATGTATTCCATGGCTTGCAGGGTAATGACCGCCGCAAATCCACAGAATGCAAGGATTGCCACCACCAGCATCCATGCGGATACCTGGGGTTTGGCTTTGGGCTTGGGGCCCACGTCCAATTCAAAATCATTTTCGGCCATTTCGATTCCTTTCGGGTTGATTTCTTAAACGGTAAACCAGTTTTCGGGCGGATGCCAGCCTTTTTTCTCACGAATTCAGGTTGAATTTCGCGGCCACCATTTCCGCAACTTCGTCGATGGTTTTCGCGACCGGCACCCCGGCTTCGGCGAAGGCCTTCTGCTTGGATTCGGCGGTTCCGGCGTTGCCGGACACGATGGCGCCGGCGTGTCCCATGCGCTTGCCTTCGGGGGCGCTCGCCCCGACAATGTAGGCAAAACAGGGTTTTTTGATGTTTTCTTTGATGTAAGCGGCGGTTTGCTCTTCTTCGTCTCCACCGATTTCACCCACCAACACCACGGCCTCGGTTTCGGGATCGGCTTCGAACAGGGCGAGGACATCGCGGAAGTTGGACCCCACGATGGGGTCGCCGCCAATGCCCACGCAGGTGGACTGGCCAATGCCCAGACCGGTCAGCGCGTGCACGATTTCGTAGGTCAGGGTGCCGGAACGGCTGATGACCCCGATCTTGCCGGGAATGCAAATGCTTCCGGGCATGATGCCGATCTTGCTTTTTCCGGGACTGATGAGTCCGGGACAGTTCGGTCCAATCAAGGTCAGCCCCTTGGCTTTCACCTGATGGTACAGCCCCACCATGTCGTTGACGGGCACGCCTTCGGTGATGCAGATGATCAGGGGAATTTCCGCGTCAATGGCTTCCTGCACGGCGCCCTTGGCGAATTTGGCGGGCACGTAGATGACGGTGGCGTCGCAACCGACGGCGTCGCGGGCTTCGCGCACGCTGTTGAACACGGGCAACCCCTGCGTTTCCTGTCCGCCTTTGCCGGGGGTGACCCCGCCGACGATTTTGGCGCCGTATTCCAGCATTTGGCCGGTGTGAAACGATCCGTCGCGTCCGGTGATGCCCTGAACGATGATTTTTGTGTTTTCGTCAATTAAGATACTCATGCCGCTTCTCCTTTGCCCAAAGCGATGGTTTTTTTCACGGCCTCCGCAAAACTGGTTGCGGGGATCAAACTGGAACCTTCCAAAAGCGCCTTGCCTTCCTCGGCATTGGTGCCTGTGAGGCGAACCACCACGGGCACGGGAATGTCCATGGTCTCGAAGGCTTTCAAAATGCCGCGGGCGATGTCGTCGCAGCGGGTGATCCCGCCGAAGATATTGATCAGCACCGCGGAAATGTTGCCGCCGTCGAGAATGTATTTGAAGGCGTGCACCACTTTTTCGGGATTGGAACTGCCGCCGACGTCCAGGAAGTTGGCGGGTTTGCCGCCGAAAAGATTGATCATGTCCATGGTGGCCATGGCCAGTCCGGCGCCATTGACCATGCAGCCGATGTCGCCATCCAATTGAATGAAGGCCAAGCCTTTTTCCTTGGCGGTGATTTCGGCTTCGCTCTCTTCGTTCATGTCCCGCAGCTCCAGCAACTCGGGCTGGCGCATCAGGGCATTGTCGTCGATGTTGATTTTGCCGTCCAGGGCCACGACCGCGCCTTCGCCGGTGAGGACCAATGGATTGATCTCCACCAGCGACAAATCTTTGTCGAGGAAGAGTTGAAAAAGCTTCCGCATGACGTTCACGCAGGCGTCCACGCCTTGCCCGTCAAACAATTCGGCGGCGGCCTTGCGGGCCTCGCTTTCGGGGAAGCTGTAATCATTGGACCCGAAACGCAGGATTTTTTCCGGGGTGGAAGCGGCGACCTCTTCGATGTCCATGCCCCCTTCGGCGGAAACAATGAACCCGATGTTTTTCGCGGAACGATCCAAAATCACGCTCACGTAGGCTTCGCGCTGAATGTCGCTGCCCTTTTCGATCCAAAGGCGATGAACCGTATGGCCCTTGATGTCCATGCCCAAAATCGCATCGGCGGCGGCGCGGACTTCTGCGGCGGTGCGGGCAAGCTTCACGCCCCCCGCCTTTCCGCGTCCGCCCACATGCACCTGGGCTTTGACGGCGACAATCTTGCCGCCCAGTTCTTCAAAAGCATTGACCGCCTCATCAACGGTCAGCGCCAGTCGGCCTTCCGGAACGGGAATGCCCGCCTCCCGAAAGAGTTCTTTGGATTGGTATTCGTGTATATTCATATTTTTATGTGGGTCCGTAATCCTCGTGGTGTGTAAAAGAATGCGGGAACGGCTATGGAGTGAAGGCCAATTCTGCAAGCAAAAAGCGGCTGATCCTCTCTGAAAAGCGCATTCCGGGCAAAGTTTCACCTTTTCAGGTCATTTTTTCATCGCATCGGCGGGCAGAGAGGTCCATAATGCGCACATGGAATCAACCGACCGCCCAAACGCCTGCGCCGTATTGTTTGATTGGGAGAACACGCTTCTCGATCTTCGCGCCACCCGCGAAGCTTTTTTTGTCATTCAATGGCAGTCGTTTCTCGACGAATTGCTCCATATCCCGGCCCGAACCTACGTGGATGCCGCCTTGCGTCATCTGCAAACGGCCGCGAACCCCGGCATGGCCTACCGTCGCGTGGTCGAAGAGCTGAAGCTCCCAGCGGAACTGGCCCAACTTTTGGCCAACGACTTCCACACGCAACAGGGCGGCGCCCCAAGGCTTTTCCCGGGCGCCCTCAATTTGATGCGGCACCTCTCCGTGCTCTACAAAACCGGATTGATCGGGCAAGGCAATGTGGGCTTTGTCCAACACACCCTCAAACGCACGGGCATCGCCCCCTACCTACACCATGTCCAAGTGAACGAAACCAACGGCGGCGGGAAACCGGGGACGGAAATTTTCCGGAAAGCCCTGCGGGCGTTGAAAGTCCCGGCCCACCAAACCGTCTACGTGGGAGATGACCTCGAAACCGATTTGCTTGCCGCCGCCGAATCCGGCCTGCGCACCATCTGGAAACGCCCCGACCACATGCCCCGCCAAATGCACCCCGACCACGCCGACGCCGTCATCGACGACATCCGCGACCTGCCCCACGCCCTGCGCGATTTCGCAGGCATCCCGGCGGGATAAAGCGAATGCCGACAATTTTCTACGGCTGATTTTTCTAACGCAGCCGTCCGTTCACAACCGATCAGAAGAAGAACCAACGGATGGCTCCGCCAGACAACGGATTCAGACATGCTGGAATTTTTGACCTGCGGATGCCAGGACACGGACTGCGGATGTTACGGTCCAGATCCAGAGGAAAGGGTTTTGCAGGGCAAATGGCACGTTTCATTGGTTGGAGTCGTGTTTAGGTTTCAGAGCATCCGCAGGCCGTGTCCCGGCATCCGCAGGTCCTTTGAAATCCGTTCCAATCCACCGAAATTTTTTGAACGGGAGGGAACAAAAGGAGCGGAGATGGAAACATCAGGGGTTGATTTCTCCAAAAGCCGATCTAAAGACCTGAATCCGTGAGATATTTGCAAAGAAAGCGTGCAAGATCATGGAGCAAAAGGGAATGTCGGGAACCGGGGCATCCCCTTGCGGTCTGTCGAGCGTTCCCGACAACTCTTTGCAGCCCATGAGATTGTGCGGATTCGAAGCGAATATCCAACGGATTCGGGTATAAAGTAAAAACCAATGAACATCACCAGAGAAAAAGCGGAAAAATTTGCAAAACACAGTTGGCAGCTTCCATTGCTGATCCTGTTGCTCATGTCGTTTTTAACGAGCATGATCAAAATCCCGATCATCGTCATGATCCTGGCGCTGGGCTACCTGATCATGCATCTCATTGGCATCACCTTTGGAATTCTCGCCTGTTGCAGTGTCAAGACCCATGGCAAAGAGAAAATCCTGATCCCGGGGAGTGTGGGCATCGTCATCAATGTTTTGTTGCCGGCCCTCCTGATTGCCATTGCCATCCCTACTTTTCACAAAGCAAGGGCAAGTGCCATTCATGGCCAGCTTCACATGGCCCAGAGAACCATTTCCGCGCAACTGCCCGTCATGGTGGATGAAATGACCCGCATCGATCGGGTGGAGGTCACGGGGCCGAGGGAAATGACTTATACATACACCTTGGTTTCCATGCAAAAAAGCACAATGGATACCGCATTTTTTTCTCGGTTTATTCAGAAAGAACTCCAGCAGGAATATGACACGTCCCCCAAAATGGAAATGTTCCGAAAAAACGATGTGACCGTCAACCATGTCTATCGGGATGAAGCCGGGGAAGTGATCGTGAGCCTTCAGATCAATCATCAAATTGAAACCACGGGTGGCTTCGACCAACCTCCGGGCCTCAAATGATGGAAGAACCACGAAAGGCACGAAAGGGCACGAAAAAGGTTCTCAAGATGTGGGAGCTTTATTCATTTCGTGAAATTTCGTGGTTTTCGTGGTTGAAAAAGGAATCACGAAAGGTTTCATAAGGCATCTGCGTTTGGGAAATCGTGAGTTCGGGCTCCGAACTCGATGACAGCCCATTCCTGAATCATTGGTATTGTCCAGTATGATTTGTGTGTAAAGGTCAGGGCAATTCCCCGCCGACCCTTTACCCCTTTGGCATGTATTCCTGATTTTCACAATCTAAGAAAAACCACACTTGGACTTGATTTTTTGGGATATCAAATGAATATGGGCCGCTCTTATGTTTACGATTCGGATTCAACGATATACCGCCGGTTTTCTCATCGGCATGGCATGGTTCGCCACTTCCTTCACGGCTAGCGCCGGTATACGCCCCCTCCCCCAATTGGAAGGTCATCCTTCCGTGCCCTTGCGCGTGCAAACTTTTGCCCGTGAACAGGAAATCGTCACCAACCCCATCCGCTGGTCGCAATTTACCTATCGGGTGCCCGAAGGGACCTGGGTCGAAGAAGGGGATGTGATGTTTGAATTCGACATGAGCATTCCCGAAGATCGAATGAAAGGGATTCTCAACCGACTCGCGGAAACCGAAAACAACGTGGCCGTCCGCTTGGGCCGCATCCGCGAACAACTCATCGATCTCCAAGACCAGAAGGCGCAACTGAAGGACCAATGGGCCGTGCAGGAGGCGCGCCTCAACTATCTGCGCGTGCTCCCGAGAGAAGAGGACGTGGCCATTGCCCGCGGGCGTTTGGAGGTCGCCAAGCGCAATCTGGAGGCGGCCCAACTGGAGCGCGAAACCGCCAAAACCCGCCTCGAACGCAATCTCATCGCCCCCGTGATACTGGAACAGGCGCAAACGGCCCTGGATTTGCAAAAGGCCCGCACCGAATACGCCCAAAAACGTCTGGATTTCATCAAACATCCCGCCCACCCCAATGACCTGCGCATCGTCGAACTCCGCATGGCCAATCTGGAACTGGAAATCGAAAAACTCGTGGGGGAAATCACCTCCCGCGAAGAAATTCTACGCATCGAAACCCGTTCCACGGATCGACAACTCGAAGAAATCCACCGTGAAAAGAGCGAAATCGAGGAAGAACTCCAACACACCCGCCTGCTGGCGCCCCGCGCCGGGGTCGTCATCTACACCGGACGGCTGAAACGCGAACTGGCCTCCGGCGGAAAGCCCCCGAAAGGCATGGCCCTGGCGGAACTGCCCGACCCGAAAAGCATGGCCCTGCGCGGACGAATCCCCGAAGAACTGCGCTCCATTTTCCGTCCCGGCGATCCCGTCTCCGTGGTCCTCAACCCCATGCCCGACGTGGAACTTCGCGGCCACCTTCACAGCGTCTCCCCCCTGCCCCGCGATTTGGCCGAGGGCAGCGGACGCGGCGACGGGGACGAGGAAACCGGCGTGAAAGTCTACGACGTGGTCATTCTCCTCGACGAACCCCCGGAAAACGTCCCCTTCGGCGTATATGGTCAGGCCCGCATTCGCACCCGGGCCCCCATCAAAGGACCCGCCGTTCCCTTGAGTTGGACCCGTATGCGCGACGGAAGCCACCACCTCAGCGTGAATGGCACCTTCCGCTCCGTGGATGGACACCCCGTGGGCGCCTACTTCATTCTGCAGGATGAAGAGGTGAATATCGCCGACCTATCGCCGGATGGAAATTGGCCCGCGCGGCAAAACGAAGAAGACCTGCTCGACACCGACCGCATGGCCGCCAGCGGCCAGCTCCAACCCTTGGAAAGCATCGCCGTCAACGTCCCCGCCATTCGCAGTTGGGACATGCGGGTCACCAGCCTGAAACCGGAAGACACGCAGGTCGAAAAAGGTGATATTCTGGCCGAATTGGACAGCGAACGCATCAATAACCAAGTCAATGACGCCTCCGCCGAGGTGACCCGCCGCACCGGGATCCGGGAATCCGCCGAAGAAGACCTGGCCCTTCGCCGGCGGGAAGGCACGTTCCAACTCGCCCGCGCCCGCAATCTCCTCGAAATCCGCAAATTGGAACACGAAGGCGTCGAGGCGGGCATCAGTTCCGCCCAACTTCATCAGGCCACCCTGGACAAGGAAACCGCGGAAATACAATTGGCCGCCGCCCGGCGGGATCTCGTCCGCATTGAAAACGCCCCCGAATTAACCGCGCCGCCCGAACGGCGGCGCAAAGAACGGGACGTGCGCCGCCGGGAATTGCAACTCGAACAAGCCCAATTGCAATTGGCCCAAGCGCAAAAGGGCGCCACTCCCGTGGAGAGAAGTCTGGCCCGGCTCCAATTGGCCCGACAGGAAGCGGAACTCGCGAGCTTGGAATCGTCCACCTCCCGCCGCATCTCCCAAGCCGAATCCACCGTGCGGCGCCGTATCCGGCAAGAAAGATGGCGCATCAATCGATACAACGATTTGATCGAATCCCAAAAATCCCTCGTCATCCGCGCCCCCGCCAGCGGACTGGTGAAGTACGAGAACCTATGGGACGGCGTGGGCGAAGCCAAACTGCGCGTCGGCATGGGGGTTTTCAGCCGCAGCCACCTCATGAGCCTCTCCGATTCCAGTCGCATGGTTGTCCGCGTATCCGTGCCCGAACGCCACATCAGCCGCCTGAAACAGGGGATGTCCGTACAAGTCCGCATCCCCAGCGAAGGCACCCGCATTTGGCAGGGGGAAATCGTCAAAATCGAGGGAATCCTCGTTCCCGCCGACAGCCCGTCCCTGCGTGGCAGCCTCTATGCCAACATCGAACCGCCCCTCGAGCATGTCATCGGCGTGGAAGTCCTGTTGCGCGACAGCGAGCACGCCGACTTGAAACCCGGGGCCATCGCCCACGTCGTCTTTCCTTTTTCCCGATAATCCTTTTAGCCCTTTCAGTCCCTTCAGTCCATGGCCCGTAAACACTCGCTTCAAATTCTACTTCCCCTCCTCCTGCTCGCGGCGGGCGGACTCTGGTTGTGGTTGCGTCCTGACGAGGCGCCGCCCCCGCCGCCTCCCCTGCGCGACCCCACGCCCCTCAACCAACTCCACGAGGTCGGGGTGCTCGAACCCCGGCTTATCGCCCGCATCCTCAACCCCATCAATGGCACGCTGGCACAGGTGATCGACGACGGCACACGGGTCCAAAAAGGCGATCTTCTCTTTCGCATGGACGAAGAGGAAATCCAAAGCCGCATCGAAGAACAACGCGATGCCATCGACCTGAAACTGGAGGAACTCGAAACCCACCAGGGCGAATTGGAAGTCATCACCTCCACCTACTCATCCATCCAAGCCCGCGAACGCGCCGAGTTGGCCCACGCGGAACTGGAATTGTCCTATCGCGCCGAAGGCCTGCGCCCCGAAGAGCGCCGACTCCACGAAATTTCCATCGCCCTGGCCCAACTGGACCTCGAAGACCGCGAGGACCGCTTGCAACGTCAACAGGATTTGGTCCGCCAAAATTTTGCCACCGCCGCCTCCCTCGACGCCTACCAACGCGATGTCGCCTCCGCCGGCGCCTTGTTGGAAGAACGCAAAACCCAATTGGAATTGGAAAGCCGGCCCATGCTCGAAGAAGAACGCCTCACCTTGCAAAGCGCCGTGGACCAAGCCAGGGACGTGGTCGAACGCAGCCAACGCAAACACCAACGGGAAGTGGCCGCCAAATCCCTGGAAATCGAAGGCGTGGAACTCGAACTCAAACACATGCGCGAAGAACTCGCCAACCGCGAATCCAATCTGGAACAAGTCCGCATCACCGCCCCCGCCGATGGCATCATCCGCCTCATGCGGCGACTCCACTGGCGCACCCGCTCCTGGCAAACCCTCTCCGTGGGACAGCAAAGCTGGTCCCTGGACGTGCTTGGCGACTTGGTGGACCCCCATGACCTTACCCTGCGCGTGCTCATCCACGAAAGCGACATTCTCCGCGTGAAACCCGGTCAGGTCGTCCGCGCTCGCCTCACCGCCTATCCCGATGTCGAACTGGTCGGCGAAGTCAAAAACGTGACCCACCTCGGACAGGACCGCATGGACCTCACCCCCATCTACCGCCAATCGCCCCCCACCCAGCAGGCCCAATTCCTCGCGGAAATCGAACTCGACACCCGCGACATTCCCGCCATGCCCGGCATGACCGCCACCGTCACCATCGATTTCGGGGAGGTCCAACCATGAGCCAGCCCCAAAAAGCTCTCATTTCCCTGCGCGGGGCCCGCAAAACCTACACCATGGGTACCCACAAAGTCCACGCCCTCGACGGCGTGGACCTGGACATCCAGCGCGGCGAATTCGCCGCCATCGTCGGCCCCTCCGGCAGCGGAAAATCCACCCTCATGCACATGCTCGGCTGTTTGGACCGCCTCTCCACCGGTAGCTATCACCTCGCCGGGGACGACATGTCCACCGCCGAAGACAACCGCCTCTCCGAAATCCGCAACCGGCGCATCGGCTTCGTTTTCCAGCAATTCAACCTCCTCCCGAACCTCACCGTTCTCGAAAACATCGCCCTTCCCCTCGCCTATTCCGGCCTCGGACGCGCCGAACGCCTCGAAAAGGCCCGCGGAATGGCCGAAAAAGTCGGTCTCGGCGACCGCACCGACCACAAGCCCAACGAACTTTCCGGCGGACAATGCCAACGCGTGGCCATTGCCCGCGCCCTCATCCACAGTCCCGAAGTCCTCTTCGCCGACGAGCCCACCGGGGCCCTCGATTCCAAAACCGGGAAAGAGATCCTCGCCCTCCTCGACGAACTCCACAATCAGGGCCACACCATTCTGCTGGTCACCCATGACCCCAAAGTCGCCAACCACGCCCACCGCAAAATCACCCTCGCGGATGGCAAAATCGTGGCCGACGAAATTCGTCCCGACATCAATCCCCCCGTCGCCAGCGAACCCGACCCCATACAAAACCGCGGCAATCTGGGCTTCAGGGACATGATCCGCATGGGCATCCGCGAAGGCCTGATGGCCCACAAGCTGCGAACCTCGCTCACCATGCTCGGGGTCATCATCGGCGTCGCCTCCGTGATCTCCATGTCCTCCTTTTCCGAAGGCAGCAAGCTCAAACAAGCCAACCAGATCCGCGCCCTCGGCGCCAACCTCATTCGCATCGTGGATCGGCGTTTGGAGAACGCCGCCCTCTACCAGGCCCGCGCCCAAGGCTCCCACGGGCTCACTCGCCGCGACGCCGAAGTCCTGCAAATCGCCTTGGACGACATCACCGCCGTGGCCATGGCCCGGGATCTCTCCGTGGAAGTGCTCCGCGAACGGCAACCCGTGGGCAACGTGCGCGTGCGCGGCGTGTCCGGCGAATACCTCGTCGTCAACAACCTCTCCCTCTCCGCCGGGGTCGGATTTCACCCCCTCGACGAAGTCCGACAACACCGCGTCGCCGTCATCGGCGCCGGCATGGTCCCCCGCGGACAGGACCCCGCGTCCATGTTGGACACCAAGCTGGTCGTTGGCGGTCAGCCCTATCAGATCATCGGCGTGCTCGCGAACAAGTTCGTGGACACCACCGAACTCGAAGCCGTGGGCGCCAACGACGCCAACCTCGACGTGCTTGTCCCCCTGCGTGCCACCCTCACCCGCTTTACCCACCAGCCCCTGCGCAGTGAGTTGGACGAAATTCTCGTGCAACTGGCCGAAGAAGACCGACTCTCCGAGGCCGGGCGCGACATCCGCCGTATCCTCGACGTCCGCCACCACGGCGTCGAAGATTACGATCTCATCATTCCCCTCGACCTCCTCAAGTCCAAGCAAGAAGCCCAAAAACTGCTCGACATCCTCTCCCTGTCCATCAGCGCCATTTCCCTCGTCGTCGGCGGCATCGGTATCATGAACATCATGCTCGCCGCCGTCACCGAACGCCTCAAGGAAATCGGCATCCGTAGAGCCGTGGGTGCCCGTAAAGTCGATATTCGCAGACAATTTCTCGTCGAAGCCATCATCATCAGCATGGTCGGCGGCATCGCCGGGGTCCTGCTCGCCGCCGGAGGCGTCGCCATCGCCGCCGGTCCCCTGGACTTCCCCATCGTCTTCGATCCCCTCATCGTCACCATCGCCTTCGGCGCCTCCTTCTGCACCGGCCTCCTCTTCGGCGCCTACCCCGCCATTCAGGCCTCCAACCAAAACCTGGTGGAAATCCTTTCCAGGGAATAGAGACGAATGTCGAATGATGAATGACGAGTGCGGAGGATGAATGACGAGTGCGGAGGATGAATGACGAGTGCGGAGTGACGCGTTTAGAGTCCCGGATTTATCCGGTTTGAACAGAGTGGGCATCAGCCCCTGTGTTGCGGTGCCCTGGTATCTGCCGGGGTTGATGTGCCCCCTCCGCGTCGATTCAACCGCCACTCCGCGATCAGTTTAGCCACTATGCAAATCAGACCCCACCCGATGTCGGGGAGAGAAGGAGAAAAACAACAATTTCGAAGCGATTTCAGACTCATGGACAATCCTAATTGAAACCTCCGACCCAATCCACCGAACAGAGGGAATGGCGGTGGAATTGCCTTTGCTGCCTTTGTTTGCTTCTGTTTCAATCCCAATCCATTCTCTATCCCATCCGTTCTTGGTGCCTCTGTGAAAATCTTTCAAAATGGTGGGGCTCCGGTGTGAATCACCCTTTCAGGGTGAACAAATGATGAATGGGATTTCTGAATTTGAGCGGGATGGACCACCATGGATTTGGATTCCAACGGATGGTTCCATCGCAAATGAAGGCGAAATCATGATGGATTGGGGCTTGTGATTGGGGCTTGTTATGAGAAAAGAGACCACGGATGGGGATTGGGAAATGGATTCAGAGAAAGCACTGGTTTTTCAATTCGTGGTCTGCCGAACGGCATCCGTGGTCCCCCCCATTTTGGTTTTGTTTATGGGTCAATTTAGACCAAATCCACCACCGTAGAAAACTATTGACCTCATTCCTTTGAAATTTCAGCCAAAAAGCTCGCTTCCCATGGCTTTTTGAACAGGTTTTACGGATTCCTTCGCATCCGTTGTCCGGCGAAGCCATCCGGTGGGCATTCATCATTCTCGTTTGGGTCGGACTTCGCGATTGGAAAAATCAGCCGTACGAATGGAGTGTCTTGGGCCGTTTCGCCTTGACATCCACGCTGCTTCCAAGCAATTGTCCCAGCCCATCATGATCTTCCCTGTCTCAATCCCTCTAGACTGACACAATGCGCACCGTCGAACTTGTCGATTGCTTCATGGGCACGGATTCCCGTCATGATTTCAGTCATGGCAATGTCCTGCCCCTGATGGCCCTGCCATGGGGGACCCACCACTGGAGTCCGGCAAATGCAGCGCCCGACAACTGGTTTTTCCAGTACCGGGAACATGCCTTTCACGGCCTCCGCCTCACCCACCAGCCCAGCCCGTGGATGACCGATTGGTGCAGTGCCACCCTCATGCCGCAGGCCGGCGCGCGACGGCTCAAGCGCGAGGCGCGGTCGGTGGAACTGCCCAGTGCGCAGTTGACCTGTCGGCCCCACCGCTTCGCCTGCGTGCTGCCGACCGAAGGCATCGAATGGCGGGCCGCACCCAGCATGCAGGGTCTGGCCATGCACCTGCGCTGGCGCGGCGACGGACCACGCCGATTGATCGTGGACAGTGGCCGGGTTCATTTCCATGGAGACCGGGGCAATCACGACAGTCAAGTCCGAATCGATCCGGCTCGGGGCGAGATCGTTCTGCGTACCCGCGGTGGCGGGGGACGGAGGCTCCACCCCGATTTCGCGATGCACCTGGTGCTGCGCTGCGAGTTCCCCGGCATCGGTGGCGGATGCTTCGACGCCGACGGGGAGCGCGACGGACACTGCGAAGCGGAAGGTCCTGCCCTTGGCGCTTGGTTGGAACTGCCTCCGGGTGGCGGCGAAATGCGGGTCTGGGTTGCGGCCTCGTTCATTGACGAGGCGTCCGCGCGGTCCTTGATCGACCAACAGGTGGCCGGACGTGACGTCGAGGATATCGCCGCGGTCGCGGCGGATGCCTGGGATGGATTGCTGGATCGCTTGGAACTGCCCGGAGCCGATTTGCAACAGCGCGCCCTGACCGCCACCCTGTGCTACCGCACGCTGCTCTTCCCGCGGCGCTTGGACGAACCGGGACCGGGAGGCTCGCCGCGCCACCGCTGTCCCGACACCGGGGCCATATGCGGCGGCGTACGCGTCACCGACAACGGCTTTTGGGATACCGCGCGCACGGTCTATCCGTGGTACGCCCTGCTCTGTCCCGACCACCTGCCCACGATCCTGGAGGGCTGGGTGAACGGGGCGCGGATCACCGGCTGGTTGCCCAGTTGGGCCAGTCCGGGACACCGCAACTGCATGACCGGCAGTTATGCCGACGCCGTGTTCGCCGATGCCGTGGCCCGAGGGATCGAGGGCTTCGATCCCCTGGAGGTTCTGCGGTACCTGCGGCGGCATGTCGAGGAGCCGGTCGACGACGACGCACCCTACGGGCGCATTGGCATGGACGCATACCTCCAGCATGGCTTCGTCCCCCACGAGCGGATCAACAAATCGGTGGCGCGGACCCTGGATTACGCTTACGGCGACTGGTGCATTGCGCGGGTGGCCGAGGCCGCAGGCGATTCCGCACTTGCGGATTCCTGCGACGCAAGAGCCGGATCATGGCGTCAAGTGCTCTGCACCGAGACCGGCTTCTTTCGCGGTCGCCACGCCGACGGCAGTTGGGTAAAGCCCTTCGACCCCATCACTTGGGGCGGGCCCTACGTCGAGGGATCGGCGTGGCAGTTCGCCTGGCACGTGCCGCATCAGCCACGGGAGTTGATTGCCGCCCGCGGCGGCGCGGGCGCCGCCCGGGCCTTCCTCCAGCGCCTCCTGGACGAGGCGCCGCGCTATCACGTGGGCACCTATTCCCACGTCATCCACGAAATGAGCGAGATGGCGGCGCTGGACTGCGGCCAGTACGCCCATTCCAACCAACCCAGTCACTTCACCCTCCCCTACCTCGCGCATTGCGGAGACCCCGCCGCCTTCGGACGCTGGACCCGGCGCATCTGCGATCTGCATCGTCTGGCACCCGACGGCTTTCTCGGAGACGAGGACAACGGCGAGATGTCCGCATGGTGGCTGCTCGCCGCGCTGGGACTTTTTCCCGATTGTCCCGGACTCGGGGATTGGTTGACCGTGCGCCCGCTCTTTAGCCACGCGCTGCTGCATGTGCCCGGCCGCCCGCCACTGGAGCTGCGCCGCAACACAAACGGAGAGGAACGGCATCCGGATCGCTGGACCGGACCCGGCGGCGTCGAACTGAGATCCGGAACGCACCTGAACCATGCCCACGTGGTCGCGGGTGGCACCTGGAACATCACTGGTACGCTGTCACCTTGAGGAACCCATAAACAACAGGCAACCCACACCCCGCAACCAGCAACCAACAACCCGCAACCAGCAACCAACAACCCGCAACCAGGACCC